>JBKJNN010000098.1:0-152382 GCA_046593625.1 Gemmatimonadaceae bacterium | reverse complement strand
CAGGAATTCCACGGGAAACGACGAGCCGTGCCAGTCGTATCCCGTTTCCTTCGCGCGCGATGAAATTCGGTCATTGGCAGCACCTTCAGCTCCAAGACCGGACAGGTCTCCCTTGATGTCAGCCACGAAGACAGGTACTCCGGCTGCCGAAAGCTGTTCAGCTATCAGTTGCAGGGTGCGCGTTTTGCCAGTTCCGGTAGCCCCTGCGATGAGGCCGTGCCTGTTGACCATTTGAATCGGAATCGTCACAAGCGGCTGGGGATCTACTTCTCCCTCGTGAATGACGGCGCCGAGCGTAACCGTGTTGGGCGTTTCAGGGAACGCTGCGCGGGCGGCGTCCATTACTTTTGAGTCCATACCTGTTTTTCCTTTTTCGTTCGCGACGCTGAATCGGGCTGCGTCCGTGTCGTGAGATTAGCATTGGCATACGCTGTGCGCCATAGCATGCGCTGCGCTTTCTTTCTGACTCATTCTCTCAATCGAACACCATGCGAAGCAACTCTGGTCGCACCACTTCGGTGTGGATGGCCACAAGCGATGTTCCGGACCTTCCGCCCCTCACCCGCGACGTTCGCGTCAGCACGTGCGTGATCGGAGCCGGCATCGCCGGGATGACTACTGCCTATATGCTGGCTCGTGCCGGTCATGCCGTTGTCGTAATTGACGATGGACCCGTTGGCGGCGGTGAAACAGGACGCACCACGGCCCACCTCACCAGCGCTCTGGACGATCGTTATTACAGAATCGAGAGACTCCACGGAAAGGACGGCGCTCGAATAGCCGCCGAGAGTCATTCAGCTGCTATCGACCGTATCGAAACAATTGCTTCCCAGGAAGACATCGACTGCGACTTCGAGCGCGTTGACGGTTATCTCATTCTCGATGGGCAGGGCGATCGAAAGGAACTCGAGAGAGAGTTGGCCGCCATCCACCGCGCTGGCCTGCGTAACGTCGAGATTGTCGAAGAGAATCCGGCCGAATTCTGGAACGCCGGACCTGCGTTGCGATTTCCCCGACAGGCGCAATTTCATCCGCTCAAATACCTGACCGGCCTCACCCGCGCAATCCTCAGGGACGGTGGTCAGATATTTTCCGCCCACGCTGAACAGATCGTGGATGGTGAACCGTGCCGCATCACGACAAGCGAAGGGCACGTCATCACGGCCGATGACGTTGTTGTCGCAACGAATAGCCCCGTAAACGACTGGGTCATCCTTCACACCAAGCAGTCTGCCTATCGCACTTACGTAATTGGCGCGCGCGTTGCCAGAGGAGCGGTTCCGAGAGCACTGTACTGGGACACCGCCGATCCATACCACTACGTGCGCCTCCACGAAGTCGATTCCCGCATCGATTCGGGAGATGAAGAAATCCTCATCGTCGGTGGCGAAGACCACAAGACCGGCCAGGAGGACGACGCGGAGGACAGGTTCGCCCGCCTCGAACAATGGACTCGCGAACGGTTTCCCATGATCAGCTCGATCGAGTTCCGCTGGTCAGGACAGGTGATGGAGCCTGTCGACTATATGGCATTCATCGGAAAAAATCCCGGTACCGACGAACACATTTACATCGTATCTGGTGACTCCGGTAACGGGATGACCCACGGAACGATCGCAGGAATTATCCTCTCCGATCTTGTGCTTAAACGGGAAAATTCGTGGAGCCGTCTCTACGACCCATCGCGAAAAAAGCTCGGCGCAGCGGTCGAGTTCCTGAAGGAAAACCTCAACGTCGCCGCCCAATACGCTGACTGGGCCACCGGCGGCGAAGTTGAATCAGTCGATCAGATCGAACCTGGCAAAGGCGCGATCATCAGGCGCGGCACGCGCAAGCTTGCCGCTTACAAGGATCCTCAGGGAGAAGTACATCTCCGTTCTGCGGTCTGCACCCACCTGTATTGCATCGTGGACTGGAATACCGCTGAAAAAACATGGGACTGCCCATGTCATGGATCGCGCTTCGACCCCTACGGCAAAGTGCTGAACGGGCCCGCGATCACCCCTCTCGCCGAGGCCGCGGACGAGAACCCATCGTAACAACGACGGCATGAGGATTCCCGTCACTTACGAGCTGGATCGGACCGCTCACCGGCGCACCGTCAAGTGTGACTGACTCTACACCCTTCTGCACACCCGAGGGGTTTCGAATCTCAATCGTGTAGGTGCTGTCATCATGCCGGTACTCGACCGAGAACTCCTTCCAGTCCGCCGGAATGCATGGGTCGAAATCGAGAGTCTCGGCGCGTTTGGTGAAACCGAGTATCGCCTCTAGCCCCACGCGGTAAAGCCAGCTCGCAGAACCCGTATACCACGTCCACCCACCGCGCCCCAGGTGACCCTCCGCCGTGTACACGTCGGCCGCGACTACATACGGCTCGACCTTGTAGGTAGCGACTGCCTCAGGCGTCAGAGCATGAGTTACCGGATTGATCATCTGATACAGATGCATCGCCCTGTCGCCATCGCCGGCCAGCGCCGTTGCCAGGACTGCCCACAACGCGGCGTGCGTGTACTGCGCTCCATTCTCTCGCACGCCAGGGAGATATCCCTGGATGTAACCCGGGTCATGTGTGCTGTCATTGAACGGCGGAGTGAGAAGCATTATGAGGCGGGCATCCTCGCGCACAAGCTGCTCGTTGAGCGACTTCATCGCCTGCACGCTTCTGTCGCTGCGACCCGCATGCGATATCACACTCCAACTCTGTGCTATCGAATCGATTTTGCAGTCGTCGCTCTCGTTCGAACCAAGGATTGCCCCGTCGTCGTAATACGCCCGCCGATACCACTCGCCGTCCCATCCCGCTGTTTCCACAGCTTCGTTATAGCGATCGGCGTTTGACCTGAGTTCCCGTGCAACATCTTCATCGCCCCGCTTCTCAGCATGACCTGCGAATTTCCTGAGCGTCGTGATGAGGAACCAGGCAAGCCAGACACTCTCTCCCTTGCCTTGGATGCCGACCCGGTTCATTCCATCGTTCCAGTCACCTGAACCCATCAGGGGAAGGTCGTGCTCGCCGAACGTACAGGCCTTTCTCAGCGCGCGAACGCAGTGATCGTAAACTGACTCTGCCATTTTCGAGACCTGCGGCAGATCGTAAACCTCGTGCTCATCCGCGTTCAGCAGACGCATGCACAGGTACGGGACAATCTCGTCGAGCACCGAGCTGTCGCCGGTGAGATCGAGATAGTGATTCACCACAAACGGCATCCAGACGAGATCGTCGGAGAAACGCGTCCGCACACCGCGCCCGCTTTGCGGATGCCACCAGTGCTGAACATCTCCCTCTTCGAACTGGCGGCTTGCGGATCTCAGAATGTGCTCCCTCGCCAGTCCCGGCTCCGCATACGCAAACGCCATCACATCCTGCAGCTGATCTCGAAATCCGAAGGCGCCGCTCGACTGGTACAGCGCAGAACGCGCCCACATGCGGCATGAAAGCGCCTGGTATAACGCCCACTGGTTGATCACCACATCAAAGGATGGATCAGGAGTGCGCACGCTGATCTTGCCAAGCCGCGCACGCCACACCCTGGCAGCATGATCCAGTGCCGCAGTCGCCGCATCAGGTTTCTCGTACCGCTCCGCGAGTGCCACCGCACCGTCGGCACCCTCTCCCGCGCCCAGGAGAATCACCACTTCACGCGTCTCGCCGGGCGCGAGCGCCAGACTGAACCGCATCGCCGCACACGGGTCTACGGTGTCACCGATCGCGCCGCTCAGTGCCTCGCGCTGCATTGCCGCCGGAGCGCTCAGCGTTCCGTTGCGCCCCAGAAATTCACGTCTTCCCGCAGTGAACGAAGAGACTTCTTCACTCACCGCTGAGAATGCGACACGCGAGGCAAATGTAGGATCGAAGCAATTCTGAGCCGTCAGGACGCGCCCACTCCCGGACATTTTCGTGCGCAGATGCTGCTGAGTCTGCTCGCGATTGACGCCCAGAACCCACTCTACATATGTAGTGAGTGTCAGGTCCCGGGGCGTTGATCCTTCATTAGTGACAGACAGAACCTGAATCTTCACCGGGTCTGTCTCAGGCATGCCCACCCTGAGGACAGTTCGCAGACCGTCATGCACGTGCTCGAATGTTGAATACCCCGCGCCATGCTTCACGACGTAAGGCGTCTTCTCGCGCACTGGCTCTGGAGTTGGCGTCCAGACGTCCCCGCTGTCGTCGTCCCGGATATAAATGCAGTCACCCGCAGCATCGCTCACGGGGTCATTGCGCCACGGAGTCAACCTGAAGAAATAGCTGTTCCCCGCCCACATCATTCCCGTGCCGCTTTCACTGACCACAAAGCCTGCCTCGGGATTGCCGATCACATTCACCCACGGCGCTGGAGGCAGCACGTCACCGGTGAGCCGAATCTCGTACTCGTGATTTTCGTTGAATCCGCCCAGTCCGTTGAACGCGGACAATCCCGTCCCCGTAGCTGGCTCACTCTCGGCTGCTTTGGACGGTGCGACTTCGATTGGATCTGCAATTGGCGTAGCAGGAGCGCCCGCTTCAGACACTGCCGCGTTCCGGGATCCATCCACCGCCGCCTCGAGGCGAGCATCTTCCGCGACCCTCGCCGACACTGCCGGAAACTGACCCGTGAAGAGATGCTTGTCTTCGACGTTGGGAAATTCCAGAAAATTGCCGAGGCCGAGTCCATCGCAGTCCACTTGAATGCGAGCGAGCGAATTCAGAAGATTTATGTCATTCGGCTTGAGTACATCTGCACGGCGAATGAACACTCCGCCCGGCCTGTCAAGCAGAGCAGATTCGCTGGACGCCATGACAGTCGACAGCAATTCGTCGTTCAGCTCCTGCAGGTATGTCGCCGCGTGCTCGTTCAGAATGACGAGATCACATTGCAGCCCCTTCATCCTCCAGTACTGATGAACCTTCAGCAGCTGCCGAACACTCGGCAAACCATCTGCTGATTCAAGTGTGGCAAGCAGAATTGGAAAATCTCCCGAGATTCCCAGCGCCCACAGGTCACCCTGTCCCGGTCTGTGTCCTTCCTCTTTAGGCGAAAGTCCCTTGAACCCTGGGTGCGCGTAGAGAAGGTGACCAGCGAGCTCCTGATAAAGGGCTGCGTCAGTCGGTGCAATTTCAAGCTCTCTCAGTTCCGCCTGAGCATGAGCCCAGGAAAGGTCCAGTGCGCGCCTGGCGCTGTATGGATCGTGATAGAGATCGGCGAGCTGCACCGCCTGCTCACGGTCTTCGGCAAAGAATGACGTGAAGGTGACCTTCGCCATTCTGCCCGGCGGTATAGCGACCGTGGTTCGCAGCGAAAAAATGGGATCGAGGACCGCTCCAGTGGTCCCGCTCAGATCTGATGGAGAATCCATCGCCACAGGATCCCGCGTCGTTCTTCCACGCCCGACAAATCGTGCCCGATCGGTCTCACACGTTACAGCCCCCGCCGAAGTGTCAGCCGCAACGACATGCCCGCACCAGCTTGGCTTGTCAGTAGCAGATCTCGGACGGCGCATGGCGAGGAGCGCTGCGCTGTCCGGCAACCATTCCGTTTGAACGAAAAGATTTCCAAACGACGGATGCGCGCGATCTGCATCTGCATCCGCTACAACCACCTCCATGTAACTCGTCAGCTCGATCTCGCGCGGAGTGGTGGAAGTGTTGTGTAGAGTGATCCGCCTCACTTCCGCACTCTCACCCGGTGCGACTGCGACTTCCATGGTTGTTTCTATGTCATCGTCACGACGCTGGAATGTCACACGGTCGCTTGCGAAATAGACGCGATACCACGACGCCTCGGCGCATGTCGGCTGGTATCCGGCCGACCATACCTTCCCGGCAGTGATGTCTCGTATGTAGCACCATTGCCCGTAGTCGTCTCGCGTTCCGTCGTTGCGCCACCGATTCAGCGCGAGGTCGCCAGATCGCGCGACTCCGCTTCCTGAGTTGCTAACGATGCTGGTAAAAGGAAAGTTGCCCAGCAGTCCAACTCGTGGCTGTGGCGTGCCGGCAGTTTCGATTTCCCTGACTGATGGTTTTTCTGTTTCCGAGGGAACCCGCATTGGCTCGTCCCCATGGTCGATTCCCTGGAGCACAAGCCGGCGCGGAATCCTTTCCTGAAGTAGCAGTTCCGCTGACCGGACAAGAGGATCCCGGTGGAAGCGGGTTTGCCACACATTGCGCTTGAGCGCGTTGTCGAATGCAATGAGGCTCATCCCTACGTGGTGGGCCATATATGCGCCGATAACGGCCCTGTTCGAACCGGGGACCGGACGGGTGTAGTCGATGGCGTCGCGAAAGCCGTACGGACCGAGCGCTCCTTCGCCTTCGAGTACGGAAAGATTGCGGATGGACTGGTGCGGCTCGACCATCAGCGCGAGAACAGTAGCGTATGGTGCAATCACCACTTCCCGGTTCAGTCCGCGCTTGAGAGCAAGGTCCGGAACGCCAAAGCCGCGGTACTGATACGTGGCACTCCGGTCGCGGACGTTATACGCTGACTCTGAAATGCCCCATGGCACACCGCGCTCTGCTCCGTAGGCGATGTGCCGACGCACGGCCCCGTGATGTGTCTGGCTCAGCAACGTTGACGGAAATGTCCGCAGCACCAGTGACGGCATCAGATACTCGAACATGCTACCGCTCCACGACACGAGCGTACGCGTACCCGCGGCCGCAGTCAGGGACCGGCCGAGTTGAAACCAGTGAGCTACGGGAACGTCGTCCTTTGCGATGGCGACGAAGGAGGCCAGCCGCGACTCTGACGCCAGGAGATCGTAAAAGGAATTGTCGAAGGCGTTGAGTGCCGGCTGATATCCAATCGAGAACAGTTTTCTTTTCTCGTCGTAGAGAAACTTGAAATCCATCTCGATGGCGTACTCTCTCGATCGCTCGGCGATTGCTCTCAGGCGTCGCTGATTGGTTTCGCGATCACCTGCCTCGTCAGTTCCGTCGGCTGCGGGCGCGCTGTTCAACTCGGCAGCTGCCTCGATGCAGGCCTGCTTAACTGCAATGAAGTGCCCGGCCAGATTTCCACTGTCTACGGTGGAGATGTAAGCGGGCTCCAGAACGTGCAGGTCGGTCAGATTGTACCAGTTATAAAAATGTCCACGGTATCGCCGCATGCGCTCCAGCGTGCGGAACACCTTCTCCAGACGCTCGATCATCGAGTCCATGTCGATGAAGCCGAGGTCGCGGGCCGAAATGATGGACATGAGCTGAAGGCCGATGTTGGTCGGCGATGTTCTGAGCGCGACCACCGGTTCGGGTTCTTCCTGGAAGTTGTCAGGAGCCAGCCACTGAGTTGCCTCGCTCACGAATTTCTCGAAGTATTGCCAGTGCAGCCGGGCATACCGCAGTGCAGCCTGTCGCTCTACATCCGTCAGACGAAGCTCGGGAGGAGTGGCGGGGTCGCTCAACATCTGCGCGATCATCGGCGATCCAAACCAGAGGGCGAGCAGAGGCAGCGTGGCGGCAAGCAGCAGGGCTCGCTCGCTGCCGGCAGTATTACCTGCCTGAGCCAGCGCCACCATAGCAAGCAGGAATGACATCGCGGGCACAGGCCACATTCTGCGCCAGACTTCACGGCTCGAACCCGTTGCCATCGACCGCTCTACCTGCGATGCTGTCTGCCACTCGAGAAGATTTCTTCCGGTTACTCCAAGTCTGATGAGAGTGCGAATGATGGCGTCTGCACTCACTACTGCCTGGTGTGGGAGAAATGCAACTGCAAGCGCCCACTGCTGCGCGTTGACGCCCGCATCTCTTGCGACGGCGGCGTAATAGGCAAACCACGACTGGTCACGTGGAGGCCGCAGAATCGCGAGAAAAATCGAGAACAGCCACGGGGCTGCGATTGCCAGCAGTACGACTCCAGTCCAGAGCAGCGGTGAGCCCGGCAACCACAGCCAGCCCGCCAGAAGAAGTACCATCTGCGATACTTCTATGACACTGCGTCTCAGATTGTCAAAAATTTTCCATCGCGAGATCGCCGACAGCCGATTGCTTACCCTTCCGTCAATTGTCGGAAGGGTGTTGCGCAGCCATCGGAGCAGCTGCCAGTCGCCGCGAATCCACCTGTGCTTCCGCCGGGTGTATGTGAGATAGCGCGCAGGATAGTCGTCGTAGACTTCGATGTCGGTGACAAGACCTGCACGCGAGTATGCGCCCTCGATGAGGTCGTGGCTGAGAAGCGTGTTCTCGGGAAACCGTCCGTGCGTCGCTTTCTCGAACGCATCTACATCATAGATCCCCTTGCCTGTAAAGCTTCCTTCCTCAAAGAGATCCTGGTAAACGTCGGACACCGCGGTGGTATAGGGGTCGACCCCGGGGTGACCCGAGTGAATTGCGGCAAAACGTGACTCGTGCGCGCTCGTCAGCGATACACCCACGCGTGGCTGCAGAATGCCATAGCCGCGCACTATTCTTCCCAGCTCTTCGTCGTATTCAGCCCTGTTGAGCGGGTGAGCCATAGCCCCCGCAAGATTCTGCGCCGCGTCCCGCGGTAATACCGTGTCCGAGTCGAGCGTGATGACGTAACGCACCGTGGATAGACGCTCTGCATCGCCGACGACGTGAGAGAAGGCATCCCTCGACCCGCCGCGGAGGAATCCGTTGAACTGGCCAAGCTTTCCGCGCTTCCGCTCCCAGCCCATCCACACGCCCTGCTTCTCGTTCCAAAGGCGCTTTCGGTGGAAGAGGTGAAAAATTCCACCCGTGTTGTCCTTGTACTTCCTGTTCAGCTCTTCCACTCCGGAGATGGCTGCCTGCAGAATTTCTTCGTCGCCAGCCTTCGTCTCGGTTGCCGCATCGGTGAAATCACTGAGGATTGCGAAGGAGAGGTTGGGATCACGGTTGGCGAGGTACTGAACCTCGATGTGAGACATCGCCTCTTTCACCGCCCTTGCGCTTCCAAACAGCGTAGGGACAACAACTGCAGTTCGAAACTCATCGGGAATTCCGCTCTCGCGAAACTCCATCTTGGGAAGCAGGTGGGGAGACACCAGCAGCGTAACGAGCTGGTTTACGATTCCTATCGCTATTTCATTCGCAGGAAAGAATGCGAGAAGAAGCACCGCAACTCGCTCGGCCATGCTGGCTTCGGGAACCACCGAAAGCAGAGCCATGAGCAGGAGGATGGTTCCGGTTGCTATTCCTCCGAAAAACAGTGCCGTCGGATGCCGTTCGGTGCCCCGTTGGAGGTGTTCTCTCCAGGTTGGCGTGTATCCCGTTGCATCTTCCAGTTCGAGCCGGCCCTCGTCTATCAGATAGTAGCCGATGTGAAGCTTACGTTCTTCACCCTGACCGTGATTCTGCACCGAAAGCCCGAGCGCTATGTTCGCGACATCTTCCTCGGGCTTCTTTGTTCTCCTGGCAATGCGTTCGACAATGTGGCGGTAATGGTCGCGCGTCGAGAACGACATTTTCGAGTAATACCCTGAGAGATCTTTTCGCAGGATTTTCTCGGTTGCACTCAGCGATTCGACAATATCCTTCCAGTCGAGCCGGCCGATCGTGCGAAGACTGCTGATGCAGTTGGAAATTGTTATCTGCGTGAACGCGATCATTCTGTTGGATCGCGTAACCGCTACTTCTGCGCTCGGTCCGTCTTCGGCGATCCATTGCTCCAGCCATACGAGCGGAGTGAAGTTGACCTGATAGCCGCGAATCTGGTGAAGAAATCTTGCGACGAAGGTGGGCGTGAATGGCGGATGCTCGTTGATGAAATGATCGAGCGCTGCTGAAAGAGCCTCAGGTGATTCCTGGTTGGCTGCCATGATTGCCGCTGCGGCGTTGTCTGCCTGTTCCACCTCGTCCAGGCGCGCCGCCACGCGCATGGACATGCGCCTGATGTTCTCCACCAGCCCGAGACGCAGCATCGTGGGCACCGCCCAGAGCTCGCCCATTGTAAGCGGGGTGACTTTCTGATACTGGCGCACGAAGAGGGTGATGTTCTCGAGCGAGAGATGGCCTTCGGTGTGCGCGATCAGTTCGATTGCTACATCATAGACTCGCGGGTACTGGGCAAGCGTGCCGTTTGCGAGCTTCGGCAGTTCCTGGTAATACCCGCCGGGGAGGTTGGTCCTGATCTCCCTTATGTGCTCCTGTACTATGTAAGAATTGTCGAGCAGCCACTCCCCGCCCGGACTTATGTCAACCTTGCGCTCGGCGGCGTCTGCAAGGCGATCATGCACCGCCAGTAGAACCTTCTTGGTGTCGTCGAGACGATCGAGAAGGGGACCGCTGCCTCGCTGTTTTTGCGCAGGCAGCAGGCGGTGCTTGCGGGCAATCTTGCGCGCATGCTTTGCAAGACGGTCAGTTCCAAAGACTTCTCCGCTGATGGGCCCGACGAGCTTTCGCTCCGAACCGCCGCTCTTCAGGCGAAGAAATCTGAGAACTCTGTCTCTGGGTTTTTCGGGGGTTGGTGCAGTAGTCGCCACGACTTGCCGTGTTTCAATGGTTGCATCCCAGAAGGCTTCCGCCCTTCGGAGATTCGTCTTGCGTAATTCAGAGTGGTGGCCGAAAAAGCGGCGTCACCCGAGCGAAGGTCGAGGACGAAAGGTTGTCGTTCGCTCCCTCTATTGTAAGATCTACCGCTCGTGTCTCAACGCCAGATGCCGACCCAAGAGGCCCGGACGGAGAAGCACCCCGCCGGCAGAGCTGGCGGGGTGCTTTACTGCAGATCCTGATTCGGGTGCTACTGCCCGCCTGAATTCCGCTTGACCTGCTCGCGATACTCAGGACTGGCGTAGATGGCTACTTCCACGCGGCGGTTCTGCTGGCGTCCCGCCTCGGTATCGTTGGTTGCCACAGGCTCCGATTCTCCGCGGCCAGAGGTCGAGATACGGCTTGCTGGAACTCCCTGCGACTGGAGATACGCCGACGCAGAATTCGCGCGACGCTGTGAAAGGGTCATGTTGTATGCGTCGTCGCCCTTGCTGTCGGTATGGCCGACAATGAGGAGGTTCGAGTTGCCGAACTTGTTCAGGCTGCGTGCGAGCTCCTGAAGGTTTCTCGCTGCTTCAGCCTTGACCCTGTCTGAGTCAAAGTCAAACAGCAGGCCGGAATCGAAGGTCACCTGGATGCCCTCACCGACGCGTTCGATCTTTGCGCCCGGGATGGACTGGTCAAGCTCCTTTGCCTGCTGGTCCATCTGGTGCCCGATCACGGCGCCAGCAGCTCCACCGACAACGGCTCCGATAATGGCGCCTCTCGCTGTGGAGCCGGTGTTGTTACCGATCACTCCACCAACGGCGGCTCCGGCACCGGCACCGATTACTGCGCCGCGTTCCTTGTTGCTCATGCTTGCGCAGGCAGACGTCCCAATAGTTGCAACCGCCAGCAGTGCGGCGAGCGAGCGCCGGGTATTAAACGAATCTATCAATCTGATCATGTGTTCTTTCTCCCTTTTATTGTTCGTAGACATGTGTAATTACAGGAATCGTGCCCCGGATGCGCCGGGGAGCACATTTATCTGCGCAGGCTCGCTACCGCCTCGTCGAGGCGCGCCTGCATTTTCAGATATTCTTCGTTAATGGCGTTTGCAGCGTCGGGAATCTCCTTGCGCGCACGTTCAATGGCTTCTGAGAGGCGAGCCATGGCGGACTTGAGTTCGTTCTCGAGGGTTTCCCATTTAACATTCGCTTCTTCATTCATGCCGGGCTCCATGGGGATGTCATTACATATGACCCCAAAGGGCCAGTTATGTGTCCAGTTTTCGGTGGATGAACCAAAAGCGCAGCTCTAGATTCCCGGACATGACGATATCATCGATGCCTTCGACAGAGACCATGTATCGCGCCCTGGCCGAGCGCGACGGATCATTCGACGGGGTGTTTTTTGCGGCCATCAGAACTACCGGCATTTTCTGCCGCCCCGCATGCACCGCCCGCAAGCCGCATCCGGAGAACGTCGAGTACTACTCGTCGGCAAAGGAGGCTCTCGTTGCTGGATACCGCCCGTGTCTACGGTGCCGTCCCCTCGAGCCGGAAGGAGCAGCGCCCCCCTGGATCGAGTCGCTGCTGGAGCGTGTGGAGGAAGATCCTTCGAAGCGATGGAAGGACGCTGACCTTCGTTCGGCTAACATCGATCCCGCGCGAGTAAGGCGCTGGTTCCTTCGTCATCATGGTCTCACGTTCCAGGCCTACCAGCGCGCGCGACGCCTTGGCCTCGCACTTGGCAGAATAAGACAAGGCGAAAAGTGGGAGGGCGTGGGGTACACGCACGGGTTCGAGTCGGCGAGCGGGTTCCACGATGCGTTTTCCCGGACTTTCGATACTGGGCCAAACCGCGCCGGAGAGTTGGCGCCGGTCGTTACCACGAGAATCTTGACGCCGCTGGGGCCGATGGTGGCGGGAGCAACTTCCGAGGGCATTTGTCTGCTTGAGTTTGCGGATCGGACAATGCTGGAGACTCAGCTTGCGCGGGTTCGAAAGGGGTTTGGCCGTCCAACGGTCCCGGGCTCCAATTCGCATCTGGAACAGCTTGCCACGGAGTTAGATAAGTATTTTACTGGCGCCCTGACTGATTTCCAGGTACCTCTGCTCCTCAAAGGCACCCCGTTTCAAATGCTGGCCTGGAACCAGTTGAGGTCCATACCCTACGGCACAACCATCAGCTACGACCAACAGGCCCGGGCGATGGAGCGCGCCGGCGCTCAGCGCGCGGTGGGCAAGGCAAATGGCGACAATCGCATCGCCATCATCGTTCCCTGCCACCGAGTAGTCCGACAGAATGGAGACCTCTGTGGCTACGGTGGGGGGTTGTGGAGAAAGAAGTTTCTTCTCGATCTCGAGAAAGGAAACTTCCGGTAGCGCTCAGCCAACCGACTCAGCGAGAGGCGGTGTCAGGAGGGGCGTGAAGCATGACAGAGTCCGCCGAAGCACCGCCCGGGGCGCCTACAGTCTCACTCCCGATCGTCCGATGGGACCAGAGCCACCAACCGATTACGATCGCCACACCCACCATCAGGACAATCAGTATCCACGGTGCGCCCCGCTTCCTGCCCTCGATACCGGTCTCTGTCATTATCGGTCTCCGCTCGGTTTGACCTGCCAGCCTCGAGCCACTTGTTTGCAACCTTCGTTCCCGGGGCAAGGCCAAGTCAGTTAGAATACTATATATCTTCGTCGGCAACCAAAATATGGCCAACTCGACCCGGTGCGTTTATTCTTGCCCTTGAAAATGGTCCTCAAAGGCCCAAGCAGCCAACCCCTACCTCTGCCCATCCCATTGTCCCGGAAGATATACAAGTGAACGCTTCGCAAGAACGGCAATTCAGCAAGACCGCTACGGTCGCGCTTGCTTTCGGCGCCTACGTTGCCCTGGCTCTGGCCTGGAGAGGATTGAGACTGCCCGCGAACCCGCCACAGGCTGGCTACCATTACTCGCAAGCACTGTCCATGGCTTTCCCGCGGAGACTGGCACTCTCCTCGGTTCTAGGCGGGACGATCGGCTGGCTGACAGGACGGACGGCACATGTGGCACTGGGAACAATTCTTCCCTTCGCGGTTGCCACGGGTGTTGAGATCGCCAGAGATTCAACGAGCCACAACCTGCTGCCCTTCGAGGTCCTGATTTCCTGGGTGCCCGTTTTTCTCGTCAGTTGGGGTGCAGCCACCATCGGACAGCGCTTCCGAAAGCAAACGGCCACCTAGCATCGGTGGCCGTTCTGTCGTAACTGCACAACTTCAATCTGCTATTAATGGCCAGGGGCAGAATCGAACTGCCGACACGCGGATTTTCAGTCCGCTGCTCTACCAACTGAGCTACCTGGCCTCACACTCGCGCACACCCTGCCACCGCTTGCTGCGCGGGTCGCAATGTAATTCTGCACCCCTGACGCAGGAACCCCACTCCACCACCAAACACCTAAGCGGTGGCGCCACTCTCCACCGTAATCACCGACTTTATCCCGCCACGAAGATTGAAATCGCCCACCACCTTCATGCGCTTCGGGCTCGATGCCGCCACCAGATCATCATGGATCCGGTTCACCGCCCGCTCATAAAAAATCCCGTCGTCCCGAAAACTCCAGAGATAAAACTTGAGACTCTTCAACTCGAGACATACGTCACCCGGATGATACGTGATGCGGATTATCCCGAAGTCTGGCGCACCACCCTTGAGGAGCCCCAGTTCCTCCGCATCACTCTCGATTCCACCCAGTGGACAAAGGGACGTGAACTCGTTGCAGTCCATGTGAATCTCGTAATCCCGGTCGGGATACGGATTTGCGAACGTCTCCAGAAGTTCCGGTCTTGGCATTACGAACAATGCACGATTCGGAATGCCGATTCAATCAGTGAGGTTCGTTTCCCCGAAGCTTCCTCGACATTTCCTCGAGAATCCGCACTTCCTCGCTCGTCAGACTCTCGATCCCGTACTTCGAAATCTTGTCGAGGACATTGTCGAGCCGCTCGGCGAATGGTGGGGTATCCTTGCCGGCCTTGGGCACGAATGCAGGACGCGCCGGGCTGGCGGCAACCGCGTTGCTCTTCGCAACAACCTCATCCACCTCCCCAACCCGCTCATCCCGCTCCCCTCTGCCCCGCGTTCGCGGACGAGTTCGCGGCACAGCGCGGAATGCATCCTCCGGCTCATCCGGCACCGGCGAAACCCATCGCCTGAAATTGTCCAGGCCGCCAAACGCCGAAGCACGAAGATAAACCCAGCCGAACGCGAGGCCTCCTACATGGGCAAACCACCCAATCCCGGAACCGCCCCTGATCGACGAGATACCCATCGCCAGGTTGATTACCGCCAGCCACACCACCAGCCACCGGGTCTTCATCGGAATCACGCCAAAGACATAAACCTCGTCGTCGGGCCAGCGAAGCGCGTACGCAAGCAGAACTCCCATGATGGCCGCTGACGCCCCGACAAGACCAGCATTCCCCTCGAACAACAGGTGCGCTACCGCACCGCCAATCCCGCACCACACATAAAAGTAGAGAAATTGCCGGGCGCCCCAGACGTGCTCGATTCGCGGGCCGAACATCCACAGCGCAAGCATGTTGAACGCAATGTGCCAGAGCCCCGCATGCACGAACATGTACGTCGCGATAGTCCACCACGTCGCCGGAAATCGCGAGGGGTCGAGACCCAGCACGCCAAACACGTTGTTCGGGCCAAAAACCGTGAGCTGGAGGAAATACACGCCCACGTTTGCCGCCAACAGCCATTGAACGGCGGGCGTCAGTCTTGGTTGTGCCTGAGACTCGAACGAGGATTCCGACATGATAACCTGCTTACTGCGGGGTTTCCTTCTATGACACGAACCGCGCCCTTCGGTTCCTTATTTCCGAGCCGACTGCACGATTTCTTCACACAACTCGGGAAACGAAATACCTGCCGCTGCCGCTCCCTGTGGTATCAAACTCAACTCCGTCATCCCGGGCAAGGTGTTTGCCTCGAGACAATAAAAACCCCCGCCGCCCTCTTCATCATCGGGCGGGGACAGACGAAAATCAATCCGTGCATAACCGTTCAGCTTCAAAGCCCGGAAAGCCGCCAATGCCTGCTGCTGCACCAAACGGGCCTGATCTTCAGACAGGTCCGCAGGAAATTCTTCCGACGCCATGCCCGCCGTATACTTGCACTCATAGTCGTAGATCTCGTGCAGCGGCTTTATTTCTCCCACCGGGAGCGCGCGGTCACCAAGAATTCCAACCGTCAGCTCCCTTCCGGGAATGAACTTCTCTATCATGACCTCATCGTCGTAGCGCCACGCTTCCTTGATTGCCGCGTCGAGCTGCTCCCGCTGC
Organism: Gemmatimonadaceae bacterium; assembly: GCA_046593625.1. GTDB lineage: Bacteria > Gemmatimonadota > Gemmatimonadetes > Gemmatimonadales > Gemmatimonadaceae > UBA4720. The sequence goes on along the minus strand of JBKJNN010000098.1, from coordinate 136,650 downwards.
TTGACCACCGTCAAGCCAACCGTCGAACCCTGCTTGGACGGCTTCACGATCACTGGAAAGCCGAGCGCGCTGTCTACTTCGTCGGCAGTCGCGGGTGCCATGAGCCAGTCGGCCGTCTGCACACCGGCAACGCGAAACAGTTTCTTTGAAAGATCCTTGTCCATCGCAAGAGCGCTGGCCATGTGCCCGCTTCCCGTGTACGCAACGCTCGCCATGTCCAGTAGCGCCTGGAGAGTCCCGTCCTCACCCATCCCGCCGTGCAGCGCCAGAAAGACGACGTCCGCGCCCGATATTTCAGGCAATGCTTCGAGGCCTGGCAGATAGCTTCCCTTCGTGGCTTCAGCCAGAGAATCGAGCGACGGCGGTTCAACGCCCACCGCGCTCGTCGCAAGCCGGTGTTCTTCCGCCTCACTCAGCCGCCCGTTCGAAGGGTCGAATGCAATCACATCATGACCGTTGGTCCTGAGCGCCAGCACAATGCGAATTCCAGATGCCAGTGAGACGTTCCGCTCCGCCGACTCCCCGCCCATCAATACTGTAACCTTCACGCGTTATCCCTACCTGCTCATCATGTAATGCAGCATGTCCGATCGGGTCACGATGCCCTGTATTGTTCCGTTGCTGCGCACGAGTACCGCCGGATTCGATTTTGAAAGCAGCTTCACCACGCTCTCGATCGGCTGGTTCGCGCCAACGATTGGAAAGGGTGAATCCATCACTTCACTCACAGTCACGTCGAGCAGTTTGGGATTCTCCAGACTCTTCTGCGACAATGACCAGTCGCTGACCGAGCCGACGCAGTTATCTCCATCCATCACCGGGAGCTGTGAAATGTCATGCAGCGACATCAGTCCGAGTGCCTGACGCACAGGCGCGCCGGTGGTCGTACCGACAACTGGAGGCGTATCGCCATCCTTGCCCGACAGTACCCTCATCAGCGTAACACGAGTGGTGTCGAGCATCTGGTTTTCGGTCATCCACTCGTCATTGTAAAGCTTGGAGAGATACCGCTCTCCCGTGTCGCACAGCACGGTCACGACAAACGCATCAGGGTCATCCAGCTCGCGCGCAACTCTCAGCGCGACATGAGCGATCAGCCCCGACGAACCACCCACAAACAATCCTTCTTCCCGGGTCAGCCTGCGCGCCATCGCAAACGCATCCCTGTCACTGACTGACTCGAAATCATCTATCACGCTCATGTCGAGCGTGTCGGGAATCTTGTCCTGGCCTATGCCTTCGATCTTGTATGGAACGCCTTGGCCCACCTGCTTGCCATTCGTACGCCAGTGATCCGCCAGTATCGATCCTACAGGATCACCGGCAATGATCTTGATGTCCGGATTCTTTTCCTTCAGAAATCGGCCGACTCCAGTAATGGTACCGCCAGTCCCCGCAGCAGCGACGAAATGCGTAATCCGTCCTTCCGTCTGCTCCCACAACTCCGGACCCGTGATGTCGTAATGGGCCTGCGGGTTCGCGAGGTTGTAAAACTGGTCAGCAAGAATTGCGTTGGGTCGTTCCTTTGCAATTCTCTTTGCCATCATCACGTAACTGTCAGGATGGTCCGGCGGCACCGCCGTCGGTGTGATGATCACTTCAGCGCCAAACGCCTTGAGCAACCTCACCTTCTCCTGCGACATCTTGTCAGGCATCGTGAACACGCACTTGTAGCCACGAAGAGCGGCCGCAATCGCCAGCGCCGTCCCTGTGTTACCACTGGTTCCCTCAACGATCGTCCCGCCCGGCTTGAGCTTTCCCTCACGCTCCGCCCGCTCGATGATCGGCATCGCAATCCTGTCTTTCACAGAACCGCCAGGATTGAAGAACTCGGCCTTGCCGTAAACCGGCGTCCGAATCCCCTGTGTCACCGAGTTGAGACGAATGAGCGGTGTCCAGCCGATGGTCTCGAGCACGTTGGCGTGAGGACGCCTGTTCCGTTCGACCGCCATCAACGACTCGTGTTCGATGGGGGCGCTTCCGCTCCTTCCTTTTTCAGGATCGTATCACCGGGAAGCGGCGGCGCATCCGGATGCCGGAAATAAACCGGAAACAGAATCGATACGGGAACCGGCTGGCCCCGGGTTTTCGCAGGAATGAAACGAAGCTCGGTCGAACCTTTCACCGCTGCAGAATCCAGCGATGGAAAACCGGAGCTCTCTGCAACGTGCGTTGACTCGCTCACCAGCTGTCCTTCCTTGTCTATGAAAACCCGCAGCGTCACATTGGCCTGCGCCTTGGTCGTATAAAGGGAAGGAGGATACCTGAACGGAAGATCCTTGTTCAGCATCACCGGAAGCACATCAGGCCTCGGCCCCACTCCTGTGAAGGCCTCGCTTCCCTTACCATCCTTCTGACATCCCGCGAGTCCGGTGGCAATGACCGCGAGGACCAGCAACCCACTCTTTATCGGCATCACGTTAATCTACCCCTGCCTTGCACGGCTCACGAGACGATCCAGAATGGTCAGCGCCTCTAATGGAGTCATTGTTTCCGGATTGATTGACCTCAGCTCATCAACCACCGGGTGTTGCACAGCTTCGAAGAATCCGAGTTGATCAACGCTCTGCCCTGAACGCGCCCCCGCCCCATCGGCTGCCGCTTTCCCAGCCTGTCCGAGAGCAACAACTATTTTCTCACCCTCGAGCAGGGCGAGCAATTTCCTGGCCCGCTGAAGCACGACTTCCGGCAATCCGGCCAGTCGCCCCACCTCGATTCCATACGATCGATTTGCTCCCCCCGCAACGAGCCGGTGCAGAAAAAGCACTTCGTCGCCGGATTCCCGTACTTCCACACTATAGTTACATGCTGCTACTAATTCATCCGGCAGCTGCGTAAGCTCGTGATAGTGAGTCGCGAAGACTGTCTTGCATCCTATCCTGTCGTGCAGATACTCACTCACCGACCAGGCAATCGACACACCGTCATACGTAGACGTGCCGCGCCCTATCTCGTCCAGCAGCACCAGGCTTCGCGCTGTTGCAGTGTGGAGAATTGCACTTGTCTCCGACATCTCCACCATGAACGTTGACTGCCCGCGAACGAGATTGTCGCTTGCCCCCACACGAGTGAACAGCCGGTCGACGACGCCGATCTCGGCAGCACTGGCCGGTACGTAGCTGCCGATCTGCGCCATCAGTACAATGAGTCCGGTCTGACGGAGTATCGTCGACTTTCCAGACATGTTCGGCCCGGTGAGAATTATCATCCGCCGGCTTTCGGGAAGCTCGATGTCGTTGGGAATGAACTTCTCCCTCGGCATCATGCGCTCAACCACAGGGTGACGCCCTGCCTTGATCGAGAGATCGAAACCGCTGGTCATTTCCGGCCGCACATAACTCTCGCGCTCGGCCACTTCAGCAAGCGTGGAGAGTACGTCCAGTTCAGCGGTGATTCTCGCAACGCACTGTAGTCTCTGTATCGCTGCCCCGGCCCTTCGCCTCAGGGCTTCGAACAATTCGCGCTCCCGCTGCTCTATTTTCTCCGCCGCGGTGAGGACCTTTTCCTCGTGCTCCTTGAGCGCGGGAGTCACGTATCTCTCTGCACCAGTCAACGTCTGACGCCGCTGATAATCGCCCGGAACCAGGTGCGAATTGCTGTTGGTCACCTCGATGAAGTATCCGAATACGCGGTTGTAACCAACCTTCAGCGAGCTGATGCCCGTTCTCGCGCGCTCCTCTGTCTGTATTCTGGCGATTGCATCCTTGCCGCCGTCTCGCAGCGCGCGCCACTCGTCCAGCGAAGCATCGACGCCCTCCCTGATGCAGAGATCGTCACCCATCGTGATGGGCGGACGCTCGACCAGTGTTGCGATGATGTCTGCTGCGATGTCCGCGCAATCATCCCAACTCTCCAGTAACGTCGACAGCGCCCCATCGACGCCATCGGCAGTATTTCCTGGTTCACCCAGGTGCACGAGCGCCGCGTAAAGTGTCGGCAGGCGCGCTGTAGAATCACCCAGTGCACGGAGGTCGCGTGGGGTGCCGCGTCCTGCCGCAGCCTTGCTCGCGAGACGCTCGATGTCCCGCACTCCGTCCAGCGCGCCGCGCACCTTTTCGCGGCCGATCGGATCACCGCCAAACAGGGAAACCGCATCCAGCCGCGCATCGATTGCAGACTTGTTTGTCAGGGGAGTAAGTATCCACTGCCTCAACAGACGCGCACCCATCGGTGTCAGGGTCCGATCGAGTACAGAGATCAGAGTTCCCACCTCGTCGCCGCCTCGCAGAGATTCAACAAGTTCCAGATTTCTGCGCGTCATTTCATCGAGAGGCATGGTGCCTCCCGGCCGCTCGATGACGGGCCTGGAGAGATGAGGCATACCGCCCGGCTGAAGCTCATTCATATAGCGCATCAGTGCGCCGGCCGCAGCAACCGCAGGTTCGTCCTCCTCGCTTATTCCCAGACCTTCGATAGAAGCAACCCCGAATTGGCGGGCGATTTCCGTTGAAGCGAGCGCAGAATCGAATTCCCACCGCTCGCGTTCCGTGACGAGCGCTCCTTCGCCACCGGCATACGGTGCGTCTCTGACAGAATCGTTGCCACTTCGCTCGACGAGCATCTCGCGCGGCGTGAGACGTGACATCACTGCATCGAGATCTGCTCGGGAAGTGACGATGAGCCGAAACTCTCCAGTAGACAGGTCGGCCGTTGCCACTCCAACTCGTTCACCCGTCTCTTTGATGTGAACCGCGCACAAAAAATTGTTGCGCTGTCCATCGAGCAGGTCATCGGCGAACGCTGCGCCGGGTGTGATTGTCTCCACCACCGCGCGCCGAACTATGCCCTTCGCCTGTCGCGGATCTTCAGTCTGCTCGCAGATGGAAACGCGATAGCCCTGCTCGACGAGCTTGCGCAGGTATTCGCCGGCTGCCTTCACCGGCACTCCTGCCAACGGCACCTGAGTTGCGCCGCCGTTGTTTCTTGACGTGAGAGTCAGGCCGAGTGCCCGCGATGCTATCTCGGCATCTTCATAGAACATTTCATAGAAGTCGCCCATCCGGAAAAAGAGGATCGCATTCTGGTGATGATCCTTTATCTCCCGATACTGCTGCATCAGGGGCGTCGCCGCAGTTCGAGTCACCGAACGTCGGCCTGCACCACGATTCCTTCTATTTGCTTGGCCTTGAGTGATCTTTGCACCGCGCCCGCTTGCGCACGCGTTGAATAGCTTCCAATTCGCACGCGGAATGGCGCAACTGTTCCGTCCACCCTCGCTTCATAGCCACTCTTGCTCAGCTTGGTGACCATTGCATCGGCGGGAGCTTTCGTATTGTACGCTGCTATCTGCACTGAAAACCTGGCCGACGAGCGCACTGGCTCTGCAACAGGCTGAGGAATTGGCTTCGCTGGAGTAGGCGTTTTCGCACCCGTCGCCACTGGAGGTGCGGCGACCGGCTGCGCTACCGGCTTCGGAGTTACCCTCTCCGCAGGAGTTATTGGAACAGGCGTGGTAACCGGTGCAGTCACCGGCTGTGAGGGAGGCGGGATTACGCTCGCTGCAGGCGGCGGAGTCTGCTGGGAGGCCGTCGTCGAACCCGTTGCAGGAGCCGGAGCTGACATTTCTGGTGCGGCAGTCTGAGCCAGTTCAATGCCTGCGCAACGTTGATTCAGATACCCGATTTGATTTCGAAGTTCTGTATCTCCCTCGGATGTGCGGGAAAGCGCATCCGCTGTCGCTGCGCACCCACCCTGAACATCGTTCTTGTCGAACAGAGCCCGTGCAGTCCAGTAACTCCCCCGTGCACGCATCGCTCCGAAAGGGTGCTCCGTCGAAAGTCTTCCGAGGTGTTTGAGAGCACCGTCGTAGTTACCGCGTGAAATTTCGAGCTGCGCAAGCCGGATGAGTGCGTCTTCCGCTCGCGGTGAACGCGGATACTCGATCGCCACTCGCCGATAATCCATTTCTGCATCTGCTGCCGTAGCTGCCAGCACCGCGCGCCAGTACACCCCTTCAGCAAATTCATTCGAGCCGGGCGGCGCCGCTGCAATCATCGAATCCACGACGGCCCTTCCTCCCGCGACATTGCCATCGTTTACCATGGACTGCGCGCGCACATAAGCAGGATTCAGAGGCGACGCGGTTTGCTGGCTCCCAGCCAGTGCCGGAGCAGCCATCAGAGCCAGCACCATCACCAAAGTTATTTTCATCTTGCAATACCCCACTCTGTTCATGCGGCCCAGCTTCTGTCGTCGTCGACGCACATCGACAATACCAGGCTCGCCATTATCTGTTCTTCGGATGATACACGGGTTTCCTTGAGTGCTGTGTCGGTTTCAACCAGCGCAGCCAGCGCCCGGTCGCACGCGTGAATGCTCCACGCGTCAACAGAGGCCGCCCATTTCGACGCAGCGGACCCCCATGGCCGGCCGGTAAAAACCGACCCCGACTGCTTCAGCAGACTGAAATATTCTCCCTGAAGCCTGCCCTGCGACAAACCCTCGCGGCGCCGCGCCTTGCCCCATCCTAACGCAAGAGTCTGCACCGTGAGCCCCATCACCAGCTGCACCGCAGAAGTCTTCGGCTGACTCAGGATATGCGGCAGAAGCTCCAGCGCCAGTGTAACGTTGCGCTCGGCAACACAGTCCAGAAAATCTGCCATCGTCTCCCCCCGCCGCACCCCCACGACCGCCGCAACATCTGTCTCATCCGCTTCCCGGCCGTTGGTGAAGCTTGCAAGCTTGTCGATTTCCGTCATCAACTGATGAAGGTCGGTGCCGACTGCGCCCTGAAGCAGCTCGACCGCCTCTGGCGTGAGCTTCAACTGGTGCTGAGTAGATGCGTGGTGAACGATCCACTTGGGAATTCGTTCGGGCGTCAGATAGTCGAACTCGACTGGAGTCGCAGCCCCCGCCAGCCCTTTGTCCGTTTTGCCCCCGGAGGCCTCGACAAGCAGGACGAGCACATCGGGGGAAGGGTTGGAGAGGTAGCGGTCGAGTACCTTGCGCGCGTCTTTTTTTAGCGCGCCAGCGTCCCGCACGACAACCACCCTGCGGTCTGCCATCATTGGCAACGCTGAAAGGGCAGCGTCGAGTGACTTCGGATCCTGCTCCTGCGCGCGAATCACTTCCATGTTGAAATCGCGCATGCCCGGCTCTATCGCTGCTTCGATGAGTTTCTTTACTGCGTCTTCCTTCTGAAAATCATCTTCGCCACAGATGTAGTATGCCCCATCGAAGCCTCCTCTCTTGAGGGTCTCGTGAAGGGTCTTCAATCCGTTGGCAGGCACGATCCAAATATAAGGGCCGCCGGACGGCGTCCGGCGCGCTAGTGATCCTGAGGACTCAGATCCATGGATGCAAAATGAACGAGCGTCTGCTCCGCCAGGAGTGCACCTGTCCAGATCGGGAGTCCCGCAGGAACCGAGGCCACCATTTCGGGTGCCGGTGCCGACACGGCAAATGCGTCGGAGGCCGTTGCGGTTGCCACCACAGGGGGAAGGGCAAGGTCCTGGGCGGTATCTACCTGCCGGAGAGAAATACCAATGTAGGCAAGCATGATTGCGCTGGTGATCATCACTGCGGCGCCAAGACTGCGAGTACCTCCACCTGAGCCGGCGGCGGCGTCCGCGAGCTTCAGTGCGCGAAGCTTCGCCTCCAGTCGCTCCGAGAAGTCCGGCGACGGTTCAATCCTGGGCAGGCTTCTAAAAAGCATCAGCGAGCGCCTGACCGTCGCATCCCTCCGGGAGCACTCTTCACATTCCGTCAAATGCATCTGGGCGCCGACAAGCTCTACTCCCGCCAGCGTGTCGTCTACGAATGCAAAATGTTTTTCCCGGAATTCCCGACAGTCCATGTTTTCAGCGTTTGAGGGTTCGCTTACCAGTACCCACCCTGCGGACACTGGTTCCCGAACCCCCAAACTGTCACCTACTCCATATACGGCGCAACAATCTCCGCAAATGAGTTCCGCGCCCTGTTCAATCGCGACTTCACCGTCCCGAGGTTGCAGTCGGTAATCTCTGCGATTTCTTCATATGACTTGCCCTCCAGCTCCCGCAGCACAAAAACATGTCTGTGATGTTCGGGAAGCTTTGCCACCGAATCTTCCACGATCTCCCGCAGGTGGCGCTTGCGGTACATGTCATCGGGCCGCGATGTGCTATCCTCGAACTGAAGCGGACGGTCATCATCCTGCCAGTTTTTCTGCACTGTCTGAAACAAAACCAGCGGATTGCGTGAACGGTTCCGGAGCTCGTTCTTCGCCAGGTTAGAGGCAATGGTATAGGCCCACGTAGAAAACTTCTTGGACCTGTCGAAGCGATGGAGATGCCGATAAACCCGGATGAAGACTTCCTGCACCAGGTCTTCTGCTTTTTCCCTGTCTCCGATCGTACGGTATATGAAGTTCAGGAGACGGGTCTGATACCTGTCGACCAGCTCCGAGAATGCTCTCTCTTCACCGCCAAGGAACGCCGTAACCACTCCCGAGTCGTCCATCGCACGAAGCTGCTCGCGAACGGTCGGCGCCTGAGGCTCTATTGTTTGTCTGCGAACGATGCTTGCCATCGATGCTACCCCCCAAGAATGAGAATCTGACGAGGAAAGGATGAGTTCTGCCTCCTGATTGAGATTCTTTCACTCTGTTACAGTGCAGACCACATGCCTGACATGGAACATTGGCTAAACCCTTACATTCCAACGGCTTAGCCAGAACCAGCAGGGTGCGATGTCCCGTCCCTGACCCTCTTGTGTCCTGATTAGGGGACACGCACTCAGGGGTTGTACGTCTATTGGACGCTTTTCGGTTTGGTGGGGTTTACTATTTACGCAGCCATCTTTCGGCCAGTAGAAGGCCGATCATTGTCTTGCCGTCAACAATTTGGCCTGATTCTACCATTTCAAGAGCCTGCGAAATTGGCACTGGCATCAACTCGAGTACTTCATCCGACTCCGTACTCGACTCTCCTGCGCTCAGACCGGTTGCGGCAAAAAGATGAATTCGTTCATCTGTAAAGCCGGGAGTCGTGAAAAAACTCGATATCTCTGAGACCACGTCTGCGGTATAACCGGTTTCCTCTTTCAACTCCCGTAATGCACATGTCCGCGGGCTTTCCCCCTCATCAAGGCGGCCGGCAGGAATTTCATGTATGAACCCCTCTGCCGCGTAGCGATACTGGCGAATCAGCAGGACCCGCGGGTCCTTCACTGCAGGATCGTCGAGAAAGGGAACCACGGCGCTCGCTCCAGAATGACGGATCATCTCGAGGTCGCCGGTCGTTCCATTCGGAAACCGGACCGAGTCGAGATCCAGCGAGATAACCCTGCCCGAATAGATCCGGCGGGAGGAGATTCGGCCGGCCTGTTCCCCATCACGGTCTGGATGCGGGGTCAATCTGCGACCACCTCTCGCAATGTGAGGACACCCGCGCCAAGCGCCTCCACACTCTCTCGGATCTGATCTGCGTTGCCCACCACTACTATCTGAAGCCGGTCTGGCTCCACGAATTCCCGCGCTGAATCCAGCACATCCCGCGTAGTCACGGCAGCGATATTCGTCCTGTAGGTATCGAGATAGTCGTCCGGAAGATTGAATGTCACCATCGTCGCAAGCGCCGAGGCGATCGCGGAAGTCGTTTCGTATCGGATGGGAAAGACGCCTGCCAGATAACTGGTGGCCAGCGTGAGTTCGTCCGAGTCGATCTCCTGGGTGCGCAACCTGTCTATTTCCTTCAGAGTCTCGGATATGGCAGCGGCCGTCACTTCGGTCTGAACCGCAGTCGAAATCACGAACGGCCCTGATTGGCGGCGCCAGTCATAGTATGAAGAGGCGCCGTAGGTGTATCCGTGCTCCTCGCGAAGATTCAGGTTGATTCGGGACGAGAACAATCCGCCCAGAATTGAATTCATTACCACGATTGGAAAATATCGGGGATGATCTCTCGGAACTCCGCGATGACCTATTCTCAATTCCGATTGAGCTGCGTCTGGCTTGGAGATTATCTCAACCGCCCGCGTTGACCGCGCCGGGGAGTCTGCCTGTATCTCGAGCCGGCTTCCGTCCTGGTGCCACGAGCCGAGTGTTGATTCCACCAGCGCGACCGCAGTGTCAATATCGATGTCCCCTGCGAAAATCACGGTCACGGCTGACGGTATATAGTGCCGCTCGTAAAACTCCTTCACGTCTTCGCATGAGACGTTTCGCACCGACGTGCTCGTTCCGCTCGAGGGCTCGCGATAGCGCGAACCATCCGCATAGATAAATCGAGAGAATGATTCGTCGGCGAGGCCGCGCGGCTCATCGAGCAGCTGCATCCGTTCGGACAACCGCTCCGACTTCAGCCGCTCGATATCATCCGCCCGAAACGCGGGTGCGGTAAGAACTTCCGAGAGGATGCCGAACGCGTTTTCAAGTCGGTCTCTGAGTACCGTAAAGGCCGCGATGGTGGAGTCCCAGTCAGCGCCGGTCTCGAGGGAGGTTCCGAGCCGCTCGAAGTCGAGCGTCAACGTGGATCCGTCCCTCTCCAGCGTTCCCTCTCTCAGCGCCTGAGCCACCAACTCAGCCGTTCCTTCCTTTCCGGGACGGTCGTTCAGGGCCGACACATCTGTCACTGTCGCAACACTGACCAGCGGGAGTTTAGCCACTGTCGCCACCATCACGGTCAACCCGTTTTCCAGAACCCGCCTGGAGAAATCGGGAAAATGGTAGTCTCTGGCCGGGCCGGGGGACGGTCTCACAAGTGACGTCATGAGGCTGCCGCCGCGAAAACCTGTGCATCACCCGCTTCTTCAGCTCCGGCACGCGGAACAAACAACAGCTTTGCTCGATTGTCCTCCACCAGAAACTTGCGGACAAACTCGTTCACCCTGTCCACCGTTACAGCGGCGTAGAGCTCCGATTGCCTGTTCACCAACCCCGGATCTCCGAGCAACGTCGCGAACATTGACAGCTTGTCGGCTCGATCGCTGGCTGTCTGTAGAGCGGTGACCATATCTGTCTGGATCAGTGAGACTGCCCGCTGAACCTCGTCCACACTTGCCCCTTCCCTGATAAAGTCATCGATCTCCCGTTCTACTTCTTTTTCCAGGCGCTCCGGAGATGTCTCGGGCCGGGCAGTTACATCTACGACCAGGAGATCGCTTCCCTTGGCAAGGTCGAACGTGAAAGCCGATGCATCCGCAGCAATCTGTTTTTCGCGGACCAGCGACCGGTACAACCTGCTCCCGCGCCGCATTCCGAGGATTGCTCCCGCCACACTTGCCACGTAGTAATCTGCGCTGCCAAACACTGGAGACCGAAACGCCATGTACAGGCGGCTCAGGCTCACATCGTCTTCAACTTGCACACGCAGCGTTTTCCCGAATGTCGCCGGAACGTCCATGGCCGGGAGCTCCGGCCTGCCCATTCCACGGGGAATTCCGCCGAAATGTTTTTCCACGAGCTTACGGGCAGTCTCGGTTTCGAAGTCGCCGGCTACTGAAAGGACTGCGTTATCGGGAGTGTAATAGTTGCGGAAGAACTGCTCGACATCTTCGAGTGAGGCTTCAGACAGATCTTCCATCGACCCGATGAGTGAGTGATGAAATGGATGAGACTCCGGGAACGCCAGCGCCGGCAGCCTTTCCCACCACGTTCCGTACGGCTGATTATCCACAGACCAGCGGCGTTCATTCTTTACAACGTCCCGTTGCGTGTCGAGTTTTTTCTGCGTCATTGCGGGCAGTAGAGCACCCATCCTGTCGGCTTCGAGCCAGAGCGCAAGTTCGAGTTGGTTCGACGGAACCGTTTCGAAGTAATTGGTTCGCTCAAGCCAGGTGCTGCCGTTCAGTGTGCCGCCGGCGCGCTGCACCAGTTCGAAGTGTTCGTTCGCCCCCACGTTCGCCGAACCCTGAAAAAGCATGTGCTCGAACAGGTGTGCGAAACCAGTTCTCCCCGGCCGTTCGTTTGCGGAGCCTACGTGATACCACAGATTGACCGCCACGATAGGGGCAGTGTTGTCCTGTGACAGTGTCACCAGCAGGCCGTTGTCCAGCCTGAATGTCTCGATCGGTATTTGCATGCTCGTAGATTGATGTTCTCTCTGAGGCAGAGTAACCCAATGGAGCGTTCGTCTCAATCGTTCGCACAAGCATGATGGCCGGAGCATATCTCGCGATTATCTCCGCCGTCGGCCTTTTTACAGCGCTGGTTATACTTGCCTGGGCATTTCAGGAAAGCGTCGCGTTCCAGCCCGGGCGGCCTCCGTACCCGGAATCCGATGGCGTGCCACGGACAGAGTATACCGCCGCTGACGGACAACCTCTGTTTGCGTATGTCATCGGTGAACCCAGCGCAGACTCTTCTCTCCTGCTGGCGTTCCATGGCAATGCCGACCTTGCCGTTCGCCAGATCGGCTGGGCCCGCGAGTTACATAAACGCACGGGAATCTGTGTAATGGTGGCCGAGTATCGTGGCTACATGGGTTTGACAGGTCGCCCGTCATATGCTGCATCGCGACTAGATGCCGACGCTGCGCACTCTGTCGTCAGGGACACGTTTGGAATCGCTCCTGACCGCGTGGCACTGTTTGGGCACTCTCTCGGAACCGCGATCGCCACTGAGCTCGCTGCGAGGAATCATCCCGCCGCGCTGATTCTCCAGTCTCCTTTCACGTCAGCTCGCGCTATGGCGGCTCTGATGGTTGGCAACCGGGTGAGTTCGATACTGTGGCCATCCATTTCGCGGCTTCATTACGACACTCTCGATCGAGTCGCTGCTCTCGACGTTCCTGTATCAGTCGCGCACGGCGGCCTGGACAGAGTGATACCGTCATGGATGGGACAATCCGTTTTTGCAGCGGCACGGATCAAGGGCACCTGGCTGTTTGTTCCTGACGCGTCGCACGGAGACGTCGAATCAAAAGGCGGCGTACAATACTGGAACTGGATCGAGCAGACCTTGGAACCTCTGCCCCACCGCTCGCAACGTTGAGAACGAAAGAGGCCCGGCTATCGCCGGGCCTCTCATTTACACATGCTCAGCTACCTACTGACGTATGGGCTGCCCGAAAAAATCCACCGGCGTAATTGGCCCGGCATTCACGGCCTTGATTCCAGACTCGATGGTCTTCCGGTCACCTACAATGACAATTGCCAGCGACGCAGGATTGATGTATTGGCGAGCTACTCGCTGGACATCGGCCTGTGTTACTGCGTCGATTTTCGACACATACTCGCTGTAATAGTCGAGCGGCAGATTGTAGAGAACGACTGGCACCAGCCTGCTGGCAATCTGTTGCGTTGTCTCGAAGTCGCCGGGCAAGCCGAGCTGAAGGTATCGTTTCGCTTTTATCAGTTCCTCTGATGGAACGGTGTCACGAATCGCATTCAGTTCCTTCATGAACTCCACCAGCCCGGAATCGGTCTTCGCCGCCACAATTTCCGCCGACGCCGTGAATGGCCCGGCTGACTGTCTCATGTCGAACCTCGAGCCCGCACCGTAGGTGTAGCCGTGCGTCTCGCGAAGATTCTGGTTCAGGCGGCTCGTGAAGGATCCGCCGAGTATGGTGTTCATCACGTCCAGTGGGAAATAGTCCGTGGTAGAGCGTGGAACTCCGATCGAACCGATCCGAAATGAGGACTGCGCGGCACCCGGTTTATCGATGAGATAAACCGTGGTCGCGGACGCCTTGGGGGCAACACCCACGGTGAAGGGCGCAACTGTTCCACGCTGCCAACCGCCAAACAGCTGCCCGATTTTCTTCTCGATCTGGGCCGCCGTTACATCTCCCGCAATTATCAAAGTCGCGTTGTTTGGAATGAATCTCGAGCGATAAAAGCTCTGAAGATCCGCCGGAGTGAGCTGCCGTACAGACTCTTCGCTGCCAGACAGGTTATGCCCATAGGGATGCGAGGATCCGTACAGAATGGCCGAGTACGCCTGATCTGCAATTGCCGTAGGCCGATCCTTGAGTTGAACTAGGTTGGTCAGCCGCGTCTGCTTGACCCGTTCAAAATCGGTTGAAGGAAAAGACGGGTGCAGCACGACGTCGGAAAAAAGCGCCAGCGCGCTGTCGAGCTGTGAAGTTGGCGTATGCAGGCTGACCGTTGACGCATCCCAGTTGCTGTTTGCGGAAAGCCCTATGCCCAGGAACGCCGCCTGATCTGAAATAGCCAGGCTGCTCCGAGAGGCAGTCCCCTCGGTAAGCATTGCAGATGTGAGGTTTGCAACGCCTCCCTTTGCAGCGGGATCCATTGTGCCGCCGCCGGGGATCACGAGTGTCATGTCAACCAAGGGCAACTCGTGCTGTTCAATGATCATGAGCTTGAGGCCGTTGGGCAGCTGCCGGGTGACGATGGCTGGAAGTGAGACCTTCGGAGGCGGTCCCAGAACTGGCGGTTTCGACCGGTCGAAAGTCTGCGCTCCCGCTACTGAAGAAATTGCCACAAGTGACAGCGTGCCCAGGGCCGTCTTCATCAGGTTCGCGTTCATCGCGCCCCTCCGGCCGTAAGCATCATGTTGCGGCTGCCTTCCGGTACTACCGTGAGGATAACCTTTGGCTTTGCCAGATAGGTGTTCGCTACCCGCCGGACATCTGCTCGGGTAACCCGCTCATATCTCGCCGCATCCTGCTGCACGTAGTCGGGCGTTCCAGCCATATAGTTGTAGGAATTCAAGGTTTCGGACTTTCCGTACACGCTCGATAGCCTGTTCAGAAAACTTGCACGATATGAGTTCTTCACTCTCTGGAGTTCACGCTCGGTGATTGCCTCCTTCAGCACTTTTTGTATTTCTTCCTTCACCACCCTGTCAATCGTGGAAGGATCCTGTCCCGGCTTGGGGGTGACATCGATTTCGAACCGCCCTGCGAGCTTGCTGGATTGCTGTGAGACGGAAACGCTCTGCGCAATCTGCATGTCGTAAACGAGTCGCTTGTAAAGCCGCGAGGATTTCCCGCTTGCGAGAACCGAAGCGAGCACGTCGAGCGCAGCGTCATCCTTGTCGAAAATCCGTACCGTCGGCCAGGTATAAAACACCCTGGGCAGCTGAACACGGTCTTCAAGTACCATGAATGTGTCTTTGGCCAGCTTCACTGGATTCACACGGGGACGGGCCGGCATGACAGGCCCCCGTGGAATGTCCTTGAAGTAAAGGTTCACGAGCCGCTTTGCCTCAGCTGACTGGAAATCGCCTGCAATTGTCATCGTCGCGTTGTTCGGCGCGTAGTAGGTGCGAAAGAAATTCTTCACGTCATCGAGCGATGCAGCTCCGAGATCGGCCATTGAACCAATCACTGACCACGAATAGGGGTGGCTCTTCGGATATAGCGCGGCGAGAATCATCTCATCCGCCCTGCCATATGGCACGTTGTCCACCCCTTGGCGACGTTCGTTCTTCACCACTTCTCTCTGAAGATCGAGCTTCGACACGTCCATGGTCGGAAGAAGAAAGCCCATTCTGTCAGCGTCGAGCCAGAGAGCCAGCGGAAGGGCATTTGACGGAAGGATCTCGTAGTAGTTGGTACGATCTTCCGTAGTGGATCCGTTGTTGTCTGCGCCCGCGGCCTCGAGCTCCTTGTCGAACATTCCGACCGGAACATTCTCCGACCCCATGAACATGATGTGCTCGAACAGATGCGCGAAGCCAGTGCGCCCCGGCTTTTCGTCACCCGAACCCACCTTGTACCAGGTGTTGACGGTCACGATGGGCGTCGAATGATCCTCATGCAGAATCACCTCGAGTCCATTGGGCAGGGTGTATTTCTCGAATTGGATTTTTGGTACCACCTGGGCACCGGCAGTCGTGGCCAGACTTCCGGCCATTAAGAAACTCATTACTACTGATAGTTGTCTTCTCACTCTTTCCTCTCGAATAGAAATGCCAGTGGTGCTTTCACCGACTCCCCGATTATATACCGCCAGCGCTTCTCGCGATTTGGCCATATCGGACTGGTTCTGGTCGGCGACGTATAGGGCGTCAGCCCAAACCGCCTGCTGATGATAGACAGTCTCAGCATATGAAAAGGATCGCTCACGAGAATTGCTGTCTTCCGGCCCCGGAGTTCCAGCATGTCGGCGACCCCCAGCATTGACTCGCGCGTCGTTCTTCCCTCTTTCTCCATGAGAATCGCGGTGTCGGGCACACCTCGCTTGAGTGCGTAACTCCTGCCCACCTGAGCCTCGCTCGTTGTATCACCGTAACCGCGGCCACCCGTGACAATGAGCACCCGGCCCATCCCCTGGTGCCACAGGTCTATGCCGTGATCGAGTCGCGCTCGCAACACAGGAGAGGGCTTGCCGTCATACTGCGCTGCGCCGAGCACAACAATGGATTCCGCAGGTCGCGCCTGGTCCATGGAGCTGAATAGCAGCACGACCGCCATCGACCCCACCCAGAGCAGAATAACTGCAAGCAGAATTCCGCCTATGAGCCGACCTAGTAATCTCACCGTGCTGACCATCGGTTGAAAATACTAGAAGGCAACGGTCTCGTGCGGCTCCGGGCAGCTCACGTTATACCCCTTCGCGACCAGGCTCGTTCGATAGATATCCTGCACCTCGGCTTCGCCATGTACCAGCCACACGGGTCCGAGTGAGGGCGACGCAGCTTTGACACTCGCGAGCCAGGTGGTCAGTTCAGTGCGGTCTGCGTGCGCACTGTAGCCATTGATCACTTCAACCTGCGCCCTCAGCGGCACGTCCTCTCCAAAAACACGAAGCATCGGACGCTTCTCTACAATCCGGCGGCCAAGTGTGTGCTCCGCCTGAAAGCCAACGATGAGTATCGTGTTTCTCGGGTCACTGGCCCCATTCGTCAGGTGATGGAGAATGCGCCCCGCCTCGACCATACCCGACGCCGCGATCACTATCATCGGTCCCCGGGTCATGTTGATGGCTTTCGATTCTTCCACGTCGCGGGTGAACTTCAAAAGCGGGAACTCGAACAGGTCCTTGAATCGCCTCACCATGTCCTCGGACTGGTCGAAAGTCTCCGGATGCATCTGGAACACCGTCGTAGCGTCGATTGCCAAAGGACTGTCCACGTATACCGGAATCGAGGGAATCGCCCCTTCGCGCAGCAGCGAGTGGATGTTGTACAGCAGCTCCTGGGTGCGTCCAACTGCAAACGATGGAATGAGAACCCTGCCCCCTCGCGCGGCGGTGGTCCGGATAACCTCCGCAAGCCGGGCTCGTGCTCCATCTACCGACTCATGGTCGCGGTTACCGTAAGTGGACTCCATGATGAGAGCGTCAACCCCTGCCGGCGGCACAGGGTCGCGTATAATGGCTAATCCTGACCTGCCGATATCACCCGAAAAAACCAGTCGCTTTGTAACGGAGCCCTCGGTGCAATCGAGGATCACGGATGCAGAGCCGAGAATGTGACCTGCATCCACGTAAGTGGCTCTAACTCCGGGCACGACGTCGAACGGCTTGCTATAAGGAATCCCTACCATCAGCTCCATGGTCCGGACTGCGTGCCGTATCCCGTAAAGCGGTTCGACTACATCCTTTCCCTTTTTCGCCAGATACTCGGCATCCTTTTCCTGGATATGTGCCGAGTCGGCGAGCATTACCGCACAGAGGTCGCGCGTGGCGGCGGTGGCCCAGATTGTCTTGCTGTATCCCTCGGCGACCAGAAAGGGCAGCCTTCCTGAATGGTCTATGTGGGCGTGCGACAGAACGACTGCATCGAGTTCCTCGATCGCAACAGGCAGCTTTCTGTTCTTGACTTCGGAGTCCCGCCGCCTGCCCTGAAACATGCCGCAATCCAGGGCAACTGTGTGTCCGTTCACGCGGAGGAGATGACACGAACCCGTCACCTCTCGCGCTGCTCCCACAAACGTGATTTCCACCTGCTACCCCTCGGCTACTGCGCTGCGCGCAAACAGAATTATGAGTCGCTGGTTGTCCTGCGACATGAGCGCTGGCTCCCACCCTCCGCGGCTTCGTTCGTTCAGAAGGTCTGTCAGCGTATCTTCATCCTCACGCGTGTGCTTCGTGAGCTTGACCACGACGGCCTGATATTCTTTCATGCTTGGACTGGAGACGAAGTATGTTAGACGCAGCTCGCATCTTCGGGCGGCGACACAACCTGATCTAGCGGGGTGGACAAACCAGAATGATAGAACAGACGGCTGAATTCCCGACGCTGACAATAATCCGGCATCCCCTCGTCCAGCACAAGCTGACCATACTGCGGGACCGCGAGACTCCTACAAAAATATTCAAGGAGCTCGTCGACGAAATTGCGATGCTCATGGCGTACGAAGCAACGATAGACCTCACCGTCGAGCCAATGGAGGTTCAGACTCCGCTGGAACGTACGGCAGGACGCCACATCAGCGGAAAGAAACTCACCCTGGTTCCTATTCTTCGTGCGGGGCTGGGCATGGTCGAGGGCATTCTCCGCCTCGTCCCGGCGGCCCGGGTGGGACACATCGGCCTCTACCGTGATCACGACACGCTGCAGCCGGTGGACTATTACTTCAAGATTCCGGGTGATGTTGCCGAGCGTGACTTTTTCATTCTCGATCCGATGCTCGCAACTGGAGGAAGTGCAGTCGCGGCTGTGGATTCACTAAAAAGAGCCGGCGCCACGAGGATTCGTTTCCTCTGCCTTGTTGCTGCCCCGGAAGGAGTCCGGCGACTCTCGGAAGCTCATACGGACGTGCAGATATATTGCGCGGCTCTTGATCGGGAACTCAACGATCAAGGTTACATACTTCCAGGACTTGGAGACGCCGGCGACAGACTGTTCGGCACTCGATAGCCAAATTGTTCGAGTAATAATTTCTGCTGACACCGCCCTCTGCGCTGATAACTCCTCGAGCTCGCACAATTTTCGCATAAGACGTTTTGTGCTCTTGTTGTAATTTTCCTGCCGGAGTATTTTCTCGCATCCTTCGAGCGTGTCGCGCTCCACTCCCCACCACGAACCCGGTTGTTGATGCTGATCAACCTGCTGCCCGATTTCTTTGCAGTCCTGAACAGCACCGATCGCATCGCGGCATACCTCCGCTACTTCGATAACCACCGTAGTCTTCTCGAGTCGTACTGGACCAACTACGTCGTGGATCCGGACAGTCCTCACTTCAATGAGGTGGTGAAGTCCGCAAGCCTGGCCAACCGTACCGATCTGCGAACCATGCTCGAGCGAATGGATGTTGTCACGCTCGCGCGCAACACCGAAGATCAGTGTCGCAGCCTTCTCGAAATCGATTCGGATATCGACGTCGTTCTGATGGTGGGTGTAGGCGCAGCCAACGCTGGAGAACTGGTAGTCAATGGACGCGGAGTCGCATTCGTCTGCCTCGAACATTTTACCAGCGTTGCCAATCCGGAAACCCACGGTCTCGGGCTCGACCCGGAGTTGATTCCACTCTGGCTTTCGCACGAAATCGCCCACGGGGTTCGATACACCTCGCCGGGAAGCAGAAGCGAGATAAAGACCATCGTGGATTCCATGGACGGCAACTATTCCTACTGGGAAACAGGAAGACGGGCGACCCTGAGAGAGCTCCTGATCAACGAGGGAATTGCAGTCCAGGTCTCACGCATGATCAGCCCCGGACATGCCGCCTGGGAGTACTACGGCTACGAGCGCCGCGAATACGCACGCATTCGGGAGATGGGCCCAGTCGTTGCCCGCTCTCTCATCGGGAATTTCGACAAGTCAGGCCTCGGTCTCAGACTCAAATACCTCTCGGACGGAATGAGCGAAAGCGCGCGAAGAGCTGGCGACTACATCGTGCCTGACAGATGCGGATACTTCGTCGGTGCGCGGATGGCGGAACAGGCGATGAACACCAGGGGCGCCGCGTGGACCGCGAGAGCCAGTGCTTCAGAAATCGCGGCCGTCTCTGGAGAGGCCGCAGCCTCGGCCTAGTCTACCGGCGCTGCTGCTTCAAGCTATTTCCCGACACAAAAAGCACTGAATACCCGATCGAGGACATCCTCGGTGCTTATCGCACCGATCAACGACTCGAGCGCAGTAGCCGCCTCACGAAGATGAACTGCTGCCACTGGACCGGGAAGAGAGTTGGTGTTCCATGTTTCACCGAACGCAGCAACCTCTCCGCGAGCCAGCGTTATTGCCTGAATGTGCCGGCTGCGCGTCAGTAGGGGGAAATCCACCACCGCTGTGCCGACGGACTCTGTCAGTACCTCGTCGATTTTTTCCAGCAACCCTGAAAGCCCCTCCCCGGTTTCGGCACTGACTTTTATCAGGTCTGCCTCCCGCGCCCCACCGGCCGGAACTTCAATCGAAGGAAATCCAAGATCGGCCTTTGTACCCACCACTATGACAGGAACGCCTTGGCGCGTTTTCAGGGTGCTCGTTACGGCTGCCAGAGATTCTCTGCTGTCACCACACGCCAGAACCACATCTGCCCGAGCCAGATATTTCTCGCTCACTTCGATACCGATTCTTTCCACCGTGTCGACCGCCTCTCTCAACCCCGCAGTATCCACCAGCCGAAGGGGCCAGCGGTTTGTCTCGAGAAATCCTTCTATTGCGTCTCTCGTCGTTCCGGGTACGTCGGTGACAATGGCGCGCGATTGGCCAAGGAGAGCGTTGAAGAGTGAGGATTTTCCTACATTGGGAAGTCCCGCAATGACTACTACCGCTCCCTCCCTGATTATTTCTCCTGCCGGAACTGTCGCCAGCAGCGCATCCATGGAGGCGACCAGGACGTTCACTTCAGCAGCAACTCGATCCCGTGGAACGGGACCATCGTCTTCCTCGGGAAAGTCTATGTCATAGGCAATCAGAGACTCTACTGAAATGAGCTGGCTCCGCAGCGCTTCCACTCTCCGCGAAAGGCCACCGTCGAGTTGGAGCAGGGCAGCCCTCTGCATCGCCTCCGAACGCGCATCTATCAGATCACCAATGGCCTCGGCCTGAGTGATGTCCATCTTGCCGTTCAGAACAGCTCGGCGCGTGAACTCACCGGCCGTTGCCTGTCTTCCGCCACACGATATGAGAGATTCCATCAGGAGCGCGGGGGCAACCTGTCCTCCATGACCTGAAATCTCGACGAGGTCTTCGCCAGTAAACGAGTCAGGGGCCACAAAGGTTGTCACGAGCGCGTGATCGAGATCGCCGCCACGCCGCGGACTGAATATCCGGCAGAGAGTGGGACGTCGCGGTTCAATGGGCCACGGACGCGCTATCTGCCCCACGATGTCGTGAGCCCGCGCACCACTTATTCGTACAACGGCAATTGCGCCGCGGCCAGGTGGTGTGGCAAGAGCTACTATCGAGTCCTGCCCTCCGGCAAGACTCTCCGCAATATTCTGCGCCGCAGTTCTCTCCGGCGACGTCATTCCCCCGAAACGGGAAGTTCGAAGGACATTCCTGGTTCCAGAATTCTCACGTCTCCATGGCGTGCATGGCCGGGCAGCTGAGCCCTCAGCCTGTCGATCGCGTCGTGTGCCTTGGAAGTCACGTGGTCGAAGGTCCCCCAGTGATAAGGGATGAGAAACCGGGCATCCAGCCTGTCGAAAAAGGTCAGCGCATCCTCCGTGGTCAGGTGACCTTTCCGAAAGCCCTGCAACTTCCACCACGGAGCGTGACCTATCGGCAGCAACGCCAGGTCCAGCCTCCTCCCAGCGGGTGCCACGTGCGATTCGATCATCCGCGTACTGTCAGGCATCAAAGCGGTATCGCCAGCAAAGAAACACGAGATCGCTTTAGTATCAAAAAGGTACATATTAGCAGATCCGCGCCACCGGTCTACTCCGTATCGGTGTCCCTTATGGGCTGCCAGAGCTGCATGAATTTCGATATCGCCTATCTGGGTAGACCCGCCGGGTTCGATCGCCGTAGCCCCGGAGTACCCCAGCCGCCTCAACCATCTCGCAATTGCGGGCGGGGCAAAGATCGGCACGTCGTCACGGAGTCCGTCGAGGGAATCGAAGGACAGGTGGTCGGCATGGGCATGCGTCAAAAACACGGCGTCAATTTCGGGAAGATCGCCAAGAGCAATCCCGGGAGCGCTTACGCGGGGCAGGAGCCGGCCAAGGGTCGAATCAAAGTTCGGGTCCGTCAGAAAGCGCCTGCCCGCAAGCTCAATTAGTAGCGTTGCGTGACCAATATAGGTAATACGCACTTGCCTTCCTCCGGCTAGCCGCCCTTTCGTGCTTTCTGTCGCTCCTTGGCCAGGAGCCATTGCTGCGGAAGCGCCGCAAGGTTCTGCGCCGTGTAGTACAGGTTGAGCCCCGAAGCCATGTTTGCCAGGACGAACGTCATCATGACAGGGAACATGTAGCTCATCATCTTCGCCTGCGGATTCGGTGGAGCGTTGCGCAGCCCGATCCAGGAAAGCACATACATTGAAACGCCCATCAGGACCGGAAGGATATAGAACGGATCCTTCATTGAGATGTCGAGAAGCCAGAGGAAGGGCACTCCGCGAAACTCGATTGCGTTCTGGAATACAAAGAAAAGCGCGAACAACACCGGCATGGGAATGAGCATCGGCAGACAGCCGGAAAGCGCGGTGAACGGACTGGCCCCCGCTTCCTTGTAAACGCGCATCATTTCTTCGCGCTGTTTTTCGGGCTTGTCCTTGTACTTCTTCTGTACCTCTGCCAGCATCGGCTGGATTTCCTGCATTTTCATGCTGGAGCGCATCGCGCTTTGATTGAGCGGCCAGAGCGCTATCCGAATGAACACGCCGAAGATTATCAGCACCCAGCCATAGCTGAGGTTGAGGTGCTCGTGCATCCAGAGGAGCAGCTTTATAACGAGTGCCGCAATGGGGTTCACGACCGGCTGCAGAAAGCTCCAGCCATACGGATTCACATGATCGAAATCGCGGCCTACCGACAGAAGCTGAGTTGACTGCTGCGGACCGATATACATGTCGAATGCAAACGTCCCGTCCTTTATCGCCTTCACCAGGGTCGCCGAGACCGTGGTTGCAACCTTGGACGTCCTCGGTCCTCCGACGAGAGTCATCTCCTCGAAAACTTTTCCTTCCGGGTTGATGAGGCCTATCACGAAGTACTTGTTACGAACAGCCGCCCATGTCAGTGGCTCCGCTTCCAGACGCTTCTCGCCGGGATCGAGCTTCTCGAACGGAACTCCCCGTGAATTGCTGCGTGCTGGCTTGAATGAATAGGACAGAGTGCGGAGATCGCTCAGGGTATCCGATTCTGCTATTGGCAGGCTGGGTGGCATGTCTACCAGCAGAAAAGCAGGTCCGGTTGTTCCACTGACTCTACCGGTTACACTGGTGAGGTAAGCCTGCGGATCTATGTCATAGGAAATTTCTACGCCGGCTTCGCCGAGTGAGGCACGGTATGTAAGCATTTCCCCTCCCTTCTTGCCGCGAGTGCGAGACAGCTGGAATGGCGTCTCGTCGAGGCGCAGAGTGTCCTGCTTCATCACAAGGGAGTACTTGAACAGAGGCCGGCCGCGAACTTTCAGGTCTACCAAACCCTTTGTTGCAGACAGGTTCTGATAGTCCCGCATTATCACAGAAACGGGAGTCGCTCCCACGTTTGAAAACTCATATGTCGATCTTTCGGCAGTAACCGTCGTCAGCTCTGCCCTTGCTGAAACCGGTGGAGCAGCAACAGCCGGCGACAGCACAGAGTCTACGACTGCACCAATAACAGGCGGTGCGATCGGTCTCGCCGTCTGACTGACTGCTGGTGCCCGCTCAGGCCCGGCCGGCCGCACTGATCCTATCGAGGAACTGTCAGTGGTGGCGGGCACGGGTGTGGCCCGTGGTGTTGGGAACACAATCGGTGTAATCCCCACGACGATGGCCGTGAGCAGAAGTGCGATTAAGAGTCTTTTGTCCATTTATGGGACCGGATCGAAACCGCCCGGCCTGAAGGGGTGACACCGCGCAATCCGTCGGACAGCCAGCCAGCTGCCCGAGAGTGCGCCACGCTTTTCAATTGCCTCCGCAGCATAGGCGGAGCAGGTTGGATAATAACGGCAAGAGGCAGGAAACAGTGGCGAGATCCACATCTGATAGCCACGTATGATCAGAACAAGAAGTTTCTGCACCATTACCCTGCGTCCGGTGATAGAACTGCGAGCATCTCCCTGACTTCACTCTCGAGATCAGCGAAGCTTGCCCGATAGGCAGAAGGCAGTGACATCACGATGATATCAGACAGCCCAATACCAGGCATCAATATTGTCCTGACAAGCTCGCGAAGGCGACGCTTCAGCCGATTCCTGTGTACAATGGAATGGCCGTGTTTTCCGACAATAACGCCAATTCGTGGATATAAAAACGGGGAGCCAGTGGCCCGAACTTCCAGATGTTCGGTACGCAACCGTCTCCCCATTTTCCTGACACGATCAATCTCTGATCCCCGCGTGAGCCTTTGGCTTCGCGGGTAGCCGAACCCCTTAGGCGCCGGCGTACTTGCTCGGCAGCCGTACCGTCAGCTGCTTCCTTCCCTTCTTGCGTCGACGGCTCAGGATATCCCGACCCCATCGCGTTGACATTCTTTCCCGAAACCCGTGTGAGCGAATTCTTCGCTTGTTGCGGGGACGGTAAGTTGGCTTGCCCATTAATACTCCAATTTGCCCGATTGAAACAAAACTAAAACAGCCTCTAAATCTAACCCCAGCCAAGAGATAGGGCAAGCCACCTCTTGGTGCCCGCGACATGGCCTGATTGACTTTTCCACAATGATGGGCTAGGGTTGGCCTCCCTTATGTCTTTAACTCCCGCCGAAGTCTGGAAACGTCTTCTCGACCGCGCTCGCCAGGACATCCCAGAACAGACATTCCGAACGTGGCTCGAACCCACTGAAGCGCTCTCAGTCGAGGGCGACATCCTGGTAATCGGTGTTCCCGACCAGTTTGCAGCCGATTGGAACGAGTCAAAACACTCGGAATTGTTCGCAGGCTATGCGCCCATTGCGCTAGGCCACCCGATCAAGATCGTTTTCAGGGTGACAGAGGAGCGAAAAAAGCGTTCCCAGATGGATTTCTTTGTCGCACCATTACCCGCCACCACTGCGACAGCTAGCCAGCAACAAAGCGCCAATAGGGCCCATTTAAGCGAAAGATATACCTTTGACCACTTTGTGATAGGCAAGTCCAACGAGCTTGCCGCCGCAGCTGCCCACGCCGTCGCCCAGGCACCCGGAAAGGTCTACAACCCGCTTTTCATTTACGGGCAGACTGGATTGGGGAAAACACACCTCATGCAGGCAATCGCTCATGATATCATCGAGCGTAATCCACAAATTCGCGTGACCTTCGTCGGAAGCGAGCAGTTCACAAACGAGCTTGTATCTGCCATCCAGACTCGCTCCAACTCAGCATTTCGACGGCATTACCGTGAGACCGACTTGCTTCTCGTAGATGACGTTCATTTTTTGAAGGGAAAAGAAGCTACACAGGAAGAGTTTTTCCACACCTTTAACGCTCTATATGAAGCCGGCCGGCAGATCGTACTGACCAGTGATCGGGCACCCTCTGAAATCGCCGGACTGGAAAGCCGCCTTGTAAGCCGCTTTCAGTGGGGAATGGTTGCTGACATTGAGCTTCCGGATTTTGAGCATCGAATAGCCATACTCAAACAGAAAGCACGTCTCGATCATCTCGAGCACACAATTCCGGAGGATGTCATCCGGTTCATTGCGGAAAATGTCAGATCAAGTGTCCGAGAACTCGAAGGGTCCATTATCAAGCTCCTCGCTTACGCTTCCCTGAAACACCAGGACATCACGGTGGAAGTCGCCAGGGAAGCACTTCGAGACAAGATCCGGTCTGATACGGATCTGGACGGTTCATTGCCCCAGCTTTCAATAGCCAGCATCCAACAAACCGTTTCAAAAGAGTGGGGCACAACTCCCGAGGGACTCAAGTCCAAAACACGAACAAAAAATCTTACTCTGCCCCGTCAGATTGCGATGTTCCTCACAAGGGAGCTGCTGCAAACCCAACTGATGGAAATAGGAGCAGCCTTCGGCGGAAGAGATCACTCGACCGTTATTCACAGCATCGATAAAATCAATCAAGCCATTCAGGTCGACTCTACGCTTAAAGCTCGAGTAGACAAGATCCGATCGTTGTTGGAAACCATGCGAACATGAGCCTGCCAGACTTAGCCTTTGTAGAATACCTGGCAGGTTTCCCCATCTTCCACATGTCAGCTGACATACGTCGCAATAGCGGAAGTCCAGCTAATTGAATAACTTCTGCCATTCATCCACATCTCCACGCCCTCTACTACGACTACTGTTTTGTATTACCTAGACTAGTTGTAGTAAGAAAGCGAAAAACTGTCCACAACACAGGAAACCCGGCATGCGTTTTACAATCTCTCGTGAGAAGCTTCAGGAAGGATTGAGTGCTGTTGCTGCAAGCATTCCAGCGAAGACGACGCTCCCGGTGCTGGCAAATATTCTTGTAGAAACAACAGAACGAGGGATCAAGCTTTCAGGCACCGACCTGGATATTGCAGTCAGTACGGAAGTTGCAGCGGACGTGGAAGCTCCGGGTGCCGTAACGATTCCTGCGAAAAAACTTTCGGAAATCGCCAGGGAACTACCGCCTGCGCCGGTTCGAATAGCAGCTGTTGGCGAGCAGAGGATTACTCTCGAGTGCGGTCGCTCGAGATTCAAGCTTCTGGGATTGCCGCGGGATGAATTTCCAACATTCCCGTCTGTTCGGTTCGAGGAAAGCTGGAGAATCAAGTCAGGAGATCTGCAAACGCTGATCTCCCATACCTCCTTCGCGGTATCTACAGAGGAAAGCAGGCCCATTCTGAATGGGGTCCTGTGGGAATTGCGTCCTGATAAGATGAGTATGGTTGCAACCAACGGACACCGACTAGCCAAGATGAGCGTGCCCGTGGATGGAAGCGCAGCTCCTTCAAACGATTTGATAGTGCCACCGAAGGCCCTGGAGCAGGTAAGGAGGCTCTTTCCGGCAGAAGAAGAGCTTGAGATAGGCAGAGGAGAGAACCACATCGGATTTCGCTCACCTTTTACCGCTGTCTTTACTCGACTGATCGAAGGCCCTTACCCCAATTATGAACAGGTAATTCCCAAGGACAACGATCGAATTGCAATTGCGGACAAGGCGTCTTTGGTGAGTGCACTCAAGCGAATGTCCGTTGTTGCGTCAGATCAGACTCATCGAATCCGGCTGTCCTTCAACTCCGGAATGCTGAAGTTCAGCGTTCAAACCCCTGATCTGGGTGAAGCTCAGGATGAACTTCCTGTGAGGTACACGGGAGACCAGCTGGATATCGGCTTTAACGCGGCTTACCTGCTGGAGATCCTGCGTTTTATTCCGACAGATGAAGTGAAGTTGACACTCAAGGCTCCAGAACGCGCGGTAACGCTCGAGCCAGAGGGTTGGTCCAATCCCGCATCCTACCTATGCCTCGTAATGCCTTTGAGGCTCGTTGATTAAGAAGCGCTTAGTTGTAGTTAAGTTGCTACTAAATCACTGATCGAGAGGCCGCAGCGTTTGGACGATTTTTGTCTCCGTCTGCTGATGAAAAATTCTCCGCCGGCCGGATGTGACGACAGCCAGATTCAAGCTGTGCGATCCTCGACTTTCCAGCAGTACTCCGGAAGTTGGATCTATTGAAAGCATTGTCTCTCCAGAACCGTTAGCCGCGAGAGACACCCGGTGCTGCTCCAAAGATCCCTCTCCGGCGAACGAGATCTGGTCATTCCGCCTTATGGTCAGAGCTGGCGTTCCCCTCGTGCCGGCTTCTCCCAGAACCCTGTAACTTCGAATAACAGTAGAACGAACGGGGATCAGACCCGTACACGCTGTTGATGAAACGGTATCCGTCCACGAAGTGGAGGTGCGCATTTGAAGGGGCGGCAGAACTATGGACTGTTGAAGAGCAGTAACACCCGCTGAAACGCCCGCACCACAAGGATACGGTGTACTGGCTGAGTGATGGGAAGAATCCAGGCTGATGCGACTACCTTCATAGTGGCCAGTCAGTAAATAGGGAAGCAGAGGGTCGCGCGGCAATTGCGACTGGTCTCCCTGACCCACAAAGGATTCAATCGTTGCCGTGATGAGTGCAGGTGCAAGTCCACGGTTTATCGAGAGCAGAAACACCGCATCATTCTTCATGGAATCGAGAACTGAGCTGCCCTCTTCTGTAATCCTGGCCAAAACCGTTGACCTGTAACGATGTGCCCCTTCAACCGGCTGAATGGTCCAGGAAGAAGCACTGGTACGCGTCTGGGGTGTTGGCATGGACGGTACGGTAACGGGCACAGGAGAAGGCTCTTCGGGCCGTTGTGAAGAAGCACAACCGGCCAGCATCAGAACACCCATACTCCAAAGAACCGGTTGTGTTTTCATGTCTGGTCATCACCTGATGAAAAAATGAAACAGCTCTTCAGACCAACTTCCTGAAGAGCTGCCTCAATACAAGAGAGTGATCTATAAGCCGGGTTCTGTACGATGAAATCCATCGTGACGGTCATTTCTCTCGGAGTACGATCGCCCGTACCCTCCAGCAGCCTACCCACGGCGTCTTTGTCGAGGCAGCAGTCTCTCGCCGCTTCTTGGCCTTGCTCCAGCTGGGGTTTGCCGTGCCATCCATGTTGCCATGAACGCGGTGGGCTCTTACCCCACCTTTTCACCCTTACCCCCTTCGAGGCGGTTTGTTTTCTGTGGCACTTTCCGTCATACCCAGTATCAGATATTCCCAGGGGTTACCTGGCAGCCCTGCCCACGGAGCCCGGACTTTCCTCGATTTAGTTTCATGATAAAACTAAATCGCGACCGTCCGATCAGTCTCTCACACAAGCGAAATATAGCATGCGGATGACGAATATCCTGATAGGGTCTACATAGAGACGATGGCCGGACTGACGTTCAGGTGACGGCCACCTGCTAGCATCTAACCGTTCGCCGGTTCTCACTATTCGGGAGTGTTCATGTCGTCTCAGTCAAAACAAGCGTCGAAGCTAATGCCGGTCTCAACAATCCTGACCCCTGGAGAACGGCAGCGTGTCGACGCGGCTGGCGAAGGTCTCTATTCGGCACTGCATCGTGAATCTTTTGACGAAGTTCTCGCTGATCTGCGAGAGCGTCGAGCTGGGGCCGTTCTCATTTCGATTGCGTGCTATGGGCTTCAGAGCAGCGCTCGTATGGCGGCAATGGTCAGGGAGTTTCCACGTGTCCCGGCAATGGCACTCCTGACCGAAGCTCAATATTCAACTCCGCAAAACGCACTTGCCCTCGGCCAGCTGGGAGTCCGGATTCTGATCGACGCCCGGCAGCCATCCGGATGGCAAACACTGCGTGAGATTCTAGCTGCAGAAAAAGCCAGCGATCTTCAACGCGTGGCACTGGGCCAGCTGAGTTCTGACCTGTCGGGAGCATCAGCCGACTGTTGGCGCTTCTTCGAACTTCTTTTCAGCCACTCGCCCCAGGTTCATACCGTCAGGCAGATAGCCAGACAAATGAACATCCTGCCGAGTACGCTTATGAGCAGGTTTTTTCGAGCTCACCTTCCTCCGCCAAAAAAATACCTTTCGCTGGCAAGATTGATTCGTGCAGCCAAGCTGTTCGAAAACCCCGGGTTGTCAGTCGCCAGTGTGGCGAACTATCTGGACTACTCGTCACCGCAAAGTTTTGGACGACATGTCCGTACAGTGATGAAGATGTCTCCAGTGGTTTTCCGGGAGAAATACGATGGTGCTGGAATGCTGCAGCATTTTCGCGCGGAACTGATAACACCCTATTCCGAAATTCTTCGCGCATTCAAGCCGGCATCAACAGCCCCCGGCTGGATCACGCGCCAGCGCAACTACGAAACACGAAAGCCAGCAAAACCTCGTGGCTGATCAGTTCTGACCTGCCGCCTTGCGAAGTTCGCTGATGTTTGACAGGGCGAGTACATCGTAACCACGTTCACGGATGGCTTCGGTGCCGCCCTGCTCTCTGTCAACCAGGGCTAGAACACCGAGTATGTGTCCGCCTGCCGTTTCAACGGCTTCGATGGCTTTGATGGCGGATAATCCTGTTGTAACTACATCTTCGACAATAACGGTTTTGTCGCCCTTTCTGAACGGCCCCTCGATCAGATTGCCTGTCCCGTGTTCCTTTGCCTGTTTCCTCACCGAAAACGCGCGGATATACGTTCCCGACAGAGTGCCGGCGTAACTGACTGCGAAAGAGATCGGGTCCGCACCCATGGTGAGCCCGCCAACCGAATCCGGGATCCACCCGCGATCACCCATAAGCCTCAGGCCCAGGGGTCCGATGAGAGCCATACCTTTCGGATTCATTGTTGTCAGCCGTGCATCGACATAAATGCTGGATGACTTTCCTGAGGCGAGGATAAAATCTCCGAACTTCACTGATTCTTCCCCGAGAATCTGTTTCAGTGCGTCAGATTCACGGGAGGAGTTGTCAGCAGGCGTCTCTGTGTCACTCATGGCGTTGGGGTTGTTATGCCGGTACAATGGCGAGTGAGATACACCGAAGCTCGGATTGATCCGAACGGATGCGTCAAAGTGTCAGTCGATGGAGATGAATGCAGCCAATAGCCTACGTCATCGTGGTCGCTGTCGTTTTTGGCCTCGCCCTTCTGCTGCAACATGAGCGTCGGCAGGCCGGGCGTCTAGCCGAACGCACGCGTGAGCTCGAGCGGATGTCATCCGAGCTGCTGCGTGCCAACCGGATGAAGAATGATTTCCTTGCCAATGTCTCGCACGAGTTGCGCACCCCGCTGAATGCCATCGTCGGCTTTGTCGACTTGCTGAGGGAAGGAGTCTATGGGGAACTCGCGCCACGCCAGGTCAAACCTGTGGAGCGAATCGAAGCATCTGCCAACCACCTCAGACACCTTGTAGACCAGATACTCGATCTTGCAAAAATGGCTGCCGGCCGCCTCGACGTTCACGAGGAATCTCTCGATATAAGGCCATTTATTCTCAACGTTTCAAGCGAAGTGGAATCACTTGTCAGTGAAAAAGGCCTCAATCTTTCACTGGTGATGGGAGGTTCAGTTCCCCGGATTCGCACTGACCCTACTCACCTTCGCCAGATTCTGATAAACCTCATCGGCAATGCCATCAAGTACACGGATGCGGGTTCAATCATAGTCAGGACACGGGTGTCGGATGTTGATCACGCGGCTCAGTGCGGACTTCCCAGGACGATACTGGCAACCCGCACTCCTTCTACGCAGTGGCTGTCGATCGAGGTTGTTGATTCCGGGGCTGGAATAGGTCCAGCGGATCATCAGCGCGTGTTTGAGGAGTTCGAGCAGATAGATCTCGGGCCGCGGAAGGACACGTTGAATCCAGGGACTGGCCTGGGCCTGGCGATATCCCGGCGTCTCGCTCGTCTATTGTCAGGGGAGCTGCTGTTGGAGAGCGAGCTTGGAAAGGGATCGACCTTTACGTTGTGGCTTCCCGTGGACAAAGGCGGATCAGGGGCGTCGTAGAATCCCGCGCATCTTTGCAAAGATCCCGGTTTCGTCGGGTGCCGGGACCTCCGGTGCGGCGACCTCTGTGCTTGCCGAAGCCTCCTGAAACGCACTGGCGAAGGCCATGACGTCAGGGTAGCGGTTAGCCGGCTCCTTTGAGAGAGCCTTCATTACAACCCTCTCCAGTACTGGTGGGAAACTGAGTCTTTCCCGGGCTGCGTTGAGCGTGATCGGGGGAAGGGTCAGAAGCTGCGTGAACATTTCCCGTGGTGCCTTGGCGGTATAGGGAAGAGTTCTTGTGAGGAGATAATAGGCAATCGTTGCGAGGCTGTATTGATCTGCCGCCGGCGTCACTATTTCTCCGGAGAGGGCCTCGGGGGCGATGTACATGAGAGAGCCAACGAAAAAGCCCGCGCGAGTCAGTCTCTCGTCTGCGTTCGTCTGCACGTCCGTGGCGATTCCGAAATCCAGGAGCTTCACCTGGTGAGTCACGGAGTCGTACATGACGTTCTCCGGCTTAAGGTCGCGATGAATTATCCTGGCCGCGTGCGCTGCGTGAACGGCGGCTCCAATCTGCGTTATGATGATCGCAGTTTCTTCGCAGGACAGCGGGGCGTGCTTTTTTGCGTATCTCTCGAGAAGCTCGCCAGCGGCCCACTCGATCGCCAGAAAATGAAGTCCGGTGTCGGATTCTCCAATCTCAATGGTTCGCACGACGTTAGGGTGCTGCACACGCGTACCGTATTGCGCTTCTCGAACGAAGCGTGCAACGGCAGTGCGATCATGTCGCAGTTTTTCACGGAGTACCTTGAGGGCGACAGTGCCATGGCTTGGATGCTCAGCCTTGTACACTGCGGACGTACCACCCTCTCCGACCTCACTCTGAAGTGAATACCCGGCTATCTTTGAGCCGACCAAGCTCTGTTGGGACACGAGGGCGAAGGTAATAGAAACCCTTTTCCGTGGATAGGGTAAACAAAACTCATGCGCGCTGTTTCTCTAAACCCGACGGGTGTCGTCCTGCTTGGTGCTGCTGTGTTTCTGGGCTGTAGTTCTCAAAGCCCAAACACGCCGCCCGGATCCCCTCCATCCCCCATCTCGGCTGCAATTGACGCCGGTCGAGATCCCAGTTCCGTCTACAACCAGATGGGACTCATCGCCACCGGAAGACCGCTTTCCTATGTTGGGAAGGTTGCCTACTTCGCGAGCCCCAGTCCCGACAGCACAGTGGTGCTGGCCAGCATGTCGATCGCGAATCGATCGTTGAGTTTCGTTCGTGACAATGAAACGTATCGAGCCCCGTATGAAGTCCGGATCAGATTTCTGCAGGGAAATGCCGAGATTAGAAATATCAATGCGATGGAAATCGTACGGGTTGCTGCGTTCAAGGAAGTAAACCGGACGGATGAGAGCGTCATCTTTCAGAACTATTTCAAGCTGCCGCCTGGCAGCTATACAATTTCCTTCACAGTCCGGGACGTAGGCAGCAACAGAACTGCAACGCAGGAAGGCGCTATTGTGGTGCCCCGTCTCAGCCCGGGTAGTCTTTCCACTCCCCTGCTCGTCTACGAGGCGGAGCGACGGAGCGTTCTCGATTCGCTTCCCCGGCTTCTTGCCAGTCCCCGGTCCAGTGCAGTCTTCGGACAGGACAGCTCGGTTTCGGTTTACCTCGAAGCTTACGGGCCGCAGACCCGCCTTCCGGTTTCGTTCGTTGTCCAGAATGACAAGGGTGGAGTGACCTTGCGCGACACCACTGTCCTCGAGAGGAGGGGTGGGATTCTTAGCGGTAATGTAAAAATTCCGATCACTCGCGTAGGAATAGGTGTCGCAAACATCACGTTCACTCGCGTCGACGCGAGAGACACTGCAACGACTCCAGTTTTTGTCAGCTTCGGGAATGACATCCCTCTTCTGTCCTACGAAGAACTGATGAACCAGCTTCGCTACTACGTCGCTCCGGATCGTCTCAAATCCCTGCGGGACACCCCCGTGGACGAGCGTGGCAGGGCCTGGGCGCGTTTTCTCAAGTCAACAGACCCTGCTCCGGAAACCCCCGAACACGAAGGCCTTCAATCCTATTTTTCTCGTCTTCAGCAGGCCGCAGTCAGGTTCCGTGAGGATGGTGGTTCTACCCGCGGTGGCTGGCTGAGCGATCGGGCCCGGGTCTACGTCGTGCTCGGTGAACCCGACCAGCTGTATGAACAGAATCCAAACGGGTCTCTGGGCGGCAGTGGTATTTCACAGCGCAACAGGCTGCAGTTCTGGGAATACAGCCAATATCGGGTTCGGCTCGTGTTCTATGATGACACCGGCGCAGGCAGGTGGAGACTGGCTCCAAGCAGCGAAACGGAGTTCCAGAACATAAACGCACGCGTGCTGGTACACTGATCCATTTCGGGCCTTTATTAGCGACTTGACAAAAAACGCCTCAATTCTATATGCACGCCGCTAACGTTCAGCCGTTGGTACAGGCCTGATATGTCCTGAGCGCCAGGCTCCAGCTTTGATCCCGGACAGCTGTAAGTGACGCCCCTGCCTCAAGTGAGAGGAGCAGGGGCGTTTTATATTGAGTGATGCCCGCTCCGGAATCGCCTGCTCTTTTTCTTGTCGATGGATATGCGCTGATTTACCGCGCCTTCTACGCCCTGATCTCCCGGCCACTGACTACAAGCAAGGGAGAAAACACCTCAGCCGTCTGGGGAATCTCGAATTTTCTTCAGCGCATGCTGGAGAAACACAAGCCGGACTATGTCGCGTGGGTCCACGATTCGGGTCTCTCGTTTCGTCATGAGAAATATCCGGCATACAAGGCAACGCGAGAGAAGCTCACTGAGGAGCTCCAGGCCGATTTTGACCGCGGCATGGAACGCATTTGCGAGCTTCTCGACGCTTACCGAATTCCCATCATTTCGCTGCGCGGATATGAAGCTGACGATGTGATCGGCACACTTGCACGAAAGGGTCTCGATCAAAATCTGAACGTTGTCATCGTATCCGGAGACAAGGATTTCCAGCAGCTGGTCAAACCAGGCCTGCGACTTCTCAATCCGGGGAGAGGCGGTCCCGCCGGAGTAGAAGAGCACTGGGTAAGCATGGACAACGCGAGCGAGCGGCTCGGAGTGGCTCCTCATCACGTCACCGATTATCTCGCGCTCGTCGGGGATTCATCCGACAACGTGCCAGGCGTTCGGGGCATTGGCGACAAGACTGCTGTTGAGCTGGTCGGCCAATACGGAGACCTGGAGTCCATCCTTGCGCACGTCAACGACATTACGAAGAAACGACCCCGCGAAGCGCTGCTCCAGTACGCTGACAACGCGCGACTGTCGAAGGAATTAGTAACAATTAGAGACGATTTAGCGGTTGACATCGACACGACCGCAATGCGGCTGAGTGTTCCGGATTATGCCCGGCTACGCGACCTCTACGTCGAACTGGAATTTCATGGGCTGGCGCGGAACGTAGCGGGTCTCCTGTCGGTCGAATCGCCACCAACGGCGGATGGGCCAGTCGTTGCTCCGGCGAAAACCTCCTACGTGATGGTCGATAATCTGGAAAAGCTGAAGTCCTTCGTGGACCGCGCGCGTGAGGCCGGAACGATAGCAATTGACACGGAGAGCGTCGCCGGGATTGGAGCGCCTCCAGCAGATCCGCTACGGTCTACCCTGATCTCGGTGGCAATTGCCGTGGCGCCCGGAGAGGCCTACTACTTTCCCCTGCGCCACTCAGAATGGCGCGGCATGCAGGGCGAGTTGATGATCGACTCGGCGGGTGATCGTTCTGCCACGGACGCACCAGGTGACAGGGGACTCGTCAGCGGTGGCGACCTGCCGGCAACGCCGGGTGCCCGGAAGGTGGGATCCACTGTGAAGAATCTTCCGCCACTCGATTCGGACGATATGAAACCGCTCAGAGATCTTCTGGAAGATCCTGCGGTCCGGAAAACCGCCCAGAACGCAAAGTACGACGTGCTGGTCCTTCGCAGGGCAGGTGTGAACCTCCAGGGGCTGGACTTCGACACCATGCTTGCGAGCTACGTGCTCGATCCGGGCAGAAGGTCGCACGGCCTGGACGTTCTGGCGCTCGAGTTTCTCGAGCACTCCGTCCAGTCGTATGCGGATCTGTGTGGCAAGGGCAAGACGGCTGTGTCATTTGACGAATGTCCGGTTGAAGCCGCGCGGGATTATTCGTGCGAAGAAGCGGACATGACGCTGAGATTGCGCGAGGTGTTCGAGCCACAGCTTGAGACCTCCGGGGTCCGTCCGCTGCTGGACGACATCGAGATTCCGCTCATCCATGTGCTGGCAGAAATCGAATGGACCGGCATGTCGATCAACCTGCCATGGTTTCACATCCTCAAGGAGCGTTTTCGGCGTGAACGAGAGGCCGTGGAAAAGCAGATATACGCGGCTGCCGGAATTGAATTCAATATCAATTCCAATCCGCAGCTGAGAGAGATTCTCTTCACGCGGCTTGGTCTTCCTGTGCTCAAGAAGACGAGCACGGGGCCTTCCACTGACGCAAGCGTGCTGCAGGAGCTAGCGGACGCGGGGCATGCGCTGCCAGGGTTTCTGATGGAATACCGTGAACTGGCAAAGCTCGAGAACACGTATCTCGACGCACTGCCGGCAATGGTGAACCCGGACACCGGGCGACTGCACACTTCGTTCAATCAAACGGTAGCGGCCACAGGACGGCTCTCGTCGAGCGATCCGAATCTTCAAAACATTCCAATTCGCCGGGAGCTGGGACGGGACATTCGCCGCGGGTTCATTCCACGGACTGGCTGGACACTGCTTGCCGCAGACTACTCACAGATCGAGCTGCGACTGCTCGCGCACCTCTCGAACGATCCGGCGTTTGTCGAGGCGTTCAACGCAGGCGGAGACATTCATCGCCAGACCGCGGCAATCATCTTCGACGTTGACATTGGTGATGTAACTCCGGACATGCGGAGCCGCGCCAAGACAATCAACTTTGCAACGATCTATGGGCAGGGCGCGCATGCGCTGTCGAGGCAGCTCAAGATCGAACATGGCGAAGCCAGGGATTTCATTCAGCGCTACTTCGAGCGGTTCCAGGGAATCAGGAACTACCTCGATTCGATGGTGGAGTTTGCGCGGGAGCACGGATACGTCACAACAATCTTTGGGCGCCGCCGCTACATTCCCGAACTGCGCGAGCGAAACTTCAACACGCGCGCGTTCGGCGAGAGAACAGCTGCCAATTCTCCAATTCAGGGATCCGCTGCCGACCTGATCAAGATCGCAATGATCGGGATTGACCGTGCATTGCGAGACGGTCGCCACGAAGCAAAGATGCTGCTTCAGGTGCACGATGAACTGGTTTTCGAGATTCCCCCTTCAGAACTCGAGGTCGTTCAATCGCTCGTGAAGCGTGAAATGGAAAGCGCGGCCCAGCTTTCGGTTCCGCTCGTGGTAGACATCGGTACAGGCGACAACTGGCTCGACACCAAGTAGATAACGGGCTTACGCCCGTACCTGTTCTCTCCACTTGTCGGGCACCCGCAGGAGCAGAATGAGAGAGAAAAGCATTCCGATAGCGACGGTCACCACTGCGGCACGATAAGCGGTTCCGGTGCCGAACGTGGGCAACATGCCGTCTACGGTCCACCCCCAGATCAGGGGCCCGACGATAGCCGCAGCGCGCGACGAAAGGACCATGAGGCTGAAAAATCGCGCTGCCTCCGCCTCAGGAACGAGTGTCAGAAGGAGCGGCCGCTCCGCTGTAGGTACTCCTCCGAAAATCAATCCGATTGCAGCCCCCACAATCCAGAATGAAAAGCGATTAGGTACGAGTATCATCGCCACCAGGAGAACCACCCATGAGGCAATTACGAACACCAGGGTTCTCTTCGGCCCGATGCGATCAACCAGCCGACCAAGCAGATAGCTGCCGATCGCGGCCGGGATGGTCAGGACGACAAACAGGGTGACTTCCTGACCTCTCTCAAACCCCATGGCCATCACTGCGTACAGGGCCATGTACTGAATGATGGTGCCAATCGCGTCCTGATACAGGAAGGAAGCCAGCAGAAAGCGAAGTGCACCGGGATACTTCCGCGAATCGCGAATTGTCTGCGCCACATCCCTGAACGCCTCGCGCCATTGCACGCGTGCCTTCCCTGGTATGGCGTTGTGGTCCTTGCAGAACAAAAAGAGGGGAAGCGAAAACAACAGAAAAAGAAGTGCCGTTGGCAGAAATGTCGAAACACGCCCGGCATGTGAAGTAAAGGGAACGACCGTGCGGAGAAAGGCGATGGCCTGCTCGGGAAGTTCACCGATTACCGGAAGCGCCCCGTTGAAAAAAGGAGAAACCAGAATCACGCCCGCAATCGAGCCAAGGTAGCCGAGCGACGTCCCCATCCCCGACAGCTTTCCGATTTCGTCGGCGGGAGCGAGCTCGAACATCATGGCGTTGTAGAACGGCATCGCGCCCTGATAGGCCCAGTTGGCAAGCACGAATGCGCCGAGTACCATCAGCGCCGGGAGGCCTGCGAGTACGTAGCTCGAAGCCGACGGACCCCGCACCGCTTCGCCAACAAGCGGTATCATCGTCTGGCCTACTACTCCCAACACCGCCGTCATGACGACTGCAATGAGCGTAAACCCCACAACCCATGGCTTGCGCCGGCGGGTCGCATCGGAAATCGCACCGAAGACGGGAATCGAGAGAACGACCAGCACCGACGACACGCTGCTGGCCACAGCCGCCATCGTGTTCGATGCGCCCACATCCTTCACCAGCCACACCGCGAAGAACAGTGTCGCGATGTTCATCGAGAAAATGGTGTTGGAAAAGTCGTAGAGCGCCCAACTCCATTTTTCCCGCGCAGGTGCTCGGCCTGTAGCTACAAAATCTCCCAGGGACATTCTCGACCTTGAAATGTGCGGGTGGTTCTGGAAAACTCGACGGAAGGGCCCGGCGGGCTACAAATTACATCATGATCCCACTTCGCAGACAAGTCGCAATTCTATCCACGGCTGCAATATTGATCGTTTCGTGCCGCCGCGACAGAAAGCCGATTCCCGCCGATTCAGCCGAATTACCCCCCGGTCCTGCGATACCTGCCGTCGCTCCGAGGGAAAACACGGGATGGGAAGAAGGTGAGGCCGGCCCCGTGTTGTTTTTGTCGATTCCCGACAGCAAGGGAATGGCAGCAGTCGTAATGCCCTTTCTCAGTGACAGCACGCTATCACATACGCCGGTATTTCGTCTCGACTCGCTGTCTGGCATGTCAGCCGACCTCTTCAGACGAGCGGGAAGCGCAGGCAGCGCCAGGCTTGTTGCGCGCGATCAGTCGCCGAATCCGGAAAGTTGCATCTCCTGGCCCGTTGCCAATCTCGAGGGGGTCGGGGACAGAGTCTGGCGCGTGGGTCTGAGGAAAGGAATGGCCACGCCAGTTCCGCTGGACTCACTTGAAGGAGCGTCGTCTGCCGACTCAGTGCTCTTCACGTCCGAGCTCGCACGACTTGCCTCGGCGCTGCCCGAATCGAACGATGCCGTTTTTCGTGGTTTGCCATTCAACGTCAGAAAAGCATATCGAACCAAGGGTGGCCCGATGGGGCTTCTGATTGGTGATGTCGTCAGAAAAATCAACGAGGAAGCTAATCCGCGGGAGGAGCATTTTCTCATAGTGGCCGAACGTTCATCTGGAGCCGACGGGCGGTACACTGCGGTTTTCCACAGCCGTGCAGCTGGATCTGAAGAAGTGGTGAGAACCAATGAAATCCTGGCCGTTGTCAGATTTGTGAATGGTGGAAATACGGCGGTCATCGTCTCTTTTGAATACGAGAACGGCGGTCGGTTGGCGCTTATTGAGCAAACGAGCGAAAAGGTCTGGAAAACTTCGTGGCGAAGCGCTTATACGGGTTGCTGAGCCCGTTTCAATCGTTTTCCTGCCATCTTCCCAGGTTGGCCGGTGCTGTTACCCTGCCAGCAATACCGGCAAGGCCAAGCAGGGTCAGCACGTACGGCAGAGCGAGAAAGGCCTGGTACGGTAAGGGCCATCCGACGGCCTGAAAGAAATACTGTAGCGCACTCGCTGCTCCAAAAACGAGAGCCGCTGCTGCGACTCCGAGGGGATGCCATCTGCCCAGCACAACAATGGCGATCGCGATGAACCCTCTCCCGGCTGACATTCCTTCTGCAAATGTCCCGGCCTGCGCGATGACCAGAACCCCGCCTGCAAGTCCTCCAAGTGCCCCTCCGAAAAAAACGGACACGAGTTGGATTCGTCCAACGTTTATTCCGGCTGCAATCGCGGCGCGCGGATCTTCGCCAGTGGCTCTCAATGCGAGTCCGCCATGCGTGTGGTACATCCACCACCATGTTGCCGGCACGAGCAGGTAGAGCACGTAGGTAACGGGCGGCTGCGCAAACAGGGCGGAAC
Source organism: Gemmatimonadaceae bacterium (assembly GCA_046593625.1). Classification (GTDB taxonomy): domain Bacteria; phylum Gemmatimonadota; class Gemmatimonadetes; order Gemmatimonadales; family Gemmatimonadaceae; genus UBA4720. The sequence goes on along the minus strand of JBKJNN010000098.1, from coordinate 96,915 downwards.
CAATGACGGGTATAGAGGAGAGAAACGGTATTTCCATTGCCGCCATGGTCGGAACAGCCGCAGCGGCACCGGTAGTTCCATAGGCCTGTCGGTATATGGTTGCCGTAAGCCCAAGTCCGAGAAGACTCACAGCAGTCCCCGTAATTATCTGGTCGGCTCTCAGTCGGATTGTGAAGTACGCGAAAATTGCGGCGACAAGTATCCCGCCGAATGCAGCTCCGGCGAAGCCAAGCCATACGCTTCCGGACCCTGCAGCGACAAACCCGCCGAGTGCGCCGGCTATGATCGCACCTTCGAGGCCGATGTTGATGATGCCCGCACGTTCGGCCACCGCCTCGCCAAGGGCAGCAAACCCGAGAGGAGTAGCAGTTCGCACCGTTCCTTCGAGGAATGTCTGGAGCGTACTCATGAAACCGCAGCTCTGTTGAAGAACTGCCGGTGCCTCAAGGCCGTAGCGCTCAACACTGCGAGAATCAAAGCAGCCTCGACAACCGAAGCGATCGAGGCAGGCACGGCGAACTCGCGCTGAAGAGCCGTGGCACCGGTTTCCAGTATTCCAAACAGGATACCGGAAAAAATTACGCGACTCGGCTTCAGTCCCGCGATGAGTGCGACCGCAATGGCCGTGTAGCCGTAGCCGGGCGAAAGATTCTCGTAAAGAGCGAACGTCACGCCACTCACTTCAATGCTTCCTGCAATTCCCGCCAGTGCGCCACTCAACAGGAATATCAGGAACGACGTTCGCCTGACATTAATCTTACCAGCACTTTGGGCGGCGACCGGAGAAGCACCGGTAGCGCGGATCCTGAATCCGGCGGCAGTACTATTCAGAAACCAGCCGAGGGTGGCGGCGAGCACGATGCCGAGAAGAAATCCGGCATGGAGACGTGTTCCAGGGAGAATGAGTGGAAGGCGTGCCGCCGCTGTTATGGACTCGGTTTGTGGATAGATGTGTGTCGATTCCTGCAGCGGGCCGCGCACCAGATACGAGATAAAATGAATGGCGATGAAGTTCAGCATGATGGTGCTGATAATCTCGAGCACCTGAAATCTCCGCCTGAGCTCTGCAGCAATACCTGCCCAGCCAGCACCTGCCACCGCGCCTGCAACAATCGAGAGAATCAACGTCGCTCTGCCTAATGATTCTCCGAGTGCGAGCGATACCACTGTCGCAGCTACTGCTCCCATGAGCAGCTGACCTTCGGCGCCGATGTTGAGAATTCCCCCGCGAAACGCAAGCGCAACTGAGAGTCCCGCGAGCATCAGCGGAGTGGCGCGGACAAGAGCGTCAGTGAGCAGCAGCAATTCAGCGGGCATGGTCACCGGTAGCAAGCAACGCTTGTCCGATTGCTTCCCTTTCGGGAGAAATCTCGACCAAGGTGTGATCGCGCGTCACGAAGACACGATCTGAGAGGCTCGCAAGTTCGTCCAGGTCCGTCGAATAAAACACGACACCAGCGCCCCTGTCCCTCGCGGCACGAATGCGAGCGTGGACAAATGAGGTTGCGCCCACGTCGAGTCCCTGCGTCGGGTTTTCGAGAACCAGCAATGTGGGTGCGTCATGGAGTTCTCGTCCAAGAATGAATCGCTGTTGATTACCGCCCGACAGCGAAGCCGGTTTTGCATTCGCACTCGATGCACGAACATCGAACTCGGCCATGGTGGCTTCGGTGTCGCGTCCGAAACCGCGCCAATCCATCACCCCACTCCGGTCACCGGAAGCCTTGAGTGCGAAGTTTTCCACGAGAGAAAAATCATCGATGAGCGCCGCCTCTTTGCGGTTCTCCGGAACGAACGCGATCTGGGAGGGAATTGTCATGGTTCCGTAAGCCGGAGCAATTCTGCCAGCAAGCACTCGCAACAGCGAAGCTGCAGCTCCGTCGAGGGCGGCAATTCCGACAACCTCACCGCCGAGCACCTTCAGTGTTATCGGTACAGCGCCGGCGCGTCCGAGCCGATCGGGCAGCGCAACGTCAGCGAGTTCGGCGACGACTGTTCTACCTGAGAGGGCAGGTGCCGGACTGATTGCACGGCTCTCGTTTTCACGCACGCCGAGCATTGCGTCTGACAACCTCGTCGCGCTGGCGTCCCGCATTGGTGAATGGAGCACTACGCGTCCCTGCCTCAGAACTGTGACCTCATCTGCGTGCCTGATAGCGTCGTCAAGCTTGTGGGTGATAAGGACCACTGTGCCTCCGCCGCGAGCGTACGAATCGAGCTGTTCGAACAGCTCGTATGTGTCGGCCGGTGTGAGGACGGCAGTGGGTTCATCGAGAATCATCATGCCTGCGCCGTGAATGAGCGCCCGCATGATCTCGAGTTTCTGCCGATCTGCACTTCCCAGTGCTGATACACGCGCCGCTGGATCCAGCCGGAGATTCGTTCGCACTCCGAGATCGGACATCCTGGCTGCGACTGCTTTAAACGAATAGGGGCCGGTGCCACCAAGAGCGATGTTCTCCGCAACAGACATGGCGGGCACGAGCGAGAACTGTTGATGGACCATTCCAATGCCGGCGCTGATCGCCTCGGAAGGATTGGCAAAGCTAGCCTTCTTTCCGTTCAGTTCTATCCATCCGGAGTCTGGTTGAACGAGCCCGAACGCTATTCGCATCAGTGTTGTTTTTCCGGCTCCGTTCTCGCCGAGCAGCGCGTGAATGCTTCCTCGTTTCACTGAAAGCGAAACGTCGGTAAGCGCGGCGGTTGCCCCGAAGCTTTTGCTAATCCGGTGAAGGGCAACGAATGGCTGATTACTCTCAGCGCGCGGTCCGGCCTCGCTTGAAGTCAGAGGCCTGTCGGCGCGTGGATCATGCTCCACTCGAGTCCAAAGTGTTCGCCTGCATGTTCTGCGATCGCCTGAACGCCGAGCGTTTCGGTAGCATAGTGACCCGCGTAGATGATCACGATCCCCAGATCATGTGCGTCCACGGCCGTATGGTGCGGTCCTTCGCCAACGATCAGGGTGTCGATACCGAGCCTTACGGCTTCCTCCAGCGTTTCGGTTGACGCACCGGCGCCGCTGCAGACTGCCCACTCCGATGTTCGGCGATCTGCGTCAAATCCGGTTGCGATGGCGCTTCCCTGGTGATTCGCGGCAAAATGTGCTGCTCGTTTGAGCAGTTCGCTCGTGAGCAGATCAGACTTCCCCTTGAGGCCAATTTCTACATCCTTGAAGGAGGCGAACCCTCCCATGGGTTCGAGGCCGAGTTCCTTACATAGTAGCACATTGTTACCAAATACAGGGTGCCTGTCCAGGGGCAGGTGCGAGGAGTACACCGCGATGTCGTGCTCAAGGAGAGTTGCCAGTTGTCTGTAAGCGGCACCGCTGATTCGTTTTGCACCGCGCCAGAACATCCCGTGGTGAACGATGAGCAGGTTTGCGCCGGCGTTCACAGTTCCCTGGACTGCTCGGGATGAAAAATCTACGCACGCTGCGATCCTGGTTACATCGCCGTGGTTTTCGAGCTGAAGCCCGTTGAGTGCGCCCGGGTAGTCAGCGATGGTCGAGGTGCCGAGCAGTGTGTCCAGGTATTCGGTTATGTCGTTGGTGGCAGTCATCTGGATTTACTCCCCCCTGTTGAATCATTCCGGGCTGTCGCCGTGGCGGATCCTGATATCATTTCAAGGCGTCTTGAATCCACTGCTTTGAGAATGTCCGCTGGTATCTCAGCTGTCGCGCGCGGATTGAATACGAAGGTCACGACGTTCTCCCTTAGTCCCAGCGGAAAAACTTTTCCCGTAAAACCTTTCTTCTTGGTCTCGGCGGCAATCAGCAGGAAGGCGTGAGGCAGATCGATGACCACGCTGCCGAGCGTTTTTTCCGGTACAATGTCGTTCTGGTTGGAGTTTGAGCCGATGATCCAGGTGTCTTTCGATTCTTTGACCGCCTGGAACACTCCGAGTCCTGCTGCGTCCGCGTTTTGAAAAATTACGTCAGCGCCTCGCGCTATCTGTGCAATGGCCTGTTCCTTTCCTGCACTGATGTCGTCCCAGTTACCGATATATGAAATGATCGTGCGGACGCCGGGCCTGGACGATTTGGCTCCGCTTTCGAAGGCGGTGAAACTGCGCTTGACCGGCGGAAGCTCAGTGCCGCCGATCACTCCAATGATTCCGGACCGTGTCATTCGGCCGGCCACCATTCCAGCGAGATAGGACGCTTCCTCGAACGCGAAGTCGGCGCCCGCTACGTTTTTTGCCACGCTGGAGCCTGAAGTGGTCACGAAAATCGTGTTCGGGAAATCGCGCGCTACGCGAATGGCGGCATCCTGAAATTCGAATCCGTGTCCAAAGACGAGGTTGAATCCTTTTGCCCCGTACTGCCGGAAGTTTTCATCAAACTCCGCAGGCGTGCGTGTCTGGATGTGGCTCACCTCGGCGCCCAGACTGTCCCTGATGGCCATGAGCCCCGCGTAGGCTCCGGCATTCCATGACTTATCGGAGATGGGGCCCGGGGTAAGGAGCGCTACCTTGAAGGCGCTGGTGTTGACGCCGTCGGTCCTCCCGGAACAAGCTGCCAACGTGATTGCAAACACGAGGGCCGCGAGTGTGGAAAGTTTGCGCCTGAAGTTGTAGCCGAGTTGGCTAAGGCGTTGCCGAGTGGGAAGATGCGACGACGTGGATATCACTGTGGATTGGGAAAAAGTCCACACAACTCGACGATTCTTTCGAGGTCGTCGGCTGAGTAGAATTCGATCGTAACCGACCCGCGCCCTTCCGCCCTCAACGTTACTGAAACATCTGTTTGAAAGTGTTTTCTTAGAGTCTGTTCTATGGCCCGAAGCTCGGGCGTGCGGCTTCCTTTGCTCGTTGAAATTTTGGGTTTCTTTCCTGAGAGCTCGGTGTCTGCATCCTTGACGCGACGCTCTACTTCCCGCGCGCTCCAGCCTCTCTCTACGGCCATCTTTGCAAATGACAGAATCCTTGCTTCGCCGTCAAGACCAAGGAGCGGACGCGCCTGGCCGGATGTGAGCTTTCCATTTTGAACAAGCTCCCTCACCTGGGCCGGCAGGTGCAGCATTCGAAGTACATTTGCGACGGTCGAGCGATTTTTGCCGACCATATCCGCAATGTCCAGTTGAGTATATCCGAAGTTCTCGATCAACTGGTTGTACCCTTCCGCCTCTTCAATCGGGTTAAGATCCGAGCGCTGGAGGTTCTCGACCAGGGCGAGCGTGAGCATTTCCTGATCGCTCATGTCCCTAACGATTGCCGGAATGACCTGCCAGCCCAGTTCGGTTGCAGCTCGAAGGCGACGCTCACCGGCAATTAGTTGAAATCCCTGTCCTTTTGGCGACGGTCGAACCGTGACGGGTTGTAGCAGGCCGCTTGCCTTCAACGACTCCTGCAAATCCCGGAGATCCGCGCTGTCGAAAGTCATCCTCGGCTGAAATGGATTGCTTGCGATCGCGGAGATAGAGATGTCGCGAAATGCAGATTCCACCTGCTGTGGTGACCCTGCGGGCTCCGCCTCGCGGGCATCGAAAAGGGCATTCAGTCCTCGGCCCAGACGGCGGGCGGGTTTTTCATGTGCCACTTTCAGCACCTCCACTGGTACGGGCAATTACTTCGCGGGCGACATTCATATATGACTGCGCTCCTACCGATCCAACGTCGTATAGGATTATTGGCTTTCCAAAGCTGGGCGCCTCGGCGAGGCGAACATTCCTAGGAACGATGCTCTCGAAAACAGTGCTGCCGAAATACTCGCGCGCATCTGCGGCTACCTGGCGGGAAAGGTTCAGCCGCGCATCGTACATTGTAAGAAGCACTCCGGATATCTCGAGCGTCTCATTCACGCTGTGCTGGATTCGGTGTACCGTGTTGAGCAGCTGCGAAAGTCCTTCCAGTGCGTAGTACTCACACTGCAGGGGAATCAGAACTGAGTCGGCAGCGGCGAGCATGTTGAGGGTGATGAGCCCAAGCGAGGGTGGGCAGTCGATCAGGATGAAATCGTAGTTGTTGCGGATGGGCTCGAGAGCATCGCGCATTGCTTGTCCGCGGTTCTCCCGGTCGATGAGTTCGATTTCGGCGCCTGCGAGATCGGGTGTTGCAGGGAGTACGTCGAGGGAGCTGAAGTGCACGCTTTTCTGGAGCGCATCTACGACGGGTGCGGCACCGATAAGCACTTCATATAAGGTAGTGGCGAGCTCTCCGCCGGAAATGCCCAGGCCGCTGGTGGCGTTTCCCTGCGGGTCGCCGTCGACAAGGAGTGTTTTCTGCTCAGCTGCGGCCAGGCTGGCAGCGAGATTCACTGCGGTAGTAGTTTTCCCCACTCCGCCCTTCTGGTTTGCCACTGCGATTACGCTTCCCACATGCACCTGATTGTCTGGGGTAGCGGAATGTACGAGTGCGAGCAGCCAGAGGGCAGGGGCGGCCCGCACTTGTTTCACGTGAAACGCCGCTATTGCTCCACGGCTGGATGTTTCACGTGAAACATGCCAGGAACCCTACTTGTTGAATCTCCAGCGGGTATTGATGTTCACTGCCACGGTTTGGTCGCTAGGGGTTATGGGAGTGTCGGCCCCGCTGGCCTTGGCCATGGCCATCTCTGGATAAAAGGGGCGAGGGGGCGAGGTCGGGCCGCCAATCTGGATCTCCAGCAATTCTGAGATAGTCCCTCCGGCTGCCCGCGCGGCCGCATCCGCATCTGCCCTGGCGCTACGCACTGCAATCGCTATCGCTTCGCGCCGAGCTGCGTCGGTGTTCGACGCGTAGAATTGAAGTGAGTTGACCATGTTGGCGCCCTTCCCCAGAGCGACATCGATTGCCGGACCGACCATCGACAGCTTCCTGATTTCCACCAGAACAGTGTTGGTAACATTATATCCTACCAGCACAGGCGGCTTGTTGGGCTCATACCGCTGCTCGGGATTCACATTGTATCCAGACGTAGAGATGTCCTTGGCGTCGATGCCGAGTGCCGTGAGAGCGTCGATGACGGCCTTCTGCTTGCGAGCGTTCTCGGTTCCCGCCGCGGCAGCCGTCGGGGCCTGTGTCTGGACGCTTATCTGTATGGTAGCGCGGTCCGAAACCACCTTGACCTCGCCGTGCGAGGCGACGGCAATTTGAGCTACTGGCGCATTAGTGGCGTCTTGCTGTGCCGATGCAGACGCTGAAAATACAACAATTGCCAACAATATCAGCTTTTTCATGATTTGGTCTCCGTGAAGTAACGCCACGCAACCGCGTGACATGCCGCAATTGATAAGACGTTTAAAAGACGCATTCCTGCACACGTCGCGCACCTTTTCACCTGACTCACGCGCGCATCGTTCCTGCCAGGCTCACTCCCTCACCAGAGTTCTGCGCAGGAAATCCAGACTTCGCCGCCATGCAAGCCGCGACGCATCTGCGTCATAAACCTCCGGCCGCGTGTCATTGAAAAACGCGTGGTCCGCAGCGTACACGTGTGCTTCGATGGACTTTCCACGGGACTCGAGAGAACTCACCAATGCGTTGCGAGTCTCCTCTGGCACCGTTTCATCCCGCGCCCCAAAGTGCGCAAGGATCGGAACCCGAACCTTGTCAGGATCGATCGGCGCGTTTGGATGAATTCCGTAAAAATCCACGGCAGCAGAAATCTCATCCGGATATTCAGAAGCCGCATAAAGCGCCAACTGCCCTCCCATACAAAATCCGAGAATACCAACCTTCTTTGGCGCTACCTCATCGAGTCCCAGCAAATACTTCGCTGCTCCCCGCATATCCTTGCCGGCCTCGGCGATGTTGAGGGCCATGAGCATCTTTCCCGCTTCGTCGGGACTCTTCGTCATGTCACCGTGATACAGGTCGGGAGCAAGGGCGACAAAACCCTCGGCGGCAAAACGATCCACGAGGTCCTTGATGTGGTCAACGAGTCCCCACCACTCCTGTATAACGAGCAGGCCCGGACCCGGACGCGAAGGCAGGGACATATAACCCGAAGCACTATGCCCGTTGGCCGCGAACTCTACCATTTCTCCTGACATGTCAAATCTCCTGTGACAAAGTTGTACCGGGGTCCACGGCGCAACACACAGGCCATTGGGAAGTAACGTTTAGATTCTGGCATGATCAGAGAGAAACAGACAGTGGCAACGGCGACAGGGCTCATTCTCCTGTCATCAGTCGGATTCGGTTCACTCAGCACGCTCACAGTGCTGACCTCGAATGCCGGACTACCGCTCGTTCCGGCGATGTTCTGGCGCTATCTCCTCGCTGCGCTCGTGCTGTTAGTCGTACTTCGTCACAGAATCACCCACATCACGCGAGTCAGTGCAATACGACTCCTGGTTGTCGGCGGGCTGGGGCAGGCAGTCATTACCTACCTCTCCCTCCGCGCCCTCGATTACCTGCCCGTGGGGCCGCTTGCTTTTCTGTTCTATACGTATCCCGCGTGGGTCGCTCTGATATCAGCGGTGCTCGGACGCGAACGACTTACACTGGTCAGATTTGTTTCGCTCGCGATAGCCATGATCGGAATCGTCGTAATGGTCGGTACGCCAAATGCGACAGCGCTCAGTCGGTTCGGCGTCCTGCTCGCACTGGGAACTGCGTTTCTTTACGCGCTGTATCTGCCGGCGTTGAATTTCGTTCAGGAAGGGGTGCCGGCAGCGGTCTCGACTTTCTATCTGATAACGGGAGTGTTCATCGCGTTCCTCGTGGCGAGTCTGCTAAACCGCGGACTGGTCATGCCTGCAACGATGGAGCTCTGGCGCTATATCCTGTTCCTGTCAGTCGTCTGTACAGTCATTGCGTTCGGCACGCTGGTGGCGGGGCTGCGCGTGCTCGGCCCAGTCCGCACATCGATCATCGCCACGATCGAACCCTTCTTCACTACCGTACTCGGAGTGATGCTCCTGGGAGAATCGATGAACCGAAATACATTCATCGGGGGTGCGCTCATCGCTAGCGCGGTAATTCTGCTTCAGGTAACGGCATCCGCCGAGCGCGGGAAGAGTGCTGCGGCCTAACTGGCGGCCGCGTGTCGGCGCGCTCTCTCAACCTCGATAACGAGGTTCTGAATGTCACTGGGGCTGACGCCGGGAATTCGTGAGGCCTGAGCGAGCGTTCGCGGCTGGATGGCTGCAAGCTTCTGCCGAGCCTCGCTGGAAAGAGAATTCAGGTTTGCGTAGCTGAGGCCTGGCGGCAGCGCAAAGTCTCCCATGTTCTTCATCCGATCTGCCTGCTGACGCTCGCGATCGAAGTATCCCGAATATTTTATCTCGAGATCCGCAGAGAGCATTGATTCTGCAGCAAACTGGTTTGGGATGCCGACAGCAGCGAACAGTTCGCTCAAAGAAACTCCATGCCTGCGTGCGAGTTCTACAATTTTCACGGAATGTGAAATTGCCGCACTGCCCGAACGCTCGAGCAGAGGTTCGGCAAGCGGGGGAGTGATGCTCGTGGCCGCGGCAATTCGGTGAATCTCTTTCTCCTCCGACAGCCGCTGATCGAGAACCTGACTCTCCGCGTCCGTATAGAGATCAAGACCGAGAGCGATTCCTCCAAGACGCTGGAGCGCATTGTCCTGTCGCACGGTGAGCCGGAACTCGGAGCGCGAGGTGAAAAGGCGATATGGTTCGTCTACACCGCACGTAACGAGGTCGTCAACCAGAACTCCGATGTATGAGGTCTCGCGGCCGAGGACGAGGGAATCGCGCCCGAGAGAAGCACGCCCTGCGTTGATACCGGCAAGCACCCCCTGCCCCGCCGCTTCCTCGTAGCCCGTCGTACCATTGATCTGGCCAGCGAAGTAGAGGCCCTCGATGGCCTTCACCTGAAGTGTGGAATCGAGCTGTGTTGGCGGATAGTAGTCGTACTCGATGGCATATCCCGCTCGATTCATCCGGACATTCTCGAGTCCCGGGATCGTCTTCATGATCTCGAGCTGCACGGTCGCGGGAAGCGAAGTCGACAGTCCGTTCACGTAAAGCTCACTTGTGTCGTGCCCTTCAGGCTCGAGAAAAAGCTGATGCCGCTCAGCTTCCGGAAAACGCACCACCTTGTCCTCGACCGACGGACAGTAACGCGGGCCCTGCGCCGTAATTGCACCGCCGTACATGGCGGACGATCCGATGTTTTTCTGGATAATCTCCTTCGCCGGTTTTTCGATGTGAGTAATCCAGCAGGGCATCTGTGCCGGATGTCTCGTCGAGCTGCCATCCCTGCGCGGCCCGGTCCAGAAGTGCGACCAGGAGTAATCAAACTGATCGATCTCGCTGTCCTGCTGAGTCAGGCGGGAGTAGTCCACTGACCTGCCGTCGATACGCGGCGGCGTCCCGGTCTTGAAGCGCGCGACGGTGAGGCCTGCCTGCTCGAGTTGTTCGGCAAGGTGAGTTGCAGACGACTCACCCGCTCTTCCTCCAGCGATGCTCGTATCGGTACCGATGTGAATTCTGCCGCGCAGGAAAGTTCCAGTCGTGATCACCACGCAACGGCTCGAAAAAACCCTTCCCTCGAGAGTTTCGATTCCCCCCACGTTCGTCCCGTCCCCGCCCATCAATAGCCGGCGGACAGTTCCCTGGATGGTCTGGAGTCCGGCATGATCCTCGATCAGCGATCGCACAGCCCTGCGATAGAGACCGCGATCGCACTGAGCACGTGGTGCCCAGACAGCTGGACCCTTGCTGCGGTTGAGCATCCTGAACTGAAGTGAAGCGAGGTCTGTCGCCCGGCCCATGATGCCGCCGAGGGCATCCACTTCGCGGACTACTGTGCCCTTGGCCACTCCTCCAATCGCCGGATTGCACGACATCTGCCCGATGGTTTCGAGTGAGCTCGTAACCAGTGCAACGGAAGCTCCCACACGCGCAGCGGCGACGGCCGCTTCAGTTCCAGCGTGACCGCCACCAACCACAATCACGTCGAAATGAGCCTCGGCGAGACCCGAGAGATTCCCGGCAGACATACATTGAAGGTAACGATGCAGGCCAGTCAATTGTCAGCGTCACGCTCATGGAGAAATGAAATGCCGTTACCAGTTTCTGCGGGTCTCCCGACGCTTTTCATCAGGAAAGAAGCGTTCGAGCGTGCCTCGCTCATGCGTACCGAAATCGATGAAGCCTTTGGTCTTACCGACGCAGAATTTCGAGTGGAGGGCGCGCTCGTTGCAATTGGGCCGCTGGCATCGGATGACATGATCGGCCCGGTGCTCGAATACTTCGAGAGCAAGGGCCTTGTCTATTACGACGATATGTTCGAGCTGAGTGGGAACTGGCCTGAATGGCTAAGTCTGTACGGGATGTCTCTTTAAAGGCGCCGCTCGACAACGGACCAGAGCTCGACCTGGGCGATACCGTTCTCGACAAGGTCAATTACCACTTCGGTCCCGAGTGGAATATCCGTATCGCCAAAAGTGCTTGCCGGGAGGGTGTGCTCCCGATTCCATGCGTGCCACGTAATTTCACCCAGATCGAGTGCGGTGATGGGCCGGGTTACAATCGCGACCTGACCATTCAGCTCTTCCTCTTCAGAGTGCATGGCTCCGTCGTCCCTCAGGGCCCACTTTGCCATCAGCACAATCATTCCTGAAAGCGTAAGAGCACCGATGATGAGGGAAATGAAAAACACGACCCCGGGAGTCAGGCCAGATCTTGTCCGGAGCAGATAGCCGGTTGCGCCAAATCCGATTGCGAGCGCCGCGACAGTAGGTGGATTGAAAAGTGGCGAAGTTTTTCCGGTCAAATCCCTTCGCCACCGTTCGACTCCGTGCAGCATCACATGCACGGCCAGTGCAAGGCCGAGCAGGAAAAGAGCGAGGTACGGGGCCGTGTGGAGCATCTGGTTCAGTTGTCCAGGTAGCGATGGAACCAGGCGATTGTTGCAGGCCAGGCACGCCGGGTTGCTTCGAGATTCGCGCCGTCCTGACCTGACTGCTGTCTAAGGAATCCATGTCCCGAGCCTGCGAACTCGGTGTGCGAATAGGTCTTGCCCAGCGCTCGCATGGCAGAATCCGCGGGAGGAATCGTCGAATTGACGCGCGCGTCGTTTCCACCATACAGTCCCAGGACTGGTGCCTTGACGGATTTCAGAGAGCCGCTCTCCGGGGAGACGCCATAGTAAACAACCGCTGCGCCGAGTGAGGGCGAGCGTACTGCGTGTTCGAACGACACTCCGCCGCCCCAGCAGTAACCGACAATTCCATACTTTCGAAGTGCCGACGGAAGCGACATCGCATACTGTGCCGCGGCCGTGATCTGGCGATGAACGTCAGCAGGGTCCAGCGTCCTTATCGCCGCCGTCGCCAGCTGACTCGGCACGCTGTCCGTGGCGTTCGGCAGGTTTTTCGAGGTGAGAAGATCGGGGGCGATCGCAATGAATCCCTCTGCGGCGAGCTGGTCAGCAACAGAGCGAACCCATGGAGTGAGTCCGAAGATCTCGTGCACCACAACCACAACGGGCGCCTTGGTCTTCCGCTCGGGATACACAACCCATGCTCGTACGCTGTCAGATCCTGCGGAAATCATCACCCATTCGCCGTGACGCGGAGATGCTTCGAGCCGCGCTCGTGCGCCCTCCGCATCTGCCGGGAGAGCACCATTCTGCGGGACTGCGCCAGCAGAGACGACCGGCGAATCGTGATCCGAGTGGTCTCCGCTATTGGCGCGAGATGTCGTACACGATGCCAGTGCAGGCAATGCGATGATGAAAAGCGCGCGGGCAACCGATCTGAACATGTGGGGCTCCTGAAGGCGGTCAGCGGGGCAGTTCGTGCAGCAACTGTCCCGAAAGAAACTCTGTCACTCGTTGTTCGAGATAATAAACGGGATGGACCGGGTTCTGGCCCCCGACAAATCCCACGTGTCCCCCGTGCGCAGGGAACTCGATTTCAATCGACGGATTTCCGCTGGCCCGCGATCGCACCTCGTCCAGAACCTGAGAAGGAAGGAATGGATCGTCAACGGCACTTAATAGTAGCGTGTTGACACTAATACCATCCAGCCAGCCAATGGAGCTCGACTTCGAATAGTAATCTCCCGCATCACGGAATCCGTGAACCGGCGCAGTGAAGCAGTCGTCGAAGTCGTACATGGTTCTGGCTTCCTCCAGCAGGTCCGGACGGGCAAGGTCGGGAAACTGGGAGAGCTTCTGTTTCGCCTTGGAACGCAGCGAACGGAGGAAGCTCATCTGGTAAACGCGCGCAAATCCTCTGTCGATATGCCGCGAAGAACGCTCGAGGTCGAAAGGGACCGAGATTGCCGCTGCCCCCCTGATTCGAGGCGACACGGCAGGTCCGCGTTCGCCGAGATACTTGAGCATCACGTTGCCGCCGAGTGACGCGCCAGCCAGAAGCAGGGGGACATTCGGGAACTCTGCTTCCAGATGGTCGATTACCAGCCCAAGGTCGGTGGTTTCGCCGGAATGATAGAATCGCCGGACCCGGTTCAGTTCGCTTCCGCATGACCTGAACGCGAGGGTGACGGCACGCCAGGATCTCTTTCTGGCCTCGCCCAGCAGTCCCTGGATATAATGAGACCTGACGGATCCTTCGAGACCGTGAAGAAGAATGAGAACGGGAGATCCCGGGGCTGCATCCACATGGTGCAGCTCCAGAAAGTCACCATCGGGAGTGTCGATTCGTTCAGTGCGAGTGGGCTTGAGCTCCTGCCTCCGAAAAAACTTGCCCCACAGTGTTTGCAGGTGCGGGTTACGCAGCCACCACGCAGGTGAAAAGGACTGATTCATGGAGATTCAGGTTTTCGGCGTTCGCAAAAGCTCGGACACAAGAAAGGCGCTTCGGTTCTTCTCGGAGCGCCGCATAAAAACGCACTTCGTGGACCTGAACGAGCGGGCGGCGTCGTCAGGGGAGTTGAAGCGCTTTGCTCAGAAGTTTGGAATTGGTGCACTGATTGACTCGGAGTCCGACAGGTTTCAGGGGTTGGGTCTCCGCCACGCCCGGATGTCGGATGAAAGCTGGCTTGCGAAACTCGTGGAAGAGCCTCTTCTGCTCAGGATACCTCTCGTTCGCAACGGGAGTCAACTGACCATCGGCCTCGAAGAAAAGACCTGGAAATTGTGGACAGGAAAATGACTCGCGTATTTGGAACCAAAGCGGGACAGGGTAGCTTGCGGCATGACTGATCAACAGCAGTTCGGCACATTCTTTCTGCCCGGTCCTACGGAAGTACGGCAGGAAGTTCTGGCGGCGATGCTCAAGCCGATGCTTCCGCACAGGAGCGCGGAATTCGAGGAGTTGTTCGCGCGCCTTCAACTTGGACTGAAGGCACTATTCGTCACCGAGCGCCCCGTGTATGTCGCGGCATCGTCGGGCACGGGAATGATGGAAGCGGCAATCCGGGCTATTCCACCCGGTCCGATTCTGTGTCTCATCAACGGTGCGTTCTCGGAACGGTTTGCACACATCGCCGAGATGTGCGGCAGGGAGGTTGATCGTTACGAGGAGCCGTGGGGCTCGGTGCCATCAGTCGAACAGATAGACAGCATACTCTCAAAAAAGCAGTATCGCGCTGTTACGGCTACGCATTCCGAAACTTCCACCGGGGCGCTGAGCGACATTCGCGCAATTTCAGACACGGCTCACTCGCATGGCGCACTGTGTCTCATCGACAGCGTGAGCGGTGCCGGTGGAGTGGAGCTCCGGTTCGACGAATGGAAGCTCGACTACGTCCTGACGGGTTCCCAGAAAGCTCTCGCCCTGCCTCCCGGGCTGGCGTTCGCTGTCGCCTCAGAAGAGATGATCGGGTTTGCAGAAAAGGCAGAGAATCGCGGTGTCTATTTCGATATCGTGGAGATGGACCGGTTTGCAAAAAAGAACCAGACGCCGGCCACGCCCGCCTTTTCACTCATGTATGCGCTCGAGGTTCAGCTGAGCCACATCATGCGGGAGGGAATTGAAGCCCGCTGGGAAGCGCATCGCGAAATGCTCAGGGCCACGAGTGATTGGCTCTCGCAAAGCAGCGAGCGCACGGGAGCGGACTGGCACAACATCGTGGCGGAGGGTTCGAGGTCACCTACGGTATCCACGGTCAGACTGCCCGATGGCGTTGACGGCAAAGCCTTCGTCAAACAGGTCAGGGCCCTTGGAATTCAGGTGGGAGGCGGTTACGGAAAACTTGCTGAGACCACTTTCCGTATTGGCCACATGGGCGATCACACTGTCTCCACGCTGGAAGCCTGTTTTGCGGCCTGTGAAAAAGTGATTGCAGGTTGACTCAGATCTCTGTATCCGGCGCCGCTGTAGAGTTCGGCGCCACGAAGCTTTTTCGCGACGTGACGTTCACTGCTGCACGCGGTGATCGCTGGGGGATCGTCGGCCGCAACGGAACCGGCAAGACTACTCTGTTTCGACTAATCACCGGTGACCAGAAGCCGACATCAGGAAGTGTTTCCAAACAGCCGGGACTCAAGGTGTCGCTCCTCGAGCAGCATCGGGATTTTGGTGAGGCAGCAACCGTTTGGGAAGCAGCAGCCGGCCAGTTCGCTGAGCTTCTCGCACTCGAGGTGTCACTCGCCGAGCAGGCGAATGAGATAGGGCGGATGAGCGAGGCTTCGACTCCCGCCATGCTTGCCCGTTACGACAGGGATCTGGAGCGATTTGACCGGGAAGGCGGCTACACGTTTGCCCCACGAGTCGATGCCGTGCTTCATGGGCTGGGCTTCGATCCCGTCGAGGCGCGAACGCGGCCGCTGACGCAGCTCAGTGGCGGGGAGCGGGGCCGCCTGGGCGTTGCGAGGCAGCTCGTGAGTCCTGCGGACGTTCTCCTGCTCGACGAACCCACCAACCACCTCGATCTCGACACCACGCTCTGGCTGGAGGGATATCTACGGTCCACCGACAAGACAATCCTGCTCATCAGTCACGACCGGGCCTTTCTTGCAAATGTCGTGGATCATGTGCTGCACTTCGAGGGAGATTCGGCCTATGCCTACACGGGCGGCTACGCGGCATTCGTTCAGCAGCGCAACGAACAGCGTCTCACGCAGCAGCGAGCGTTCGACAAGCAGCAGAAGTTCATCGCCAACCAGGAAGACTACGTACGCAGGAATCTCGCGGGGCAGAACACGAAACAGGCAAAGGGTCGCCGCAAGCTACTGGCGCGCCTTCCACGTCTCGGGTCGCCGATCGGTTCCGAGGGGACAATGGCGCTGCGACTCGACACCGGGGAGCGCGGCGGCGATCAGGTCGTAGTTGCCAACCATGTGAAGATCGGAGTTGGGGAGCGCGTACTGATTGAAGATTTTACGGTAGCGCTCAAGCGCGGCGAGACCGTAGGGCTCATCGGCCCCAACGGCGCGGGTAAGTCAACGCTGCTTCGTGCACTCATGGATGAGCACGAAGTGATGAGCGGTGAACTGCGACTGGGCGGCTCGATCAAGCCGGCCTATTATCGTCAGGATCTGAGCCAGGTGCCGCTCGCCACATCGATGTACGATGTAATCGCAGACCTGAGGCCGTTGTGGGAGCGGCGTCAGGTTCAGAGCCATCTGGCACGTTTCGGATTTTCAGGTGATGAAGTTCAGCGCAATGCCACGACACTGTCCGGCGGCGAAAGAGCGCGGCTCGCATTGGCGATGATAGTTCTTGCCAAGGCAAACCTTCTTATTCTCGACGAGCCCACCAATCATCTCGACGTGGAATCAATCGAGTCGCTCGAGGACGCGCTGCAGGAATACGACGGCTCCATCCTGCTGGTGAGCCACGATCGAGAGCTGTTGAGGTCGCTGGTAGGCCGCGTGTGGGTTCTGCATTCGCAGAAGGTCACTGATTTCGGTGGCAGTTTCGTCGAGTGGGAAACTGCGAGCGAGGAGCGAGCACACGCTGCTGCTGTAAACGCGGCCGAAGACGAAGCCTTGCGCAGGGTCCACGAGAAGCAGAAGACAAAGCGGCGCGAAGAGAGCAAGGGAAAAGAGCGGACAACGGCGCGCGATGCGCGCCGAAAAGCAGAACAGCTGGAAGCCCGGGTAACCGAACTGGAGAATGAAATTGCCCGCGTGACAACGGCTCTCGCGGATCCCGAGCTCTATCTCACAGAGGATGGCAAGCGTCGGGCAGTCAAGTCAGGGACCGAGCTGGATCGCCTGCGCAAGCAGCTGGATGAAACGCTCGAACGGTGGACTGCAGCCACAGAAGCGGCCGAAGGCGCCCCAACGGGCTAAAAATCTCCGACGAACCCAATCTCGGCCTGCAGGCGCACGCCGAATTTCTTTTCGACTGCATCCTGGGCGATGACAATCAGCTCGCGAACATCTTTCGCGGTGGCACCGCCAAGGTTGACCATGATGTTCGCGTGGATGTGTGATATCTGCGCGTTGCCGTGGCGAAACCCTTTCAGGCCGCACTGATCCACCAGGCGGCCGGCGCCCATTCCTTCGATTTTCTGGAAGATTGATCCTGCGCTCGGATGAAATTCGAGCCAGGGGTGACGCGCTCCGCGCCAGCTCAGGTTTTCCTGCATGACCCTGTGCATGCGGGCGGTGTCACCCTTCTCGAGCTGGAAGGTGACTGCAAGCGCAATGTCGCGACGGTGATGCAGCACGCTCGTGTCGTAACCGAACTGCATATAGTCGCCGTCAACGGTCTGGCGCTCACCCTCTTCTGTCAGCAGGTCGCACGACTTGAAGACATCCGCAATGAACATCGTGCGAGTGCGCTCCGGTTCCGGCTCCAGAAAGTGAAGGTTCTGCCACACTGCTCCACCAACCGTGCTCGGAATTCCCACGTAGTGCTCAAGTCCTGACCAGCCTCGCTCAACTGCTTCAGGGATGAGGTTCGCCATCACTGCCCCGCTCTCGACCCACAGTTCCCCGTTCGGAGAAAATGTGAAATGCGCGGCTCGGTTGCGGATCACCAGGCCTCGAAAGCCGGCATCTCCAATCAGGATGTTGGCTCCCAGGCCAAGGACGAAATAAGGAACGTCAAGCTCCCGCGCGGCGAGCACTGCAGCCGCGAGATCGTCCCCTGTCTCCGTGGTATAAAGGAGATCAGCCGGACCGCCGATGCGGAATGTGGTGTATGGAGCGAGAAGCTCATCCAGGCTAAGCTGTGTAGGGTTCAGCCGGGTGGCTAACTTTGCGTAGGCGTCAATCATCGAGGTCTAGTTGAACGGAATATCTCAAAGAAATCGTGGTTTGGTGCGGCTCGCTACTCTGCTTGTGACTGTCGCTGCCCTTCTCGTCCCTGTGCTTGCCGGCGCCCAGCGCGCCGAGCTTGAAAAAATCATCAAGCGACGGGTTTTACCCAACGGCCTCGAAATCATAGTCGTTGAAAACCACGGTGTGCCGCTCGCGACCGTAGAAGTGAATGTAAAAAACGGATCCTTCACGCAGTCGCCTGAATATGCAGGACTCGCGCACATGTACGAGCATATGTTCTTTCGCGCGAACGCAAGGTATCCCGATCCCGAAGCTTTTGTCGGCCAAGCCGGCGATCTCGGCGCGGTGTTTAACGGGACAACCTCCGAAGAGCGTGTGAACTACTACCTCACCGTTTCGTCTGACAGCCTGGACGCCGGGATCAGGTTTCTGTCGTCTGCCCTTCGCTCTCCCCTTTTCAGGCAGGATGAGCTGGAGCGCGAGCGTCAGGTAGTAATCGGCGAGTACGACCGTAACGAATCGAGCCCTTTCTTCCAGCTTTCACAGGAGATGGACAAGCTCCTCTATCCTGGAAACTTCAGCCGCAAGAACATCATCGGAGACAGGCAGGTCATTCTCACGACCACTGGCGAAAAGATGCGGACGATTCAGCGCAAGTACTACGTCCCCAACAACTCCGTCGTGATAGTGTCGGGCGACGTCACCCCGGCGCGCGTGTTTGCAGCGGTTGAACGAGAGCTTGGAAGCTGGCCCCGCGGCGCAAACCCGTTTGTTGCCGATCCCATTCCAGCCATTCCCGCTCTCACGAAGAACGAAGGCGTAGTCGTGGAAGCCGGAGTCGGCGCCGTCACGGTCTTTTTGCAATGGCAGGGGCCGAGCGTGGGCAGGGATCCAAAGTCCACCTATGCGGCGGACGTCTTCTCCGACGTCCTCAATGATCCGGGCTCCGCATTTCAGGAGCGGCTCGTGGACAGCGGCCTCTGGCAGAGCATGGGGGTCAACTACTACACGTTGAACAACGTCGGTCCCATCACAATCAGCGGGCAGACATCTCCGGAAAACCTGCGCAAGGCGATGGCCGCACTCGATGCAGAGATTGCGAAATTCAAGAATCCTGGATACTTCGATCCCGTCGAACTGGAATCCGTCAAGGCGCACCGCGCTGTGACTTCAGCATTCGACCGCGAGCGGGCTTCCGGGTTTGCGCACACACTGGGCTTCTGGTGGAGTGTGGCCGACCTCGAGTACTACATGGGTTACGTGGACAACATGGCCCAGCAGACTGTTGCGGACCTCCGCGCGTACGCATCCCGATACATACTGGGGAAGCCGAGGATCACAGGTGTCCTCATCGACCCTCAATCGAGGCAGAGATTGCGTCTCACGACTGAAGAGCTGGCAAAGGCAGGTGCGCTATGATGCTGCTCACAGTTGCACTTGCGCTTACGACCGTCACGTCGAGCTTCGATGTTGACGGAGTGAAGGTGATCCTTCGCCGAAGCGACGCGAACAATGTCGTCGCCGCCAACCTCTACCTGCTCGGCGGATCGCGGCAGGTGAGGTCCTCAAACGCGGGGATTGAAGCCCTGTTGCTCGAAGTATCAGAGCGTGGCACGAGGAACTATCCGAAGACCGCACTCCGCCGGAAGATGTCGCGGCTGGGCAGCGAGATAGCGAGCGCGCCCTCTGACGACTGGACAATGTTCGGAATCCGGGCGACGACCGAGGTCTTCGATTCCACGTGGGCGATTTTCGCTGACCGTGTCATGGCCCCGACACTGGATCCACAGGACGTGGCGCTCATCAAGAGTCAGTTCATCTCTGGAATAAGGCAGCGTCGCGACGACCCTGATGCTCTTGCCGAATATCTGGCAGACAGCATCGCATTCGCAGGCCATCCTTATTCGATCCCGCTGATCGGGACGGAAGCGTCGATTTCGGCCATCGATGCGGCGATGCTGCGGGAATACCATGCGAGTCAGTTCGTAAAATCCAGAATGCTGCTGGTGGTGGTAGGTGACGTCAGCCGCGCGCACGTCGAAAAACTGGTACGTGCGAGTCTCGCCAAGCTCCCGGCAGGCGACTACAAGTGGACTCCCCCGCCCCGCATTCCGGAAGGGAAGTCGGCCGTGGTGATCGAATCGCGCTCACTGCCCACCAACTACATCGTGGGTTATTACAGCGGTCCGCTTGCCAACTCCGAAGATTACCAGGCATTGAGAATCGCGACCTCGGTACTCACCGGCCGGATGTTTTCAGAAATCAGGACGCGTCAGAATCTCACCTATGATGTACATGCGCCCTTCCTCGACAGGGCCGCCAGTGCGGGGGGGCTATATGTGACTACGGCGTCACCCGACACCACCCTCAAGCTGATGTATGCGGCAGTGAGAGAGCTTCAGAACGGACTGCTCGATCCCGAGGGACTCAAGCGGCTGGAGCAGCAATTTCTCACGGAGTACTTCCTGGACAACGAAACGAACGACGCGCAGGCAAGCTTCCTGGCGCGGGCCGAGCTGTATCGCGGCGATTACCGGCTTGCCGAGAAGTTCGTGGAGGAATTGCGAAGTGTGACTCCACAGGCAGTACAGCGTGTTGCGCGCCGTTACATGAGGGGAATCCGGTTTGCGTATGTGGGTGATCCGCAGAAACTGCGGCAGGAGCTCATCACGCGGTTCTGATCGCCTGGGGCACGCTTTGTGACTTGGGGGAACGCACGGTGCGTTGATTTCCACAGCCTTTGTGAATAAATTCACAATGTCCTGTGAGAGGTCTCGCAGGCAGAAAAACTTCATCCAGCACAATCTGGTTCGGCACTGGAGGCCACTAGAAATGCGGTTTTACGGATTTGCGCTTGCAAGCGCCGTCGTACTGAGCGCTTGCGCCGGCGGCGACAAGAACGCCGGTGACACAACAGCTGTAGCCATCGACACCACTGCGGCCCCCGCAGCGGCAACCCCGGCCCCGGCTCCGGCTGGCGGCGCAGGAGCAATGGCGCCAATCACAGGCACCACGCACGAAGTCAAGATGGTCGGTGACGCAACGGGCTATCGTTTTGAGCCAGCCAACATCACGCTCAAGGCAGGCGACGGCGTCAAGTTCACGATGATCAGCGGCGGCCCGCACAACGTTGCGTTCGATCCCGCAACCATTCCCGCCGATGTACAGGGACAGCTCGACGCCAACATCTCAGAGAAGATGGGCCAGCTTTCGAGCGCCCTGAAGATGAACCCCGGTGAATCCATCACCGTGTCGTTCGCAAACATCAAGGCAGGCAAGTACCCGTTCCATTGCACGCCTCACCTTGCCCTCGGCATGAAGGGTGAGATCACCGTTCAGTAGTTCCCGGTGTCAGGCATGAAAGCGGGAGCATCTCAGGATGCTCCCGCTTTTGTTTCTGCATATGCGGAACTGCGCTGGGGGCTTTGTTGTCAATTTCTCGATGCGCCCATCAAGTTCCGGACTGCGACGCATAAATACGTTTCCACGCTGGAGACTGCCGATCACCGTCTGGCGTATCTCGATGCGGTGGTGCTGTCGAATGCGGCAGCACTGTCGAAAGCGATCGTTCAATGCTCGGATCTCGGAATCGGTGCGTTTCGGATCAACAGCCAGCTCCTCCCGCTGGCCACCCACCCCGAGAGCGGATACGGCATTGCCGATCTCCCCTCCTCGGCCGCGATACTCGCTGAATTTTCGGCTGCACGGAGACTGGCGCGTGACCTGAATGTCCGGCTCAGTTTCCATCCTGATCAGTTCGTTGTCCTGAATTCGGAGACAGAACGGGTGGTGGCCGCCTCAGTGGGCGAAATGAACCACCATGCTGCCGTGGCACTGCTTACAGGAGCCGAGGCGCTCACCTTGCATGG
This sequence comes from Gemmatimonadaceae bacterium, assembly GCA_046593625.1. Taxonomy (GTDB): domain Bacteria; phylum Gemmatimonadota; class Gemmatimonadetes; order Gemmatimonadales; family Gemmatimonadaceae; genus UBA4720. Next base: position 75,010 of record JBKJNN010000098.1, on the reverse strand, counting down.
TGGTGGTGCGGCGGGGGGTAAGGAGGCTGCGCTGGCGCGGCTCGAGCGTGGAGTGGAGCGTCTTGGCGAAGCAGCACGTGCCCTTCTTGCTCTCGAGAACGACGACAGGTCGTTCGCGCCGGCAGATCTGCTCCCTTTCTGTGAAAAAATGGGTATACCATTCATCTACGATGTCCATCACCACCGATGCAACCCGGACGGAATGACAGTAGCCGAAGCCACCGAGAGGGCAATCAACACCTGGGGCCACCGGGAGGCGTGGATGCATATTTCCTCGCCGCGGGATGGATGGGTTTCCACGAAGGCAAGGCACCATGCAGACTTCATCGATCCCGCCGATCTGCCGCGGGAGTGGAGCGGGCGCCGCATCACCGTTGACGTGGAAGCAAAGGCCAAGGAGCGAGCCGTGATTGCAATTCGCGATGCTGCCTGCGGAGGGCAACTGTGAGCCGGATGTTCGGCACCACCTACTGGTGGATGTCTGCGCGGTCACGCAATGCAACGCGCCGCTTTGCAGTAATGGGAATAGTCGGAGGCTTTGTCTTCATCGGCGCCCTCATTGCGTTTGTACTGGTGCCCCGGCAGGCGACGCGTGCCGCGGTGCAGGTTTCTGCCACCATTGAAGAGCGGCCGGATTCGAACCGTGTGGTGCTCGCGCGAAATCGTGCAGTTGCACAGATGGCCGCTGCCGACTCCATGCTCGACATGGCCCGTCAGCCTGCGGCGGCACCAATCGCCGTGGTGGACACGTTTCCGCCGGAAGCGATTGCGCGACGTCAGATTCTCATGACTGAAGTCTCCACACTTGGTCGCCTCATAGAGCGCGCAAACAACGCTCCCCTGCCCGTCTCCTATCGAGCTCTTGCGACAGCACCATCCCTTGCCAGCGATCCTGTTGTCCGCGCACTGCTCGACTCTCTCGCAGACCTGGAGCGCGAGCGCGATGCGTTTGGTGCAGTGGGTGGAGTAGACCCTGTGTACGTGGCGCTGACGTCGCGAGCGACCGCCGTGGGGCGCTCGATCCAGGCGATTGCAGAATCGAAGCGGTCTGAGCTGCGGCAGCAACTCGTTCAGCTGCGACCGGCTGTTCCGCTTTCAGCGCAGCGAGCATTCGTGGACACCGCAGCAATTCTTGCCCAGCGCGCCGTGGGTGAAAAGGCGTACGGCGACGCAGTGCGTGCTCTGGCCGAGGTGAAGGCAGTCAACGAGAGGATCGACGATCAAGCTTCGAAGGCTCGTGAACTGGCAAATGTCGGTGCGCCGCCTCTCGCCATGCTTGCTGCGGCCTTCGTGCTGGCTCTGACGCTTGGGTTTGCAGCGTCCCTGATATTCGAGTTGCGGGTTCCGAGCATTGCAGATGCTCGCGAAGCGGAGCACGTGACGGGGGTCAGGGTAATCACGGTCATCCGTCCCGCGGAAGTCCTTGCCGAGCGTACACGGCGGCAGGTAGATACGACTGCGCCGCCTCTGATTGACGTGGTTTCTGAGAGCTACCGACGACTCTATCTGCACCTGGCTGCAACCGAGGCAAGCGTGCCGGTTGTTACGGTTGCTGGTGATGATGCAGCAATAGTTGCAACCGTCGCGGCGAATATTGCGGCCGCAGCCGCGTACGAGGCACGCAGCACGCTGCTCGTCGATGTAGATCCCGCAACGTCAACGGTTGCGAGCATCTTCCGTATTCCATCCAATCCGGGATTGTCTGGAATCATCAGCGGCACCTCTGGCTGGGCGGAATCTGTCGTCCAGGCCACTATTGGCCGCGATCGGGCGCTGGATGTCCTTCCGAGCGGTACAAAGCGCACGGGTATTCCAGATGCGGCGGTCGCGGAGCGCATTCGCGGAGATTTCGCGCGAATGGAGAGACGCTACGACCTGATAGTGATTGCCGCTCCAACCGCCTACGTGCAGCGCGGTTCGGCGAGCATCCTTCCGGGCCCGGATGTAATATTGTGTGCGAGGGTTGCTCGCACTCGAATCGCCAGGCTGAAAGAAGAGATCGACAGTTTTCGCGCCCTCGACCTCCGCATTCATGGACTTGTACTCTGGGACGATGATACGCCCGTTATCGAGGCACATGACGAGCGTGGCGACCCCGGCCGGACGATGAAGTCCGACAAATTCAGCCTGGCAGGAATACGCTGACGACAAAGATGGCAGAGACAACAACCGATTTGCGGGGACTTCCCAGGGCCGAGGGCTACGGGGAGTTGCACGGGCAGATAGAGGCTGTGCTGGCCGGCGTGGCAGACACTGTCGCGGCAATGGCTACGGTGAGCGCGTTGGTGCATCACTCGATGGGGTTTCTGTGGACAGGGTTCTACCGGGTTGTGGAGCCGGGCCGTCTCCTGCGCGTTGGTCCGTATCAGGGCACGCTCGGCTGCATGGAAATACAGTTCGGGCGCGGCGTATGCGGAACTGCTGCAGCCGAAGGGAGAACAGTCATTGTCGAAGACGTGAATGATTTTCCGGGGCATATTGCGTGTGACGCGCGGTCGCGCTCCGAAATTGTCGTCCCTGTGTTCGACAGGAGCGGTGGCCTGATCGCGGTGCTCGATGTCGATTCCGAAAACGTCGGCGAGTTCTCGGATGCTGATCGAGATGGGCTCGAACGAATCGTGCAATGGTTTTCGAGGAACACTGAATGACTCAACCCGGCTATTCTGACGACATCAACCATGCATTCGGGTTTGCTGCCAAGCATCACGACAGGCAGGTGCGCAAGGGAACGAAGCTTCCGTACCTCACCCATCCCGCGAATGTCGCTGTCATTCTTACGCGGTACGGACGCGATGAACGGACTGTGGTTGCCGGGATTCTTCACGATGTAGTTGAGGATTGCGTTCGCGATGGCTCGACGCGTGAGCAACTGGAGCGCCGCATCGGCGAGAAATTCGGCGCAGATGTGCTGGCGACTGTCCTCAACGTGACGTATCGAAAGGTTGATGACGAGGGAGTGGAGCTGTCGTCAGAGGACCGGAAGGAGGATTACCTGTCGAGACTCGCTGGCGCCGACGAGTCCGCTCTCTGGGTTTGCGCGGCGGACAAGGTGCACAACGCGCATTCGATTCTCGCAGACCTCAGGAGAACGTCAGATCCAGAAACCATCTGGTCCAGATTTGGCGGCGGCCATGTCGGAACGGTGAAGTGGTACCGCGATGTACTGGACCGCCTGCGGGAAATTGGATTCGATGAACCCATCGTCGCGGAGTTGAATTCCGCGGTACTCGCACTCGAGAGCTACGACTAGACCGTCTGGGCCACCGAATACCTGCGCTCGACATAATCATCGAGAATCTGCAGGAACTCGGGAACGATGTTGTCGCCCTTGAGCGTGACCATCAGCTTTCCGTCCACATATACCGGCGCCTTGGGATCCTCGAATGTTCCGGGAAGCGAGATGCCGATGTTGGCGTGTTTTGATTCTCCCGGTCCGTTCACGACGCAGCCCATCACCGCGACCTTGAGATCGGTCACTTCCGGGTACTTGGTACGCCATACCGGCATCTGCTCCCGCAGGTAGGTCTGAATATCCTGGGCCATGTGCTGGAAGAAGCTGGACGTCGTTCGGCCGCAGCCGGGACAGGCGGTAACCTGGGGGTTGAACCGGCGCAAATCCAATGATTGCAGAATCTGTTGAGCGACCTCCACTTCCTCGGTTCTGTCGCCGCCAGGCTTTGGTGTCAGAGACACGCGGATGGTGTCGCCAATTCCTTCTGAGAGCAGTATAGCGAGAGCGGCGGAACTGGAAATGATTCCCTTGCTTCCCATCCCTGCCTCGGTGAGACCGAGGTGAAGCGGGTAATCGCACCTGGAGGCGAGGCGGCGATAGACTTCGACGAGGTCCTGCACGCCGGAGACTTTGGCCGAAATAATGATTGCGTCGTGGGGAACTCCGCATTCCTCCGCCAGCTCGGCTGATCTCAGCGCACTTTCCAGCATGGCCTCGATGTAGACCTCTTTTGCGTCGCGAGGCTCCGGGCTGGCGGCGTTGGCGTCCATCATCCGCGTGAGAAGATCCTGGTCGAGCGAGCCCCAGTTCACTCCAATGCGGATGGCTCGTTGGTTCTCCGCAGCGATACGGGAGATGATGCTGAAGTTCTCATCCCTGCGCTTGCTGCCGACGTTGCCCGGGTTGATTCGATACTTGGCGAGGGTCCGTGCGGTGTCGGGATAGTTGGCCAGGAGGAGGTGGCCATTGTAGTGAAAATCGCCCACGAGCGGGACAGTGACGCCGAGTGCTTCGAGGCGGGCGGCGATTTCCGGAACAGCGGCAGCGGCCTGCTCGTTGTTTACCGTTATGCGCACGACCTGTGAGCCCGCTTTGGCGAGAGCGGCGACCTGGGCGGCGGTGGCATTGGCGTCGGCGGTGTCCGTGTTGGTCATTGACTGCACCACGATCGGATGCATTGACCCGACGGAAACGTCACCAACGCGTACGGAAACCGTATTTCTACGTGAGCTGAAAGTCACTTGTTATCTTTTTGAGGGCTACGGATAAAGTTAATCCCGTAGTGAAACCACGCCTATCGGAGTTCCGACCATGACTGCCACACCTCCTCCCGCAACACGACCTTCGTGGAAAAGGCGTCACTGGGGGAAACTCGCACTGCTGGTTCTTATTATTGTGCCGTCGGCACTGTTCGCTCTCTGGGCGTGGGCGACGCTGAGTTATGTCTACTCGAAAGGAGAGCGCGCGGGTTACGCGCAGAAAATTTCCCAGAGAGGATGGCTCTGCAAGAGTTGGGAAGGTGAGCTGGCGATGGTGAACCTTCCCGGGGCGATGCCTGAAATTTTCAAGTTCAGCGTGAGAAACGGTTCGATAGCAAGGGTAATTGAAACGGGCCTTGGAAAACGTGTCTCACTGAGCTACGAGCAGCACAAGGGAGTGCCGACATCCTGTTTTGCGGAGACAGAGTACTACATCACAAATGTTCGATCTGTGGAGCCCTGAGCACTTTTCTATTGACCCTGTTTCCCGGTGGTTGTATGCTTTCGCCCGGTACCCGGCCTTGGGAGCCCTTGTCAGGGATCCTCGAGTGCTCTTTAATCCGGCGCAGCCCACTGTGGGCCGAGCCACTGTTGTCTCGAGATCGGTGAAGGATTCCGGTTTTGGGAATTTTTACCAGGAGCAGGAATGCGTACGACGGGCAAGGTAAAGTGGTTCAACGATGCGAAGGGATTTGGCTTCATCACCCCTGACAACGGACAGAAAGACTGCTTCGTGCATTACAGCGCGATCTCCGGCAACGGATTCAAGTCTCTCGCCGAAGGTGATTCAGTGGAATTCGACATCGTGGAAGGACAAAAAGGTCCAGCTGCGGAGAACGTGACCAAGAGTGGCTGAGGCGCGGGTTTCAAGTTGTTGAAGGAGGGGGTGCCGCGAGGTGCCCCCTCCTTTCTTTAACGTTGCTAAAGGCCAGGTCAGTTGGGTGGGCGACCGCGTCGTGGTGACGGGGCGATCTCTACGGCGTCGGCGAGTCGGGAAGCCACCTGGTGTCGGAGGAGGCGGAGGTCGAGGGTGAGGCCAATACTATCGTCCAGCTTTACCGCGGCTGGGCCCTGAACGGCGTCACCTTCCCTCACGGCTGCGGCAGCCAGCTTGAGCGCACTGCCGAGCGGAACGGCGGCAGACTGTTTGAGTCGGATTGCGATCTCGATAGTGAGGATGGCATTGGGAGTAAGGCGGCGCGCTACGCCTTGGCGTGACTGTGTCACTCCGGCGACGGTGTGGTGAGTTAATGCGTTGTCCAGCCACTTGAGCGTAACTCTGAGGGTGGCGGCTGCCGCAGCGACGGTATAGGCTCTCATTTCAGCTAATTATCCTAACTCTAAAGGATAATTAAACAAGTGGTAAATCCGTCACAAAGGGTGCAACTATTGCCCCTTCCCGTGGTACTGATCCAGTCAGGTATCACTCACAGAACGAACTTACAGAAGGAGCACCACCATATGAGAAGAATTTCACTGACGATGGCAGCAGCACTTGCCACCGCCGTACTCTCTGCCTGGACCGCCTCTACGGCATCGGCGCAGTCGGCCAAGCCGATCAGCATCGGAATCTCCGCCGGCGCATCGATTCCTGTTGGCGATTTTGGGGATGATTTCAAGACCGGCTACAACGGAACCATCTCCCTGGGCCTCAACTCCGTCGGCTCACCGATCGGTTTCCGCATCGACGGTATGTACAACAAGTTCAGCGTCAAGGATGACCGGGTCGTACAGCTTCCCGATGCCATCATCACGTCGGCAAACGCCAACCTCGTCTATGCACTTCCAGGCGTTGGCATGAGACCATATCTCATCGGTGGAGCCGGCATCTACGGCACCAAGCTCGATGTCAGCGGTTCCGACACCAACACCAACCTCGGCCTGAATGGCGGAATCGGAGCGGCATTCCCGCTCAGCGGGTTCAACGCGTTTGTAGAGGCCCGTTATCACCACATCCTCACCGATGGATCTGCAACGCAGTTCATTCCGGTGACGTTCGGACTCAGCTTCTAGTCTGAGGCAAACGGAAAACGCCGGAGCAGTGATGCTCCGGCGTTTTTTCATCACATCAGTTAGATAAATATCAAACTGAAGGAATCGTATTGCCCCTCGGGGTCGTACGTACAGGCTGGATGGCCGCCTCTGCCGCAGCAATCTGAGCCTTGATCGCCTCCGGGCCCGTCCCGCCAGTAACATCGCGCCTGCCCACCGACTTCGCGGGGTCGAGCCACTCCATGACATCTTCGCCGAATAGTTTGTGAGCCGCGGAAAAACTGTCAGCAGGCAACTCGGTGAGTTCGCATCCCCTGCCCTCCGCATCGCGGATAAGGGATCCGACCGCCTCGTGCGCCTCGCGAAATGTGGTCCCTTTCCCTACGAGGTAATCGGCCAGGTCGGTCGCCATCATGGTGCTGGAAAGCGCTGCTTTCATCCTTTCCCTGCCGAACTTGATCTCGCCGAGTGTGCCGGCTACTGCCGGGAGGACAAGGAGAATCAGGTCCACGGAGCCAAAAAGAGCTCGCTTGTCGTCCTGAAGATCCTTGTTGTAGCCGCTCGGCAGACCTTTCAATGTGGCAAGCAGCGTAGTCAACTCGCCCAGTGTGCGGGCGCCTGAGGCGCGGGCGAGTTCGAGGGCGTCCGGGTTGCGCTTCTGGGGCATCATGCTCGACCCCGTCGTGAACGCTTCGCCAAATCGCACGAATCCGAACTCGCTGGATCCATAGAGAATCAGATCTTCGGACAGTCGTGAAAGGTGAGCGCCGATAAGCGCGACCGTGAACAGCATTTCCGCGATGAAGTCACGGTCTCCTACCGCATCGATGCTGTTCGGCGAGAGGGAAGAGAAGCCAAGGCTTCCCTGGATGAGCGTGCGGGAGACGGGATATGCGGAGCCGGCAATAGCACCCGACCCAAGCGGCAGGACGGAGGCCGAGCGTCCGACGGAGGTGAGTCGCGCACGGTCGCGCTCGAGCGGCCAGAAATGGGAAAGCATCCAGTGAGCGCCACTGACGGGCTGCGCGCGCTGGAGGTGGGTGTATGCGGGCATCAGGTCGTGCTGGAGAGCGAGCGCCTGGTCCAGCATGATGCGCTGGAGTGACCTGACCGCGAGATCAATTTCGCTCACCGCGTTCATGGTCCAGAGACGCGTCGCCGTTGCAACCTGGTCGTTTCTGCTCCGGCCGGTGTGAAGTCGCGATGCGACGTCGCCAATTTCCGCATGGAGCATCCGGTCAATCATCGTATGGATGTCTTCATCGGAAGCCTCGGGCAGCGCACCGTCCGCAATGCGCTCGCCGACGGCGGTCAAACCTGCCTCGATTGCCTGACTCTCCTCGAGCGAGAGGACGCCTGCGTTCCACAGTGCCATGGCCCAGGCCTTGGACAGTCGGATGTCGTGTGGCCAGAGCCGGAAATCAATTCCTATGGAACGATTAAGTGCCTCCAGTGATGCGGCGGTCGGAACTGAAAATCTGCCGCCCCACAGCTTGTGGGATTTTTGTTCGGTCACGTGCTCAGTCCTGCCAGGACGCGGCGAGAACCGGGGTATCGTCGGAAGGTGATACAGGAGCAACGGCTTTCGCGGCTAGCTCGCGATCGCGAAGCGCGCGAACGCGGTCGGGAAGGGAATACAGCCGGATGAATCCAGCCGCATCGCTCTGCTGGTAGACGTCATCCTCTCCGAAAGTGACAAATCTCTCGTCGTAAAGCGCATACTCGCTTGCCCTGCTGACGACGCTCACGTTCCCCTTATAAAGACGGAGTGTAACGCCACCGGTGACTCGCTCCTGAGTGACGTTGACGAATGCATCGTAGGCCTCACGCTCGGTGGTCCACCAGCGTCCCTCGTAGACGAGATCGGCGTAGCGCGGAGCGATAAGATCCTTCGCAGCAAGAGTGCGGCGGTCGAGAATGAGCTGCTCGAGTTCGCTGTGGGCGGCATAGAGCAGGGTACCACCAGGGGTTTCGTAGACACCGCGTGACTTCATTCCAACAAGACGATCTTCGACGAGGTCAATTCTTCCAACACCGTGCTTTCCGGCGATGGTGTTGAGAGTCGTGAGAATAGCTACGGGGTCGAGGAAGACGCCGTTGACGGCGACCGGCGTACCCTGGCTGAAGCCGATGGAAACTTCCTCCGCTTCGTCCGGCGCATCTTCGGGAGAAGTGGTCAGCATGAACAGGTCGGCGGGGGGCGGCTGCGCCGGATCCTCGAGCACGCCTCCCTCGTGGGAGATGTGCCAGATATTGCGGTCGCGCGAATAGATCTTCTCGCGCGACGCAGTGACAGGCACGTTGTGCTCGGCAGCGTATGCAAGTGCATCTTCGCGGCTTCGGATATTCCACTCGCGCCACGGAGCAATGACCGGAAGGTCAGGTGCAAAGGCCGCGTAGGTGAGCTCGAAGCGAACCTGATCGTTCCCCTTTCCGGTGCATCCGTGAGCGAGCGCGTCCGCACCAACCCTGCGCGCAACTTCAACCTGGCGTCGCGCGATGAGTGGGCGACCTATGGACGTTCCGAGCAGATATTTCCGGCCGTAGACGGCTCCAGCCCGCAGCGTGGGCCAGAGAAAATCTTCTATGAATTCCTGACGCAGGTCTTCGATGTAGCATTCATCGGCGCCCGATGCGAGGGCCTTGGCGCGAACGCCTTCGAGCTCTTCACCCTGGCCAATATCGGCGGCGACGCAGATAATCCGCGCGCCCCCGTAATGCTCCTTGAGCCAGGGAACGATGATGGAAGTATCGAGGCCGCCCGAATAGGCGAGTGCAATTGTGCTGGTCATGGCTCTCCTAAATAACTATTCATTTCCAACGTATATTTAGTCATTCCAGTCGGTTACGTCAATCCTGCGGGCTGGAAAACTCGCATGGGGAAGTGGACGGTGATAACGTGTTGCACGGAGGATATCGAATGGCGAACAAGAGGGAACGGCAGTCGGCAATTCTGGAGGTCGTTGAATCGAGGGCGGTGAGCAGTCAGGAGGATTTGCGCAAGCTGCTGCTGCACAGGGGGTGGGACGTCACCCAGGCGACGCTCTCGCGGGATCTTCGTGAGCTTCGCCTGGCACGCGTGCCGACGCCGGAGGGAGCCAGGTATGCAGTCACCGATGGCACCATTGAGGAGAGCAGGGTGGCGCTCGAGACTCTCCTCCCTCAGTTGTTTCTCCGGATTGACGGGGTGAGCGAGATGATCGTGCTTCGCACCGTACCAGGAGGCGCCCAGCCCATTGCGGCGGCGCTCGACGGTGAAGGGTGGCCAGATATCCTTGGAACAATTGGCGGCGACGACACGATCCTGGTGGTTTGCCGCTCGGGGCTCGCCCGTGACCGCGTGGTGCGGAGACTCAAGGCGCTCGCCGGCGAACCCTGAGCTCACTCATTGCCCACTGCCCAGACCTGGTGGTGCAATTGACTGGGACATTCTGCAATGTTATGCATTCCGTGTGCATAAATTTCCGGTCGGGGTTCTAGGAGCCAGCGGATATGCAGGCCGCGAGCTCTGCATGCTGGTGGACAGACATCCATCTCTCGAGCTGCGGTTTGCAACCGCGAACGCGCAGCGCGGCCAGACCATGCGTCTGGGTGCAGCTACGCACACGTTCATTGCTTCCGAAGAGGCGCAGCTCGACGAAGCTGACCTGATCTTCGCGGCGCTGCCACACGGAGCATCGCTCGAGTGGGTGGAGAAGGCACGTGACGCGGGCGCCAAAGTAGTCGACCTTTCAGCTGACCTTCGCCCCGGAAACGGAGGAAGCCTGCGGGACGGAAGCCAAGCCCCGTACGGCCTTACGGAGCTGAACAGAGCCGCAATTGCAGATGCAGACGTTGTTGCAAATCCCGGGTGCTATCCGACGGCCATTCTGCTGGCACTGGTTCCGCTGGTGTCCGCCGGTTTAATCGAGCCGCGTTCGACAATCCAGGTCGCCGCATCGAGCGGCGTTACCGGGGCGGGATTCACTCCGCGTCCGGACCTTCTCTTCGCAGAAATCTCCGAGGACTTCCGCGCCTATGGCGTTGGGAACGACCACCGCCATCTGCGCGAAATGAACGAAATGCTCGGAGGCCTCGGTTCGACCAATGACCTCGTCTTCACTCCCCACTTGTTGCCAGTGGCTCGCGGGATACTCGCGACCATTGTCGTTCGGCTGGTGGCTCCGCTTGGCCGACCCCTTTCCGTGTGGAAGGATTTTTTCGGCGACGAGCCGTTCATCGAACTGAGTGAGACCACTCCGGCGCTGCGGGATGTGGCGCGCACGAACAGAGTGAAAATTTCCGCCACAAATGCACTGAACACCAAAGCGCCGACACTCATTATTACATCTGCGATCGACAATCTCACCAAGGGAGCCGCGGGACAAGCCGTCCAGAATGCGAATCTCATGCTGGGCCTGGCAGAGACAATGGGATTGCAGGCGTGATCAAAGTCATCAAGCTAGGGGGCCGGGTTCAGTCGAGCCCGCTGCTCGTGCCGGCATTGGCGCGGTTGTGGATGTCGGAACCTGGAGCCGCGTGTGTAGTTCACGGCGGAGGCGATGAGATCTCTGACCTCCAGAGAAAGCTCGGCAGCGAGCCTCGCTTCGTAAATGGCAGGCGTATTACCTCGGACGACGATATGGAACTGGTGCGCATGGTTCTGTCCGGGAGTGCCAACAAGCGTCTCGTTGCATCGCTCGAGGCCGCTGGTGTTCGCGCAGCGGGCATTTCGGGAGAGGATGGAGGTGTGTTGTCGGCCGAGCCAATAGATGCGGAGAAGTTCGGAAAATCGGGAAAGCCCGTGTCAGCTCGTGTTGATCTGATCACTGCGCTGCTGTCTGCGGGATTTTTTCCTGTGATATCTCCAGTTGCAACTGACGCGGGCTCTATTTCGCACGAGCCTCTCAACGTCAACGGAGACGATGCTGCTGCCATGCTGGCGGGTGCGTTAGGCGCAGAACTCTGGCTGATCGCGGATGTTCCCGGAGTGATGGATTCAAATCGCGCGCATATAGAGTCGCTCGATCAGGATCAGGTGAGTTCACTCGTTGCGGATGGAACCGTGACCAGCGGAATGCTTGCAAAGCTTGAAGCGGGGTTCGAGGCACTCGCGCTCGGATCGCCGGACGTGATAATCGGAGGGCTTGAAACCCTCTCCGGCAACGCGAGCGGAACGCGGCTGTCTCTAACTACCAACAAGACATGAACAACACTCTTACCCGAGAGTCCGACCCTGACAATGGCCTTGCGGCCAGTGACATCCTCGGAACCTATAAACGTGCACCGATGCGTTTCACACGCGGCGCGGGCGTGGAGCTGTTCGATGATGAGGGAAAGGCATACCTCGATCTTGCAAGCGGCATTGCAGTCAACGCGCTTGGCTATGGCGACAAGGGAATAGCCTCGGTCATCGAATCAGTGCTGGAAACCGGCCTGCTGCATGTTTCCAATCTCTACCGAACCGAACCGGGTGAGCGGCTGGCAACTTTTCTGGTCGAGAACTCATTTGCGTCTCAGGTGTTCTTCTGCAACTCGGGAGCAGAGGCAAACGAAGGTGCTTTCAAGTTTGCGCGACGCTGGGGTCGTGCGGTTGGCTCCGAGGGAAAGACGGGGATCGTCGCGCTGCGCGGGAGTTTCCACGGTCGCCTGTTCGCATCGCTTGCCGCAACCGACCGTCCTTCTTACCGGGCGCCTTTTGCACCTCTTGCGGGCGGTGTCGGCATCTGCGAGCGTGATGAAACAGATCTCGATCGAGCCCTCGACGGCGATTCGGTCGCGGCTGTGATCGTCGAGCCAGTTCAGGGTGAGGGCGGAGTACGCGTTCTCGAGCCGGAGCTGCTTTCATATATCAGGCGAGTCACCCACGAGCGCGGGATAGCTCTCATTCTCGACGAGATTCAATGCGGGCTTGGCAGGCTGGGGTGTTTCATGGCGCACGAGCGCTTTGGAATTACACCTGACATGGTCACACTGGCGAAGCCGATTGCAGGAGGCCTGCCGATGGGGGCAATTCTCATCAATTCACAGATAGCTGAAACTGTAAAAGCAGGTGACCACGGAACGACCTTCGGCGGCGGCCCGCTGGTATCGGCAGTGGCCGATCATGTGGTGAGGAGACTGGCTGACAAGAATCTGCTCGCGTCAATAAGAGAGAACGGAGACTGGCTGGGGCAGCGCCTTGCGGGGCTGGCCAGGAAAACTTCCCGCGTTCGGGCCATACGCGGCATGGGTTACATGTGGGGGATCGACGTTGTGGACCAGGCGAGCGAGGTCGTGCAGCGTGGATGGGACGCGGGACTCCTCGTCATCACGGCAGGCGATCACACCATCAGACTCCTCCCGCCGCTGATCATGGAGCGTGACGATCTGGAGCGCGGCGTCTCGATGCTGGAGAGCATCCTCACCTGAAGCGCTCGAGCCGAGGCGACCTTAGCACGGACAAGCCGAAACGCAGCGGGCTTCTACAGGCGCTGGATGAGGCAGCGTTTGGAGTGGAGCGCACTCTCAATCTGCGCGAGCTGCTTCCGACAGCTGCCGAGGCGAGGATGCGGACGGAGGTTTGGCTTAGAGCGCGTCAGGTGACTGCCGCAAACGAAGTACTGATCATCACCGGCCGTGGGAACCAGAGCGTCAGTGGGATTGGAATAATCAGGCAGGAGATCCTGGGCCTGATGCCGTCGCTACGGAGGCGCGGTATCGTGGAGAGCTGGCGGGAGCACTCGCCGGGATCGATGGTGGTGAAGCTGGCGCCTACCTCTGCACTTCTGCTAGCCGGACAGCGTCGGCGCGATGTTGCCACACCGCCCAGTAAAAGCACCGGAAGTCTGGCCGGATTACAGCCGGAAACGGTTGCCGGTCTCCGGCAGCTGGCGCTCCATCTGCTGGATTCACTTGGAATCGAGCCGAATGAATCGTTTATCGACAAGGAGATGGAACGCGCCTTCTCGACTCTGACGAGCGCTCTGCCGGAAGGACCGGGTCGGGAGGAAGCGTTGCAGGCGTCGGTCCGCAAAGCTCTGCGGGAGGTAGCGGAGGAAGGGTGATGGCCATGCAAGGGAGCCAATACAATTGGCGCGGAGTTTGCCACACCACCCGGCAACGCCAATGCCCAACTCCTCCCCCTTCAGAAACAGCTCGCGCCTGGGAGCCGAAACAGCTTCCATTCTCGGTGCATATGGTTCGCGGACCACGTGGCCGGCGGGTTTCCCGGTATATCAGAAAGGATTTGCCGCGGACGGGTTTTCGGTGGTGCTCAGAGGCCACGTAGTTCTTCGAAGCAAGGTCAGGGCAGGGAAAGGCTTTGTTCCGGCGATAGCCACGCCAGGCGAGACGTTCGGTGTCGAGGGTGTGATCCCGGGTGGCGTATACGTGACCGATGCTATTGCAGCAGAGGAAACCGAGACGTTCTTCGTGTCCGGTGTACGGTTCAGGGCCTTTGTTCGGGAGAATCCTGCCGCATCTCTCGATGTTATCGGATGTCTCATGTCCGAGCGTGTGCTCCTCCTGGAGAAACTCCACGCAATGGCTTCCCAGAACGTCGAGCAACGCCTGATGTCCGCCCTTCTGCGCCTTGCGGGAGACAGGAGCTTCCTCACGTCCGACGGGAGCGTGCGCCTCGAGGTGAAGCATCACCGCCTCCTGTGCGAAATGGTGGGCGCAACGAGAGAGTCGATAGCTCTCGGGTTGAGCAAGCTGGTTGAAGCGGGGCAGGCCACGCGGTGCGGCACGGCGATTGTAATCGCGCGTTCTACACTCACTGATCATATTACCGCAGAGGAAGACGTATGCTCAACGGTCGCTTCAGCCAGGGAGACGGCCGCGATCTGAACCCATTGATTTCCAGGGGCTACCCGACGGATGACGCCGAAAGCCGGCGCTGAGACCATAGATATGCAGGAGGGGAATTCCAGTGGAGTTCTCCTCCTGCATGGCTTTGGGGATACGCCACAGACGCTCGACCTTCTTGCCAGGCATCTCTATTCGGCTGGATTTGATGTAAGGGTTCCGCTGTTGCCGGGCCATGGGACCAGCGTTGCGGAATTTCTCGTCTCCCGCCGCGAGGACTGGATTGCTCTCGCACGAGCCGAGTTGGGAAAAATGCAGAGGTCACACAGCAGCGTGGCGTTGGTCGGGCTTTCCATGGGAGGTGCGCTGGCGGCAATTCTTGCCGCGGAAACTCCGCAGCTAAAATCCCTCGTGTTGCTGGCTCCCTACCTCGATATGCCGAAGACGCACAAGGTGGCGGCGGCAACTCACTGGCTTTGGGACAGGCGGGGAGTAGCGCGTGCTTCAACCAGCCCGCGTTCGATTCTCGATCCTGTAGAGCGAAAGAAGAATCTCGGATATGGAGTGTACTCGGCGCGACTGCTATACGAGTTGTGGCGCGTGTCCACGCAGGCACGCAGGGGACTCGGCAAAATCAGGATACCGACGATGTTGATTCAATCCCGCTCTGATCCGCGAATATCTCCGTCGGTAGCAGAGCGCGCATTTTCCGCGATCGCAGCCCCGGAAAAGAAGCTGAGATGGGCGGAAGGAGGCGGACACATCATCACGGTGGACTATGGACGCGATGAGGTTTTCGCAGATGTGACTGACTGGATCGTCGAGCACCAGTCCTGAACGCAACAACGGCCTGGAAAACCAGGCCGTTGTCACTGTTTTATCAGGTGTGTTCCTGAACGAATTCCTTTGCGGATTCGATAACCTGCTCGGCGCCTGCAACGGTCTGCTGGGCCACGTCAGTTGCCACGCGGCTGACTCGTTCTGCTACCGACTTGGCGCGCTTGCTGACGCCGGTTGCTGCCCGGCTGACCGACTTGCGGGTGGGCATGGACAGCTTGCGGCTGGCTGACGTTTTCTTGCGCGACGATGTCTTCTTGCGCGTAGAAGTCTTCTTGCGTGACGAAGATGCGCGCTTGGGCGCACTCTTTTTCACCGAAGTCTTCTTTCTCGCGGGACTCTTTCGCGCCGGGCTCTTTCTGGAAGCGCTCTTCTTTCTCGCGGGACTCTTCTTCCGCGTGGCGCTCTTCTTTCCGGCACTCTTGCGCGCTGGACCGCGTGCGCCGGACTTGCGGGATGATGACTTGCGTGCCGAGGACTTCCGGCCTCCTGAACGACTGCCAGTCTTCTTTCCGCTTTTGGAACCACCGCGTGACGACTTTCTGGCTGCAGCCATTTTACGAGCTCCGATAATTTGAGGTTTTCGGTGCGACAGTACAGCAATTTCCGCGCACAAACGACACTAACGTCTGCGGGAAGATAACGTCATCATGCGCCTTATACACTATAGAAAAACGCGACGACTTTATTCGCGGCGTTTTTTTGTGGGAGGTTCGACGCTGCGTCCGGAGGCGATATTCTCGTCGAGGTGCTTCTGCGATCGGGTGCCCACAAGGGCTGACGTGACAGGAAGAGAGCGTACAAAGCCGAGGGCGCGCTGGGCGTCGGTTTCGAAACCCTTGAACTGTTCAGCTACTTCCGGCGGAAGGCCCCTTGTCAGTTGGCCCTGCATCAGCGACGCGCTTGCAATGACTGAGACACCCAGGTTGTCGGCCAGCTCCAGGAGGGAGTAGTTCCTGCCCTTGCAGCTCTGGGTTGGTGCTCGTACCGCCTCGGTCATGGCCAGGTTCACCGGCAGCTGTACAAACCTGAAATGGTGAGTCGTACCTCCTGCTTCCTCCGCCAGATCGACAAGCTCGGAAAGAGAGAGGTGGTTCCTGTTGGCAGCGAATACTCTGAAGCCGTTCCATGTCGCACACCCATATGCCGAGATCCTGCCGGCTGCGACCTGTGATTCCAGCTCCACGAATGCGTCTCTCATCACGGAGATGAAAGCGGGACGGTCGAGCGCGTCCAGCTGCTGTTCGGGATTGTGCAAATAGTAGAGGTCGATGCGGTCGATGCACAGGTTGACTCTGCTGCGCTGGATCTGGTTGGAGAGAAACCGGGGATTGAGGCAGTGCCCTCCGGCCACCAGGTCTTTTCGCGACATCACTCCCGGAGAAAAATATTCAGCATCCAGGTAGGCCGCGTACTCTTCGCGAGACTCGGGAGGAGTATGGTCGAGAGGCACATAGCCGCCCTTGGTGCATACGAACAGTTCGTCGCGCGTCGCAACGCCGGATTCAATGACATTCCGCAAGGCCCGCCCGCTTGCACGCTCCGAGCGCTGACACCTGTAGTTGATGGCGGTGTCGAGTACGTTCAGGCCGCGAGACACGCCAGAGGCGATGACCTCTGCATATAGATCGTCTTCCCCGTCGTCACACTCGCCAAGGTATGTGCCCATTCCCAGGGATGAGAGCATCAGGCCGTGGCTGGAGTCGCGGAAGAAGTTCGTTTCCAGTCCCTTGCTGAACCTCTCCACGAAACGCCGGGTGCCTATCGGTGTAGCATGTCCGGCAATCGGACCTGGGCCAGTCGCGCGTTTGCCAGAATTTCCGACTGGCATCGAATCCGTTTGTGGTTGGGTCATCTGCGGAGAGGGTAGGGCGAGCCAGCCGATGTCGCAAGGGTTTGCCGTCGCTGAGCGCGGTAGCAAGCACGCACGCAGTCCAATAGATTCGATGAATCGAATGTCGTATGCTCAAGAATGGGAGTAGGGTAATGCCGGGTTTTGGAAGCTGGGCGGCGGAGTGGTGGAAGCCCGTACTTTTCGTCGTCATCGCCGGTCACCTTACGAGTGTCTGCGTGACGCTTTTTCTGCATCGTGCCCAGACTCATCGAAGCGTCAAGCTGCATTTTCTGGCAGCACTGCCGATGCGTCTCTGGCTCTGGATGTCCACTGCAATCGTCACCAAAGAATGGGTGGCCTGCCATAGAAAGCATCACGCCTTTGCCGATCGTGACGGCGATCCACACAGTCCGCTGCTCGAGGGGCTTCGGAACATCGTGCTCAAGGGCGCGTTCTACTACCGCGAAGCTGTCAGGCAGCCGGGTGTGCTCGAGAAATACGGAAAGGACACGCCTAACGACTGGCTCGAACGGCATATCCTCTCCCGCCGAAGCTCACTCGGTATCGTGGTGATGCTTGCCGTTGACGTTTACCTGTTTGGATTCTTCGTTGGACCTCTGGTATGGGGCATTCAGATGATCTGGATTCCTTTCTGGGCTGCAGGAATCATCAACGGGGTAGGTCACGCAGTGGGTTACAGGAATTTCAGCGTTAAGGACGAGAGCAGAAACATCTCACCGATCGCGATCTGGCTCGGTGGCGAAGAACTGCATAACAATCATCATGCAGATCCTCATTCCGCGCGGTTTGCTGCCAGGTGGTTCGAGCTGGATATCGGCTGGGTGTATCTGCGCTTTCTGTCGCTCTTTGGGCTCGCGAAAATTCAGCATGCGAGGTCGTAGCCGTGGCTGATATTGCGTGCACTCGCTGTGGCCAGACTCGCGAGGGCTTTGAACGCCCGCCGTTTCCGGGCGAGATAGGCGCAAAGGTAGTCACGTCAATATGCCGGCAGTGCTGGGCGGACTGGGGCAAGCAGCAGACGATGTTGATCAACCACTATGGGCTCGATGTGATGGATCCGCAGGCGCGGTCATTTCTCACACGAAACATGTCCGCCTTCCTGTTCAAGACCGGCGAGGCTGCCGAGGTCGATACGAGCAAGCAGGGAACCATTTCTCACTGAAGTCTATGCACCTCAGAGCCATTATCGCCGGTTGCGCGTTGCTAGCCGCGACCGCGACCGGATGCAATCCGCCGTCAACGATTCCTCAGAGCGCTCCGGGTCCGGTTAAAAACCCGGCGAGGTCGAACTGGGTGGATTCGACGCTCGCGGGACTTTCCCTCCGCGACAAGGCTGCCCAGATGGTATGGCCTACCGTGCTCGGGGACTATACGTCCGGCGATTCGCCCCAGTGGCAGCGGCTGACCAGGTACGTGGGAACGGAGAAGGTCGGCGGCTTTACTATTTCGGTGGGTTCGCCTACAGAAGTGGCGTCGAAGCTGAACGCGCTTCAGGAGATGAGTTCAGTTCCGCTCATCTTTGGTGCGGATCTGGAGGCAGGCGCGGGGTTCAGGGCGAGAGGTGGCTACTTCATTCCAAATGCGATTGACCTTGGCGGGGCAGTGGTTTTCCCGCCGGAGATGGCGATTGGCGCAACCGGTGACACCCTCCTCGCCTATCAGCAAGGGCGGCTAACGGCAATAGAAGGGCGGGCGCTGGGCATCCACATCGCGTATGCTCCGGTGCTGGACGTCAACAACAATCCCGCGAACCCGGTTATAAACACCCGTTCCTATGGCGAGGACCCGGCTGCTGTCGCCCGGCTCGGGGCCGCCTTCATCAGGGGGCTTCAAGCGAACGGGATGATTGCGACGGGCAAGCATTTCCCCGGTCACGGCGACACCGGCGTTAACTCTCACCTTGCCCTTCCTGTCGTGACGGTGAGTCGAAGCAGGCTTGATAGTGTCGAACTGGTACCATTTCGTGCGGCAGTTGAAAGCGGCGTAAGCGCGATGATGTCGTTCCATGGAGCCATGCCAGCGCTCGACTCAACGGGAGTTCCGGGAACGCTGTCTCAGAGCGTTCTGACAGGTTTGTTGCGGAACGAACTCAAGTTCAGCGGAATCATTATTTCCGACGCCATGGACATGGCTGGTGTCCTGAATCAGTACGGCGCGGTTGAAGCGGTAAAGCGAGCGGTTGCGGCCGGCGTGGATATTCTGATTCAGCCGCTGGACGTTTCGGAGACCATCGACGCAGTCGTCGCAGGGGTGCGTGAGGGCCGTTACAGTGAGGCCAGGCTCGATGAATCAGTGAGGCGAATTTTACAATCCAAGCAGGATCTCGGGCTGAACCGCCGCAAGCTCGTGAATCTTGATTCGGTTCGGTATCTGGTCGGCGACACTTCGCATTCAGCTATGGCGAGCACCATTGCTGAGCGATCGATCACGCTCGTGAAGGATTCGTTGTCCATCGTTCCCTTCAAAATTCCGGTAAATGCCAGAATTCTCTCGGTAACAGTGGGACGTCGCACCGATTTGTCTGCGGGCGTCGCATTCAACGCCGAGCTTCGCGGGAAGTTCAAGAACCTCAAGGCCGAGTTCCTTGCGGCCGAGGATCCCAACGCCAACTACGCCCAGCTCGAACGAGCCGCCGACTCGGCCGATGTGACCATCGTGAGCTCCTATGTTGGCCAGAACTGGGACGCAGTTTCTGCGAGTGCCCCACAGGCGTTTGCGTCATTTGTGCAGAGATTGAGTCGTAGCGGCCGGCGCGTCGTTGTGGTGAGTTTTGGGAACCCATATCTCCTCCAGCAGATTCCGTGGGTGCCCACGTATGTGGTTGCGTGGGGCGGGTTTCCGGCATCCCAGACAGCGGCGGCGCGAGCCCTGCTTGGGTTTCAGGCAATCAGCGGAAAGCTGCCAATTTCGATCCCGCTCGCCAATCGAACCGTCCCTCGTGGCACGGGCATCAGCCGGACTATCACGGCGCGCTAGCTGCGACGTGTCGGTTGACGGCGAGTAGCGATTCCCGTATATAGATACTCCCTCCTCGCCGCTATTAATTAGCGACTCGATACCAAACAAATAATCGTTACTTGACATTAGTCACTACTGGTGACTAATTCGCGATATATGGCCGACCGCAAAACCCGAAAACCTTCTGTTACGATCGACGCGGTGTTTCTGACTGCAGTCGGTGGCCAGCTTGCTGTGCTCCTTTGCAGGACGCCGGAGGGGCGCGAGAAGTGGATGCTTCCGTCCGATGGACAGAGGCCTGGTGAGGCAATGGAGGCAGCCGCGTGGCGTCTCGCGAAGGGTGCCTCGGTGAGCGAATCCGAGTGGGTGGAACAGGTCGGTGCCTTCGGGGACGGCAGGCGTCACCCGCTCGACTCCGACATTACCGTCGGTTATGCGATGCTCGTTCCCATGGGCACGCCCTCTCCGATGGGAGGGGTCTATGCCTGGTTTCCGCTGAGCGATGTGCCTCAACTGGCGCCCAGGCAACGGGATCTCCTGGATGCTGCGGTGACCTTCGTCAAGGGACGGATGGATCAGTCGCCAGTGGCGTTTCGCCTTTTGCCACAACTATTTACGCTCACTGAACTCCAGCAGACTTACGAGCTGCTGCTCGGGAAAAAGCTGCATAAGGCAAGTTTCCGGAGGGCGCTCCAGGCCGCCTGGCTGGTTGAGCCTAGCGATGAGTGGAGGAGCGAGGGCCGAGGCAGGCCGGCGCAGCTCTACCGGTATGCGCCAAGGAAACGTCGGCCAGCCCAGCGGGGTATCAGACTGGACCTATTGTCGTCTTAGGTAAAAGGATTGCAAGGGAAATGATCGGTAGCTGGACCCTATTGCCAATCCGGTGTATTAGTTGCAATGTGTACCTAAGGTTTTAACAGGCCCAAGCTCGGAGACCGATGCTCGCGTACCTGGACAGCCTCTGCGCTGCACTGCTGGCGAGAGACACATCCGAAATAAGGAGGCTCCTGGCGCATCCCCTGGCTCAGGAACTGCCGAGGCGCGTCCGGGAGGAGGCAGTGGCCATTTCTCGAGCGGGGAGGCGTAGTTTCATAGCGCCGGTCAATGCCCTGCATTTGTATTATAAGCTGACCCATATGGTGGACGAGAGCAGTGATCCCACCTTTGAGAGCGCTCCGCGCAAGGAGCAGAAGGACCCCACCGACCAGCTTGATTTGCCCCTGCGGAAAGTCGGCTCTCGCTGACTCTTTCCCGCGCTGTCTCTGTTGCTGGGCTCAGACGAGCGCGCGCAACGAGTTTTTCTTCTTGAGAGCAGCGCTCCAGATATCCCCGGTCTCCTCGAATCTCGCCGGTGCCGTTTCGATGGTGAACTCGCGCGGATCGAGATCGTCTGTCAATTCGTCCCACCTCAGCGGCGTTGACACCATCGCTTCCGGGTTGGCACGGGCCGAGTAGGCGCCGGCGACGGTTTTGCCGATAATGTTCTGGAGGTAGTCCACGTAGACGGTAGTGGCTCCCCGATTCTTGACCGATCGTTCGATGGTGGCAATCTTCGGGTTCTCCTCACTTACCCTCGTCGCAACTATCTGGCCTACGAGTGTTGCCGCCTCGTTGGGAGTGTTCGGTGGAAGGGGCAGATAGATGTGGAGCCCGCTCGAGCCTGACGTCTTGATCCCGCCATGAAGCCCGAGTTCGTCCATGACTTCCTTGACCAGCCGGGCAATCTCTACGACCCGTCGAAATGTTGCCCGCGGGCCGGGGTCGAGGTCGATGATGGAATAGTCTGCATGATCGAGTGACTGAACCCGCGAGTGCCACGGATCAACCGATATGGCGCCGAGCTGAACAGTGTAGAGAAGGGTGGCGAGATCGCCGCCAACTATTCTGAGGTTGGTCGAGCCGCCTTCAGTCCGAATGGTCTCGGTGCGAACGTGTTCGGGCGGCTCGCCTGCGTTCTGCTGAAAGAACGATGGTGCCTCCACTCCATTGGGGAACCGCTTCAGCACCAGTGGGCGATCTGCCATTGCGGGCAGAATCAATGGAGCAACGGTCGCGTAGTAACGCATGAGCTCACCCTTGGTGAGTTTCCGGGTGGGGAAAAACACCTTTCCGAGGTTCGTCACGTCGACAGAGGCGCTCGTTGAAATGCTCACACGTCCGGACTGACCTTCTTCCTCGAGAGCTTCGAGCTGGCTGATTACTGGCCCCGTGCGGACAGCCTTTCGCTTTGCGGTTTCCGGGCTGGCGGAATCTTCGAGAGTTCGCTTGGCGTAAACACGTTTGCGGGCAGTTGACCGCGACTTGGTGACACGCTTGGTGGCGCTCTTCGTCCCCGAGGCCGCGCGCTTGGTACCGGACTTTTTTTTCTGCATGCTCGAACCCTCGCGTCCGACGTCCGTGGCTTTCTTGTCGTCCCTTATTCCCAGGTAGATGGGCTGCCTGAGTTTGCCGTCGCTGGTCCACTCATTGAATTTCACTTCTACGACCACTTTCGGCTTCACCCAGTGCGCGCGCTCGTTGGTCTTCGGCGTCTCCTCGAACGGGCTTTCCTTTTGTTCAAGCGGTTTGAGGAGATCGTACATGCTGGACAAGGCGGCGCCCGTGAACCCTCCACCGGTATGTCCCACATATATGAAGCCGCCGTTGTCGAAATAGCCCAGCAACAGCGCCCCGAGGTGTTGTCGTGAGTTCCTCGGTTCAGTGAATCCGCCGATCACGAACTCCTGCCTGAATTCAATCTTGAGCTTGAGCCAGGCGCGCGAACGTGTACCCGGCTCGTAGGTGGAGTCGATGCGCTTGGCGATGACACCCTCCCAACCCTGCTTGTGCGCCTTTGCGAGCATCTTCTCGCCGTTCCCCTCGATCGATTCGGTGACGCGAATTGCCGGGGACGATGACTTGCCGAACCCCCTGACCAGCCGCGCTCTCCGGGTTCTCCACGGTTCGCTCACCAGAACGTCGTCTTCGATCACGAGGAGATCAAACAGGATCAGCGCGGCAGGCGTGGATGTGCGATGCCGGGCAATCAGGCTCGCATCCTTGACGTGCATACGGCTCTGAAGTTCCTGAAACCGTGCTGGTTCACCGTCGGCAAGAGCGACGATCTCTCCGTCTGCTACGAAGTTCTTGTTTTTCCTCTTTGCAATCTTCTGCAGCTCTTCCACCACTTCCGGAAACTGCGCCGACTTGTCCTTCCCGTTGCGCGTGACGAGCAGTGCTTCCTCAGCTGTCACGTATGCTAGCACACGCACCCCGTCGTATTTGGGCTCGAAGGTCCAACCCTCACCGGGCATGCTCTTTCCAACCGATGCATACATCGGCTCGAGTGGCTTCTTCATGGAGATCTCACGCAATGGTGTTTTCTTTTGCGTGTCGCGGTTGCTGTGCCACACACTGCTCCGGCCATCGGCAATTTCATCCATGGTGCGGCCGGTAGTAACAGAAGTAACGTTTTCAGCGGTGATCTCGTTTGTGGACGCGAACTCATCCCGATGCTTGATGAAGAGCCACTGTGGTTTGCCCGACTTGCCGTCGCGGTCACGCTTCATGCGGACCAGAACCTCGGAGAGTTGAGTGCGAGGGCTCTTTTTCCGGCGAGGTGGTGCCGCCACTTGAGTCCCCGGTCAGGCTGATTTTCGTTTCGCCGAGCGGGGCTTGCTCTTCGAGGCTGCGGCGCGCTTTGAGGGGGCGCGCTTTTTCGTCTTTCCGTTCCCCTGATCGAGGCTGGCACGGAGGCGAGTCATCAAGTCGAGCACGCCTGCCTCCGGTTCCCCTGCACTCTCCTTAAGCTTCGGCTTTTTCCCTTTCATCTTCGCCTTGATGACTTTCATCAGGTTCGCCCTGTAGTCGTCAGTGTACCGCTCAGGGTCGAATGGCTGTGAAAGGTTTTCGATCAGCTGCATCGCCATGGTGAGTTCCTGCGGACGGATATTCGTCCTGGACGGAAAGCTGTATTCGCTCTCGCTGACGAGCTCGTTGGAGAACCGCATGATCTCGAGCACGAGCGCGTCTTCGACAACCCTGATTGCGGCAAGATGCTGCGTTTGCCGGATGATGATCTTTCCAATGCCGACCGCACGGCAGAGCGAAGCTCCACCGGAATGTTGACGAGACCAAACGCAAGCGAACCCTTCCAGATGGCGGCCATGAGTTATCCAGGTGCGGGTCCTATTCGGCCTTGGTTACTTCTGCGGCCTGAGGGCCTTTCTGACCTTCGACTACTTCGAACTCAACCCGATCACCCTCGGCGAGCGACTTGAAGCCGGCGCCGGAGATTGCGCTGAAATGCACGAAGACGTCAGGACCTCCCTCTCTGGAGATAAAGCCAAAGCCCTTGGCATCGTTGAACCACTTGACCGTACCCGTTATCCGTGACATGACTCTTTCCTTACCCCATCCGAGGGGTCTGACTGTAACCACTGCGCGTCACCCTGGCGCGCAGGTGCAGATGATCGCCGGGTAAGTGAGATACCAGCCCGGTTCCACCGATATCGCGCTGTGCGCGACTGCATGATGGGGAAACTCGGGCAAGTTTTGTGCAATTGTTTACAGGGGAAAGCGTTCGGACGGCGGTTTTTTTCTCAGGCCGCCCCGACGGCATCGGCGATGTATATCGCAGTGCGGCTGCAGCTTTTACAACGGAGCGTTACGTGGGACATCGGAGCGGGCGGGTACTGGGCAGGATCTCGCTCAATTGGCCCGGAGCAGGATGGGCAACTGAGCGGCACACCCGACCGGTCGCTATTGATGAGGTGAAGCACCTGCGCGGGATTGTACGTGTTTGGACGCGGCTTTCGCATCTGACCTCCGGCTGCATGCGCCCCCAGCCTGATGCGGGAAACGCAAATCCAACTGTTGGAGTCGTATCTGTTCGGCATTACGGCAAGCAGGCGGCACGGGCGTCAATCGCGCTGCTGTTTGCTGTTCTGTCTGGCGGTTGCGGACCCCGGGCCCACATCCCCTTACGACCGGTCGATTTGCAAGGCACGCTTTCAATGACCGATAGTGGCGCCATGCTGGCGTACAGCCTTGCTCCGGTGTTGTACCTCCAGCGCGACGAAAGGTTCCCGTTGTCGCGGGTTGTAGCAGTGGTCCACCCGCTGAAGCGGATTATCGCCTACCATCTGCTGTGGCGAGACGATGTGAACGGATCGTGGATTCCATTCACTGTCCCCACCGACCAGGAGGTCGTGTGGGTGGGGTACAACGCCACCGGTGCACCGGTGGACGTATGGACTTACTGGCACGGCACGATACTCCACACTCCCTGGGACAAGTCGCAGGTGGCGATCGACGTGCAGTGGGGCAAACACGGATCACTGCCCCGGGGACTGGTGGAAAGCTCGTTGCCGGGCCCGAGGACACTCAACTTCTTCTTTGCGGCGACGCGGTTTCTGATTCCTGATCAGTTACTGTCGAGGGCGATGCGAAGAGGTCCTGTGATTTTCCCGCATAGCTACAAGCGCTACCGCGATTTTTCGAAGATGATGACTCTGTCAGATCGGATCGATGCGGTAACCCGGACTGACGATCCCGACCGCGTGTTGCAGGCGGTTTTTGGCGACTACTCCCACAAGCCCAACTGGCCGTTGCGGTACTAGGTGCGCGTCATTTCAGCCGGAATAGACGATATCGCCGTCATCGTCTATTCCTACCTCGTGGTGCATGCCGCAGACGCCACAGACTTTAGTGACGTGCCAAACTTCGCCGAGGGCCTTGTGGTGTGACTCGGTGGCTGGCTTGACCTTGATGGTCTTGAAGCTGTACTCACCACAATGTTCACACGCATGACCGCGGGCAATCTTTTCTGCTCGTTCCTGGTTGATGCTCGCCAATTCAGACCCCGCCCAGTTTGCGAGGTGCGTCGGTCGCGGCGGGTTCCTCGTTACGCTGGGACTGACTGCCTGCGCGTGACACCAGCTCTCTCAATCCTCCGATAGCGCCCATCACCCCTGCTGCCTCGGCCGGCAGGAAAATCGTTGAGTTCTTGCCCTGTGCGAGCGTTGGAAGTGCTTCGAGATACTTCATTCCCAGCAGGTACATCGCGGCCTGTCCTTCGGGGAGGGCGGAAGCAATTCGCTGAATTGCCTCTGCTTCCGCCTCTGCCATTGCCAGCCGCGCCTCCGCGAGTCCCTGAGCGCGCAGGATCGCAGCGTCCTTTTCGCCTTCGGCCCTGCGAACCTGTGATTCCCGCACACCTTCAGCTTCGAGAATCGCGGCACGTTTGCCGGCTTCGGCGTTTGTCACTGCCGCGCGGCGCTCGCGTTCAGCGCGCATCTGCAATTCCATTGACTGCTGAATGTCGCGTGGCGGCTCGATTGCCTGGAGTTCCACTCGAGTGACGTCCACTCCCCAGCCGATGGACGCCTCTTCAATCACTTCGCGCATCCGTTTGTTGATGACATCGCGGCTGCCGAGCGTGGCGTCGAGCTCCATTTCGCCGACAATGTTGCGAAGCGTTGTGCGCGTGAGCGTCTCGATTGCGTAGGGCAGGTTCTGAACGGAGTAGGTGGCCTTCTGCGGATCCGCTACGCGGTAGTAAACCACAGCGTCAATGTCTATGGTGACGTTGTCCTTCGTAATAACCGGCTGGCTGGGGAAGTTGAGAACCTGTTCACGAAGGTCTATGCGGGCCGTGTGGCCCGAAGTGATGCGCTTGACTCCGTTGACGTCACTTTCGAAATAGCGAACGTCGATGGTTCTCGGAACCTCGACGAAGGGGACAAGAATGTTGAGGCCAGAGCGGGCGACTCGGTGAAATCGCCCCAGGCGCTCGACAACCATCACTTCGGCCTGCCCGACAATCTTGAATGACTTGGTTGCTACAAGAACGGCAAACGCCGCGATTACGCCGAGAATTGTGAGACCAATCATGTGAGCTCCTGAACGTGTTTCAGGTGGGAATAATGCAGAAAAAACCGCCACCGCGGTATTCCGTGGTGGCGGTGAGAGTGCTGCGTTTCTGGAGTGCTATCGATTTGCGGAGGCCGTAAGCTGCTGTCCCGCGGAGGCGAACAGGTCCTGCTGTGTCTGTCCTTTCTTGAGGAGCTGAAGTGCACGCCGGAGCTGAGCGTCGTCGATCACGTCCCTTCGCTTGGCGGTAGAGTCTCCGAAAGCAATGCGTGAGATGCTCGATGCCAGCAGCCGGTCGATTTCAGAACCCCCCGCTTCGAATTGTGCTTTCTCGATCTTGACGCCCTGGGCGACGAGCCGATTGTAGAACTCATCGCGCCACGCCTTAGAGACAGCGAACTCGGGGCGCACCTTCCCCTTCTGCTCGACTGCGTAATTGACGAGAGTCGAGCGGACGATCTGTGCTTTTGGGGCGAGCGCGTTGAGGAGTTTCTGTTCGCTGGTGGTGAGCGTATCGGGCTGGACGATGACATCAGGTGTCACGGCTCCGCCGCCATACACAATTCTTCCGCCGTCGGACTTGAACTTCGGCCTCGACTGGCGAACCGAATCAGTCTCCATGGAATCAGGCAGTACTTCAACGAACGATCCATCAGGCAAAAGCTTGCGCTCCTTCTGAATGGAACGGCCGCTCGGCGTATACCATTTGGCAGTCGTCATCTTCAGTGCGTAGCCGCCCTCGAGAGGATAGACCGTCTGGACGAGACCCTTCCCGAAGGAAGTCGTGCCAAGGATGACTGCGCGATCGTGGTCCTGAAGTGCGCCTGCGACAATCTCTGATGCGGATGCGGTGCGTCCGTCCGTGAGAACAACGAGAGGAACGGTTGGAGCGATTGGGTTGTCATTGGCGGTCAGGACTTCCTGGAAGCCTGCGCGTCCGCGAACGCTGGAAATCTCGACACCTTTCTTAAGGAAGAGATTGGCGACAGTGCCCGACTGTTCCAGATAGCCACCGCCGTTTCCGCGGAGATCGAGAATCAGACCTTTGGCTCCCTCGCTGGTGAGTCGTCGCACTGCTTCGGCCAGTTCCTCAGTAGCGGTTTCATTGAACTGCTGAAGCGGGATGTATCCGAAGTTGCCCTCGAGCATGATGGCGTACGGCACGGCGGGAATGCGGACGTTGGCGCGCGTGAAGGTGATGGGAATCGCTTCATTGACTCCGGCGCGCATGAACTTCACTGAGACCTTGGTTCCCGGGCGGCCCTTGAGAACATCAGAGACCTGCGCGGTGGTCCACCCGCGTGTATTGGCAGTGTCGATCTGAATGATACGGTCTCCCTCGATGATTCCTGCCTGTTCTGCGGGAGTATGAGGAAAAACGCGCTGCACTGTGACAAAGCCCTGTACCTCGCCGATTTCCATTCCCACGCCGCCGTATTTTCCGCCCGTCTGGGCACTGAAAGTTGCGAGCTCTTTCGGGGAAAGCAGCACTGAGTATGGGTCGTTCAACTCATGCACGAGTCCTCGCGCGGCCTTCTCATAAAGAGTTGCTGCGGCGACACTGTCCACGAACCGGTTGGATACGATGTTGAGCACCTGGTCGAGCAATCGCGCTCCATCTGCAGCGGAGCGGTCCTGCGCGACGAATCCGCCGGCCAGAAGTGGGGCGGCGACAAATCCGAAGACCAGCAGCTTGCGAAGATTTACCATGCCTTTGCCTGCGTATGTGGTAGGGCTGTGTCTGAAGGTACTAAATACGCCGGCGATAGGTGAAGTGTTCCGCTGCCGGCTCCCTTGCAGAAAGCTAACGCTCCCGGGGCCTCAGGGGTTTCTGCTCGCCAGCGTGTAATCCACGGACCAGTTGCGTTCAATCTGCCTGAAGACTGCGCTGCGGACGATGCCTGCGGCAACGAGCATTTCATGGGCGGGCTGGAGTACGCGCTGGAGGTGTGAGGGGTACCGTTGCGTGAGAGGCAGCTGATGGGCCAGCTCTTCGAGGGGCACGCGCCACGTCAACATTCCCATTTCCCGTGCAACTTCCATCAGGCGGTACAGTCGCCGCGCAACCGGATTGGACAGGGACTGGTAGACGGGTGAGGAAAGTGTGACTGTGGTTCCCGCCGCGATGTTCTCGCGAATGAACGGTGAAATCGTGACGCGCGCATCGCCGGGTTCGGAGGCCGCGAGCACGGGAAAGAGCGCGAACTGTTCCCGGTCCGCGGCCCTTCGGCGTTCGATTGCGACCGATGTGAGTATGGTGAAGTGGTCATCGAGTGGCGCATTGTGGCCGGAGACCACGTATACTCCGGTCGACTCCAGCATGGTTCTGCTGAGACGAGTGAGTGCCGAGCGCAGCTGCTCGTAGGTTCGTCCATCGACCCGTCGGCCTATCGAGCGGAGAAACGAGTGGAGTGTGAACGAGACCGTCCCGGACTCGGGGAACCCTTCTTCGCAGTACCGGTGGAGAATCTCGACGTATACGTCCTGGTCGAACGTGCCGGGCAACCTGTCGCCCGGCACGGGGAGCACTCGCCAGCGTCCTCCAGTTGACGGCGTGTAAGTTATGATCGATTCGTCTGCGGAATCGCTCAGCCTGAACACGGGAAGTGCTTCGAGATGCCGGTCCAGGAAGACGGCCCTGTTAGCGGAGCGTCGGCGGGCAGCGATGACCATGTCGAGTGAAGGTGTTGCAACGATAGGTGCGCGGCAAGGAGCGGCGCCGTGGCCCGTTCATTGAGTAGTGCCTGCACAATCCCCCACCGAGACTTCGAAACCGATGACAATTCTCAAATACGGCTTCCTCACCATCCTGGTCGCGCTCCTTCTCGTAATGGTGCTGATCGGCCTTCTCTCCGTAACGCGGGGCGCCACGGTACGTACCGTCATTGCCGAAGGAGACAAGGGAGGGCCGCCACACGTCAGCGACTCACTGTTTCCGCGCTCGATCGAGCTGTTTACGGGAACGCACATCGACGCCGGCAATCATGTCGAGATACTCCTCAACGGCGAGGGCACGTATCCCCAGCTGTGGAAAGACCTGGGCTCGGCGAAAAAGACAATCACGGTGCAGATGTATTACTCCCAGCCGGGAGCAGTGGCTGATACGATGGCCAAGTACCTCACCGAGCGAGTGAAGGCCGGAGTGAGAGTGCTGCTGCTGATGGATGCTTTCGGGTCGCAGCCACTCAAGGGAGAGTGGGTGGATAACCTGAGAAGGTCGGGCGTGGAAGTGGCGTGGTTGCGTCCTCTCAAGTGGTATACGCTGCACAAGGCGACTCAGCGCTCGCACGTCCGGGTTGTGGTGGTAGATGGACGAATCGGGTATACGGGCGGATTTGGCCTGGCGGATTACTGGCTGGGAGATGGCAAGCATGATGAGCAATGGCGCGAGACGAATGTGCGTTTTCGCGGCCCGACGGTGGCCGCTCTGCAGGCCGCATTTGCGTCAGGCTGGGCAGAGACGACAGGCGAACTCCTCACAGGGGATCTCTTCTTTCCGCAGGTAACGTTCGAAGATCACGGGGACGTAAATGCGGGACTGATGCACAGTCTGCCTACGATCGGCAGCACTCCCGGGGAGAGGTTTCTCGCACTGACAATCGCCGGCGCACGGAACACTCTCTACATCGCGAATTCGTACTTCGTACCCAACGACGATTTCTGCAACCTCCTGATTGCGGCGGCACACCGTGGCGTGGATGTGCGCGTTCTGACGGTCAGCGAAAAAACTGACGTCAAGACGACATGGTATGCGGGCCGGGCTCTTTACGAGAAGCTGCTCGAAGGCGGCGTGAAGATCTACGAGTACAAGCCGTCGATGATGCACGCAAAGACCATTGTGGTTGACGGCCTGTGGACTGCAGCAGGGTCGATGAATTTCGACAACCGTTCGATTGCGTTCAACAATGAATCGCAGATCGTGGCTCTCGACGAGCGAATCGGAAAGCAGATGGATGAAATCTTTCTCGATGACCTCACGCGGTCTGAAGAAATAGAGCTGGAGACATTCAGGAATCGTTCGTGGAAAGGCAGGTTCCTTGAAGGTGCCGCACAGAAACTGCGTCGTTTCCTGTAGTTGGAATGGAGCGGGTTATGAGCGGCGGCTGACAGATGAACCGGAAGTTCCATCCGATAGTGCGGCGATGGTTCGCGGATACTTTCGGGAAGCCGAGCGAACCGCAGCGAAAGGGGTGGCCCGCCATCGCAGACGGGGGCCATACGCTGATACTGGCTCCGACGGGCACGGGAAAAACTCTGGCCGCATTTCTGTGGGAGCTCAATGCGTTGATAGTGGCCGGAATGAAGAAGCCGCTCGCGAATGGCGTGCATCTGCTGTACGTGTCGCCGCTCAAGGCGCTCAACAATGATATCCAGCGCAATCTCGAGATGCCTCTCGCGGAGCTCAAGCGAAGGTTTGAGGCAGCGGGGTTGCAGTTTCCCGAGATCAGGATCGGTGTAAGGACTGGAGACACGCCGGCATCCGCACGTGCGCGGATGATCAGAAAGTCACCACACATTCTGATTACGACACCCGAATCGCTCAACATTCTGCTTACGAGCGTGAAGGGCAGGGGAATGTTCCATTCCGTGCGTGCGGTGATCGTAGACGAGATACATGCGATCGCAGGGAGCAAGCGCGGGACACACCTGGCGCTCTCGCTGGAGCGCCTTGAACTGCTCACTTCCCAGCCGCCACAGCGAATCGGCCTATCCGCCACGCAAAAGCCGCTGGAGGAAATCGCGAAATACCTCGGTGGGTGTGAATCGGTTTCCGGTGATACGCTAGCGTTTCGGAATGTGACGGTGGTGGATTGCGGTCTCACGAAGAAGATGGAGATCTCCATTCAATCGCCCGTGCCTGACCTTGGGAATGTGTCAGGGAGTGTGTGGCCGGCGGTTGCTCCGCTTCTACTCGAGCACATCCGCGCATCGAACACTACGCTGGTGTTCGTGAACAACCGGGCTCAGGCGGAGAAGATTGCATCGCGGGTTAACGCGCTGGCGGACGAGGAAGTTGCCCAGCCGTATCACGGATCGCTGTCGAGAGAGCGGAGGCACGCCCTCGAGGAGCGTCTCAAGGCGGGAGCGTTGCGGGCGCTCGTGACAACCAGCTCTCTCGAGCTGGGAATTGATATCGGTTCTGTGGACCTCGTTGTTCAGCTTCAGTCTCCCAAGCGAGTTGCTTCTGGCCTGCAGCGAATTGGGAGAGCGGGGCATACGCTGGGAGTCGCCAGTCGCGGAATTCTCGTTCCCACCTTTCGCGACGATGCGATGGAGATTGCCGCAATCGTAGCAGCGATGCGGAACGGGGAAGTCGAATCTACCGTCGTGGTGCAGAATGCTCTCGATGTTCTGGCCCAGGTAATTGTGGCGGCGGCTTCTGTAGACGATTGGCTCGCGGCCGACCTGTTCGCACTGGTGCGCCGTTCATATCCATATCACGCACTTACCCGCCCGGCATTTGATGAAGTGCTGTCCATGCTTGCGGGCAAGTATCCATCAGATGTTGCGGGCGAACTCGAGGCAAGAGTCACGTGGGACCGGGTTACCGATCGAGTCACCGGCGACAGGGCTGCGAGAATGATGGCCGTGATCTCGGGAGGCACCATTCCGGATCGTGGACTCTACACAGTTAACCTTCCCGATCGAACGCGCCTTGGTGAACTCGACGAGGAGTTCGTTCATGAGTCGCGGGTTGGCGACGTATTCCAGCTAGGGTCGACCACGTGGCGGATTGCGGCGATCGAACATGACAGGGTGATCGTCAACCCGGCACCGGGAAGAGCTGCGCGGACGCCTTTCTGGCACGGTGAATACGGCGCCCGATCGCTGGAACTGAGTCATCGGGTTGGTGAGCTGCGCAGGGAGTTGTCAGCAGGAGCGAGTGCGGAATTTCTGGAAGAGAAGTACGCATGTGACGCAGCAACTGCAAACACGCTGATCAAGTACGTGAGCGCGCAAAGGGCATCGACGGGAATTGTGCCGGACGACAGGAACATAGTTGTCGAGCATTTTCGCGATGAAACCGGATCTGTGCGTGTGGTCATTCATGCGGCGTTTGGCGGACGCGTGAACGCGCCCTGGGGAATGGCGCTGGCGCAGCGCGCTCGTGACGCACTGCAGGGCGCAGACGTTCAGGTCCAGACAACAGATGATGGAGTGATGCTGCGAATGCCGGATCTGGGAAGGTCGGTGCCTGTAAGCGGGCTCCTCGGTCTTTCTTCTGCCGAAGCACATCAGCTCGTCATGGATGAAGTCGGCACCACGTCGCTGTTTGGCGCCCGGTTCAGAATGAACGCCGCCCGCGCGCTCCTTCTGCCCCGTGGAAACCCGAGGCGGCGCATGCCATTGTGGTTGCAGCGGCTCAAAGCGCTGGATCTGCTTCAGACGGTGCAGCAGTTCCCGAGCTTTCCAATTCTCGTAGAGACGTATCGCGACGTATTGCAGGATGCCTTCGACATGACCGGGCTCGCGACCGTACTCAATGCGATCGAAAGCGGTGAGATCCGCATTCACGTTGTGCAGACAGAAACACCATCACCGTTTGCGTCGAGTCTCCAGTTCGGTTTCGTAATGGATTGGCTGTATGGGGATGACACTCCCCGCGCCGAACAGCGCGCCGCGTTTCTCTCGCTCGACCGTTCGCTGCTCGGCGAAGTCATGGGGGAGGAAGCGGGAGATGACCTGACGCTCGACGCAATCATGCAGGTCGTGGCTGAACGCAGGGGAACGGCACCGAGGAGGCGGGCGAGAAACGCTGATGAGCTGGCGCACCTGGTGGATCGCGCGGGCGATCTCACAATAAAAGAAATACGGGAAAGAGTCGCGACAGATGCCGATGGGCTCAGAGGTGACCCGTTGCGCGAACTGGTATCGAGTGGCCGGCTGGCGATGGTCCGCTTCGGCGACGCCATGGCGTGGAGCTGCATTCTCACTGAGTCATACCCGCGATATCTCTCCGCCTTTGGCGAAAATGTCGTGACGGGAGTTGCGGTGCATACGCACGACGGGCTGGCAGATGTGCAGGAGGCGCCGGACTCGGAGGTGATTCCCCTCTCGGTGCGGACGCCCGCGATGACTCGCGGCGCTGCGCGACGCGAGATTCTCGCCCGCATGATTGCTCTCGCGGGTCCGGTGACGGTGAACGAGGTCAAGGCGCGGTATGGCTGGGACGAGCGCTGGATCGAAGATCATCTGACCGAGTGGCAGCGCACGGGCAAGCTGGTGAGGGGGCGCTTCCGTTCGGAAGTTACGGACGCGGAATGGTGTTCGCGCCGAATAGCAGAAGCGGGACGTCGGCGCGCGCTGGCTGCTTTGCGAAAGCAGATAGAGGCGGTGGAGTTTCCGGTATTCGCAGAGCTGGTGCAGCGGTGGCAGCATCTCGATTCGCGCGATGCGCTTCAGGGGCCCGCCGGGGTGGCTGCGGCGCTCGCTCAACTGAGCGGTGTGTCGCGGCCGGCGAAGTCGTGGGAACGCGATTATCTCCGTGTGCGGGTGGAGGAGTACGATCCCGCCTGGCTGTCGCCGATCCTTGCGAGCGGCGAAGTAGTCTGGGCAGGTGAGTCAGCACCGGGTTCGAAAGCAGAGGAAGTGCAGCTGAGCCGAATCAGGTTCTTCGGGCGAGGCAGCGGATCGCTCTGGCTGGACCAGGGGGCCGCGATTGCCGCCGAGGAGAGGGTCAGCGGTAATGCTCGGCTGGTGCTAGACGTGATAGATAGTGAAGGCGCTCCATACACCAGCGATGTCGAAGCCGTCACCGGCCTGACCTCGCTGGCGGTGAAGGAGGCGTTGCGGGATCTCGCTGCAGCAAGCCTCATAACCAATGACAGCGCGGAGGGAATGAGGGGAGTGGTGAGATGGAGGCCGCTGGTTCAGCGTGGAGGGCCGGATCCGGCAAAGTGGCTTCCGGCCGATTATTCGCCATCAGCAGGCAGGCGGGTGGTTCAGCGCCGGGTGAACCTGAGGCGTCTGCCGAAGTGGAGCAGGCCTGACAGGGCGGGGTCTGGAGTGTCCGGGTGGGGCGGCCGGTGGTCGCGTCTCAACCGCTTCAGCATCATGGGCAAAAGTGGCGGAGATGAGGAACAGGCCCGCCAGATCGCGCGATACTGGCTCGATAGGTATGGGTTAGTGTCGCGAGAAATCTGGAAAAAGGAGCGTCCACCCGTTGGCTGGCGTGGCATTTACCGGGAGCTCAAGCGCCTTGAATTCCGGGGAGAGGTGCGTCGCGGGTATTTCGTACGCGGAATGAGCGGTGCCCAGTTTGCGACTCCCGCTGCGGTCGAGCTGTTGCGGTCGATTGCTTCTGAGCCCGAGGATTCAAAGCCCTATGTAGTCATGTCTGCGAGTGATCCCGCGAACGTTCATGTCCTGCTGACAAGCCTGGCGGACCGTGATCCGTTGTCTCGTCCGCGTGGTGCGGGTGCGTTGCTCGTCACGCGGGGTGGCCGCGTCGCTTTGGCTGTTGAGGGAAGGGGGCGGAAGCTGGTTGCCGCCGAGCGGCTTGGTGGAGAGGAACTGGAGCGCGCGAAGCGATTACTTGCCGATCACCTCAGAGGTGAAAAGGGCGCGCGATATCTGATGCTACCTGATATCGGCACGTCCTAGCGCTGCGCGCACTGCTTCGCGCATCGCAATCACGGCTTCGTCGCTTGCGGCTGGACTATCCTCGCGTATGTGGAGCTCGATTCCTTCTGCCACTGGCGCACGCCGCCACGTGTAAGTGTTCTCGTCGTGGTTCAGTACCGATTCGTCGGCGCCCGATGTAAGTGCGGGGGCAAGAGAAGCGGCGATTCTTCGCTCGAGTGAATCGCCGGTAATGTCCTTCATCTCCTGCTTGATCCTGTCGAGACTCTGGCCTTCGCGCTGCCGGATCTTTATCGCAAGAAGCTGAAGAAGATGGCGATAGTTGTATGTCGCGGCTGTGCCCGTTCCTTCGGGACGGTCGAGAAGTTTGCTCGCCACATAGAACCTTACAGACCTCGCAGACGGCGCTGCTCGCGCCGATGCATTGGTTGGCCGTATTCCGGCCGCATCGACTAGAGCGGTGACGTGGGCTGCGAGGCCTCGTGCGTTCCAGGGAGCGTGTCTTGAGTGTGCGCGGAGGAGAGCGACAGGCGAGTCAGCCATGAGGATAGGATAACATTAAAGTCTTCCGGGCGCTCGTCGTGTGGCAGGTCGCCAGCCGGCGTGAGAACTGCGAGTTCGAAGTCTGGTTTTACGCTGC
This sequence comes from Gemmatimonadaceae bacterium, assembly GCA_046593625.1. Classification (GTDB taxonomy): domain Bacteria; phylum Gemmatimonadota; class Gemmatimonadetes; order Gemmatimonadales; family Gemmatimonadaceae; genus UBA4720. The sequence continues at coordinate 39,035 of JBKJNN010000098.1, read as the reverse complement.
AAAATCCCCTGAACTCCTCGATCGGGGCGATCGAACCTTCCTCGCCCCAAACGAGCAGGGCGGGCTGGGTGAGTCTCCGCAGGGCAGCACGAACGTCAATGTTGAGCTGACCGGAGACAAAAGCAGCCGGCGCATGCCGGGCGCCGCGCTGGTGCGACGTCCAGTAATAGATGTCGACAAGATCGTCGGTCACAATGGTGTCGTCGGAATACGTCTTTTCCAGCCAGCTTCTGATGCTGCGCCGTGAAACGAGCGCGTTGAACATCGCGGTTCCGACTATGGGCGTCTCAACTGCGAGCCGGCCGGCTTCGCCGCCGATTCCCGTTGATTTGTTAAGTCGGATCAGCCCTGTTGGGGCGATGAGGGCAAGAGCCGGAAATCTTGCAGGATCACGTGCAGCCAGAACGATTGCATAGGCGCCGGATAACGAGGTTGCGACGAGCACGCACGGCTCTCCGATCACCTGCTGCGCGAAGTCTGAAATCAGCGAGATGTAGAGGCGGGCAGTGTATTGAATTGCCGGCCGGTCAGATCGTCCGAAGCCGAGCAGGTCGATCGTGTAGACCGTATTGTTGCGGGCCAGTGCATCGACGTTGTCGTGCCATTCGTAGGACCACGCAGCCGCGTGGATTCCGTGCACTAGCAGCAGCGGCGGACCGCTGCCTCGCCGTGTGAAGGCAATGCGCGAGTTGCGCCATTCGAACCCGCCTTCCTCGCCTCCGATGAGGTTGGAAAGCTGGTCTACATCTTTGCGCGCAAATGCGTTGTACGCTGCCGCAGCGCCAAGCAAGGCGCCACCAGATAATGCGAGTTTCCGCCAGCGGCTTTCAGTTTGATCCGTCATAGTCGTTTTGCCAGAGTCTACTAACAGTAGAGCCGGTCGCGTGTCACGGGAGTCCCCGATCACGCGCCGGCTCTCGGTCTTACGGGCTATTGCACACCGCCCCAGGACGCTGGTGCGGCTACGCCACCGTTTTTAGCGCCGTTTGCGAGCCGCCGCTTTCCGTCCGGAGTTCTTTCCGCCGGCGTTCTTCTTCGGGGCTTTTTTGCCCGCAGCTTTGCGCGGGGGCGCCTTCTTTCCGCCGGATTTTTTTGCCGTCGTCTTTTTCGACACGGACTTCTTCGACGACGACTTTTTCGCGGCTACCTTCTTCGACGCAGCCTTGGAGGGGGCTGCTTTTTTCTTGTTGCTCTTGCCAGCAGAAGACTTTTTTGCTGCGGGCTTCTGCGGGGCGGATTTCTTTTTCGCTGCCTTCGCCGGAGATCCCTTTCCTGTGATGAGCTTGGTGGGCGCTGTCGATTTCGGTGCCGACTTGCCGCCGCGTGCAGCAGAACTTGCAGCTGCTGGTGCCGAGGCCGGCGCCTTTTCTTCAGGTGCCGGATCGTCGAAGAGGCTCCTTGCTCCAGTGTTCTCCGGCCGGGCATTCCTTGGCCGGGTCAATGCGAGCAGCTGCTTCTCGCGGTTGGCGGCAGTGGAACCCTTCGGACGGCCACGGCGACCGCGAGGGGCGCCTCCCCCAAAGAGATCTTCCTCTTCCTCCTCGTCCTCTCCATCCTCGGAGTCAGCGGTTGACGTCTCTTCCTCGTCGTCGTCGTCGTCGACATCCTCTGCGCTGTCCCAAAGACGATCGCTGTGGTCTTCGTTGACCGCCCAGCCGCCATCTTCGTCGTCGCCGTCGTCATCATACGACCGCTTGCCCCGGCTGAAACCGCCGAGATCGGAGTCGTCGTCGTCGTCGGCGAATCTGTACGTCACCTTTGTCTCGTCATCACCGCTCGCCATACCCTTCCCCCTTGAATGTTGCATCGAACCGGTTCACTGGTGTATCAGCCTCGCTTGTCCGGCGCGGCCAGGGTGCACGACGTGTGCCCCGTTGATTTTGCGTCTGGTGTCATTCGCGTAATGACAGCCAATACTGCTTCCATCGTGGCGCGTCAAGTAGCTCCTGTCGCCCTGCCATCGGGGGCGGCAAAAAAGCAGGGGCCGCGCGAGGCCACGTTCATCGAGAACCCGCGTTTCCACGGCGCGCACTGCTCAGTGCGTTCTTTATGTCTTCGGCATGTCGTTCGTATTCGGGCAACTTCCGGGCATTCTCTGACTCGTACGCTGCCAGCAATCGCGACTCGAACGAGGTCTGTTCGGCCGTTCGCTTGTCGAGATCTGCGATGCGTGCGGCGAGGATAAGGCCCAGGAGGTGTGTGGGGCTATCCCGAAGAATGGTGTCGGCCTGGGCTTTAGCTAACGGCAGCGCTCCGGCGACTTCTGCAATTCTTCCGAGATCGTAACGCTGGTCGGAATTGAGCGGGCTCAGCATTCGGTATGCTTCGATCGCCATCGGAGCGAAAAACAGCACGCTGTCGGTCTTGCCCTCACTGCCCAGGGTCATCACGCGATTGAACAGCCGGTCAGCGCGCTCCTGCGGCGAAAGCTGGGATATGTCGGGCCCGCGGACGGCTCCATCGGCGGCTGGCCCGCCAACTGCGCCACGGTCGTCGAGGCCTGCCTGAGGGAGCGCGTTCTGCGATCCGTCCAGTGAACTCCCGCGCTTCGAATTGAACGCATTGCCAGCCAGGAACGCCAGCAGCGTCACGAGCGCGATGGCTGCGACGATCCATGGTAAGGATGTCGCGCTGGAGGATTGAGCGGCCGCGGGTTTCGCTTCAGGAGCGGCGGCGCCTGAAACCGCGTGTCCGCAGTCGTGACAGAAGCGAGCGCCCGGACTGAGCACTGCACCGCACCCTGGGCAGGCGGATGTCTCGAGTGAAGCACCGCAACTTGAACAAAAGCGCCCGGATCCTGGAGCGGAGCACACGGCACAGATGACTTCTGGTGCTGGGTTTTCGGTCATGGCTACAACCTAATAGCGCCCAGGTGGTTCGCATGAGTGCTCAACGGCAGCAATTCCGTGCAAAGAGGCTTCTCGAAGAGTCCGTGTTCTTGCAAAATCGGCAACTCGCGGCCGGGATTTGCCTGCGCCGGGGCTAAAAACAGCCGGACTGTCTTCGGTTTTGTGCAAATTGTGCACATTTCCGTTGACACCGAGAACCGGTACCAGTAATCTTACCGCTTCGCCGGATCCAACCTTTTTTTAACCGAGGCCTCACAGTGGCGCGAAAAGCCCCATCTACCGTTCGGAACACAGCCGGAGCCAACAAGAAGGACATCCTCGAGCTGGCTGCAAAAAACAATGTTCGGTTCCTGCGACTTCAGTTCACGGACATTCTTGGCGTCAACAAGAACGTCGAGATTCCGAGCTCGCAGTTCGAGAAGGCGCTGGACGGCGACATCATGTTCGATGGCTCCTCGATTGAAGGGTTTGTGCGTATCGAAGAGTCGGACATGCTCCTGAGTCCGGACATGGAGACGTTTCAGATTTTTCCGTGGGGCGAGCCGGAGAATCGGGTAGCGCGTCTGATTTGCGACATCAACATGCCTGATGGCAAGCCGTTCGAGGGTGACCCGAGGCGTGTTCTGCGCCGGCAGCTGGATCGTGCGAAAAAGATGGGCTTCACGACAATGAACGCCGGCATGGAAGCCGAGTTTTTCATGTTCAAGCCGGGACCGGACGGCGAGCCCACCACGAACACCCACGATGTAGGTGCCTATTTCGATCTGGCTCCTGTCGATCTTGGCGAAACGGCGCGACGCGCGATCGTCGGGGTGCTCGAGCAGATGGGTTTCGAGGTGGAAGCAGCACATCACGAAGTGGCACACGGCCAGCATGAGATCGACTTCAGGTATGCGGACGCACTCAAGACCGCAGACAACATCGCGACCTTCAGGTTCATTGTTCGCCACGTGGCGCAGCAGTTTGGGCTGCTTGCCTCGTTCATGCCGAAGCCGGTATTCGGACAGAACGGAAGCGGAATGCACACGCACCAGTCGCTGTTCAAGGGAAAGGAGAACGCCTTCTGGGATCCGAAGGCGCAATGGGAGCTGTCCTCGACGGCCCTTCATTACATCGGCGGCCTGCTCAACCACGCTCGCGGTTTCTGCGCGATCACCAACCCGCTCGTGAACTCCTACAAGCGGCTGGTACCTGGATATGAAGCGCCGGTCAACGTTGCGTGGTCAATGCGAAACCGTACGCCGATGATCCGCATACCGGACCGTCGGGGGCTTGGCACCCGGTGCGAGCTGCGTATCCCCGATCCTGCGGCAAACCCATATCTCGCGCTCGCGGTGCAGCTCGCCGCAGGCCTCGATGGCGTCGAAAAGAAGTCAGACCCTCGTGAGCCGGTGAACGCCAACATCTGGGAGATGTCACACAGGGAGAAGAGACGTCTCAGAATAGATGACCTGCCGCACAACCTCGATGAAGCGTGCAACGAGCTGGAGAAGGACACGGTGATCAGGGACGCCCTCGGCGAGCACATCACCACCAACTTCCTTGCGGCAAAGAGAATGGAGTGGGGTGAGTACATCACGCAGGTGTCGAAATGGGAGCTCGATAACTACCTCGCGAAGTACTGACAGCATTCATCAGCAGGATTTCCAGCGAATAAACGCGTTACCGGCACCGGTGACGCGTTTATTCGCATCTGGCACCATCAGCGCGCGCGATTACATTCGATTCAATGAATCCGTCTGAGCGGGAAGTGTCGTATTCAATGGAGACAGGGTCCAACGCAGGAGATGTCGCGTTGATTCGGCGTATGGTAGACGCCGATGAAACGGCACTCGGTGCGTTATACGATCGCTGGGTCCGCTCGTTGTATTCTCTGGTACTTCACCTGCTGAAGGACCCGGACGAGGCAGAAGACGTTGTCGAAGAAACATTCTGGCAGGCGTGGCGGAAGGCCGGCACGTACGAACCGTCGCGCGGCGCAGTCTCCACATGGCTGCTCACCATTGGGCGTCGCAAGGCGCTGGACCGCCTTCGCTCGAGGAAACGGAATCGGGAAGATCCCGTAGGTGGTGAGCGTACAATTGCCGACATGGCATCGGGCGTTCCGGATCCGTCGCAGGACATGGAAGGAGCCGAGCTTCGGGAACACGTGAGGACGGCGTTGCTGAAGTTGCCGTCGGAACAAAGGGAAGTGCTCGAAATGGGGTACTTCAATGGAATGAGTCAAACAGAAATTGCTGACGCAACTGGTCAGCCGCTTGGAACAGTTAAGACGCGAATGCGTCTCGCAATGCAGAAGCTGAGGGAGCCATTATCCATGTACCGCGGGGTGAAAGAGTGAACGACATGAGCCACGAGGAGGCATACTCCGAATTGGCAGCTGTTGCGCTCGACGCCGTTTCGACGGAGGTCGCAAGCGCAGTACGAGCGCATGCCGCTGTCTGCCCGGAATGCGGACCGGAGCTCACCGCCATGGAGGAAACCGTGGCGCGCCTCGGCGACCTCGTTCCCGGCGTCCAGATCGACGGCGGCCGCAGCGCGGGAATTCGCTCGCGGATCCTCACGCGTGCACGAGCCGAGCGTGAGCTGCGGTCGGTTCCGGTGCCAGGTGGGACGGACATGGGTCGCGGTGTGGCAAGCCTTCCAGGACAAGGACACCGTATCACGCCTGTGTCTGGCGAAAGAGTCGTCTCGTCCGATCTGCGTGCGCCGACTTCAGCGGAACCACCGCGCGAGAGCGCGCAGGTAGTTCCGATCAGGAGAGCCGTAAACTGGTATGCCATTGCGGCTACTCTGGCTCTTGTCGCAACTGGTGCTCAGCTGCTTCGTGTCACGAACGACAGGGAGAATGTGCGTGCTCAGCTCGCGTCCGTTGAGACGACACTTCCGCGAGGCGACAGCCTGGCAGGCGCGCTGAGCCAGAAGGACTCGCTGATTGCCGCGATGACCGGCCCTGACGTCAAAGTCGTTGCACTTGCGACCGAAGGAACGAAGGAAACACTCGGCCGGATGGTCTGGAACCGTGCGTCAGACGACTGGGTGATGGTGACATACAACTTGAAACAGCCACAGCCGGGCAAAACCTATCAGGTGTGGCTCGTGACGGACGACGCGAAGATCTCGGCCGGAACGTTCAAGCCGGATGAGCATGGGAACGTGGTGATGCGGGCTAGATATGCGATGGCGCGCGATGCTCTTCGCGCTGTCGCAATTACGGAAGAGCCCGAAGGAGGCGTGCCCGCGCCCACGGGACCGATGGTCGTGGTGGGCGCGGCCTGATCGAACGCCGAGTTTCGTGACATCCTGATTTCTTTCGCATGAATTCCGAGACGACTGCGATTGAACGCCTCACCGCAGGCGTTGAATCGAATGCACAGCGGGACATACTGGTGCGCTGTCTGGAAGGGACGGTGTCGCCCGCTGAAACGATCATGCGACTTCTGGTCGAGACCAGCAATGCGGTCGTCGTCAGGACTGCAATCGATGATGTCACCAGCCGCGCGGCTTCGCTCTCGCGTTCGACCGACAGTTTGTTGCGCGATCGAGTGGACGACCTTACTCAGCTGGTGGTCGAGAACGAGCCGGGGTGCGAAAGAATCGCGGCAATGATTCGCACAAACATGGACATCTCCGGGCAGACGTTTCTGGGCGAAGGAGAGATACCAGGTTAGGGCGTGCTTCGGCTCGTGCCTAGCCAGTGGTTTTAGGTGCGGGTTCTTCCACCTGCTGTAGCGACGGCGAGTGGCGTTCGGAAAAACGCTGAATGGCTTCCAGTGTCGCCATGCAGAATGCAGCCCAGGCAAGTCCGATAACGGCACCGGCTGCAACGTCTGACGGATAGTGCACGCCGAGGTAGAGGCGGCTGACCGCGATCAGCAGAATCACGAGGGCTGCAAAGAGCATCGTGACCCACCTCTGCCAGGAACGGGTAAACAGACGCGCAGCCAGGTATGCCACTGTGCTGTAGACGATCGTAGCACTCATCGCATGGCCTGAAGGAAACGACGAACTCACCGCGTTCGTTCCCCAGATGATCACGTGTGGTCTTGGCCGGTCGAAAAACAGCTTGAGTGCGAGGTTGAGGACGAGGCCGCCGCCTGCAGCCACGAGAAGCAGCAGCGCAGAATAACGGTGGCGCGTCAGCCACAGGAACAGGGCCGAGATGCAGACGATCATTATTACAACGGTGCCGGTGCCCAATGCGGTGATCTCGAGCATGGCGCCGTCCAGCAGTTTCGTGTGGTGAGCGCCCATCCATCGCAGAACCGACTCGTCGAACTGCTGAGTTCTGCCGGACATCACCGTTTCAGCCAGCTCGCCGAACCCAAGCGTGGCGACGAGCGCGATGACAGCGCCGCTGACGAGGAAAACTCCCAATCCTCCGAGGAATGTACCCGCCCTTGCGATCGACTTGCCGAGCGCAGCGTGAACCCGTGGGGAATTCTCCAGACCGGCTGGTGGCATGCATGCGCACCTTGCACGGAACAGGCCGCAGACTAGCTTCGGGTGCCGATGTCACGCCCTCCCCTCCGCCGGTCGCTCACGACACTGACGCTCGTGTTCGTGATGTTCTTCAACGTGTCGGGCGGCGCTTTCACAACAGAGTCGCTGATAGTTACTGCGGGGCCGGGACTTGGTTTGTTGATCCTGCTTCTCGTGCCTCTGTTCTGGTCAATTCCCGAAGCTCTCATCGTGGCCGAACTGGCGAGCATGCTTCCAGAGGAGGGCGGATACTATCGCTGGGTGTATCGCGCATTCGGTCCGTTCTGGGCATTTCAGAACGGCTGGTGGACGTGGATGTATTCGCTGGTTGACATGGCGATTTATCCGGTGCTCTTCAATCAATACCTGTCGTTCTTTTTTCCCGACCTGAGTGCAATGACACAGTGGCTCATCGCGCTCGCGGTGATTTGGACAGCAACTGCAGTAAATCTTCGCGGGGCGGGCAGAGTTGGCAGAGTTTCCCTGATGGCGGGGATATTCATTCTGCTGACGTTCAGCGCATTGTCACTTGCTGCAATTCCGCGGATCACTCATGTGCCGTGGGAGCCGTTCGCAGCTCCGAACGCGACAGGGATCAGCGGGCTGGGCGTCGGGCTGTCGATTGCTCTGTGGAACTACATCGGCTGGGACAATGCGTCGACGGTGCAGGGTGAGGTGGTGGATGCGACGCGGAGTTACCCGCGCGCTCTTGCCCTTACTCTTCCGCTCGTAGTTCTCGCCTATCTCGTGCCGCTTTCAGCCACTCTCGGCGCGAGTGACTGGACGCAATGGAAGGAAGGTGGATGGTCGGAGATTGCAGTGATGTCTGCTGGAAGGTTCGGGGGAATCCTGGCAGTGCTGGTGGCGATCGCGGGCATAGTGAGCGCGCTGTCGTTGTTCAATGCGCTGCTTCTGTCGTACTCGCGAATTCCGTTTGCGATGGCGGGCGACGGATTGCTGCCCCGGTTCCTGGGGCGCGCAGATGCGAGAGGGACTCCGCGCGCGGCTGTACTCATCTCGGCGGTTTGCTATTCCGTATTTGCGGCGCTTTCATTTGTGCACCTGGTAGTTGCCGATGTGCTTCTGTACTCGATGGCGCTGTTTCTCGAATTCGGGGCGTTGATTGCGCTCAGAATAAAAGAGCCGCAATTGAGGGGCGCGTTCCGGTTGCCTGTGAACACTGCTGGTGTATGCGCCCTGGCTGCGGTGCCGGTGGCGATTCTGGTGCTGGTGACAGTGCTGTCGTTTCAGGAGGGCGAGTACGGTTTTCCGGCGCTCGTGGGAGCTGGAATTGCTGCCGGACTCGGGCCTGTTGTCTATGCGTTGAGTGTCAGGCCAGGGCGCCTTGGGACCTAGCGCTCATCTTGACGGCCGCGTCGGTCTGCACGACGCCTGTCTCCGGATGACCGCCGGGTTTCGGAGCGCGCCCGCAATGCGCGCCCGGTAAAAATCACGAACGCTGCAGCGATCACGAAATAGACAGGCTTCAGCACGTCTTCGAATGCGGGTGCCTGACGCTGGAATGCGTAGATCAGCAGGGCAGCTCCTGCGGCGCCCAATCCCGGTCCGAATACGTTGAAAAAGCCTCGACCATGGAGGAAGCGGGATTCCGCAATGTTCGGCTCGTCACGATTCTTCGGTTCTGTCATGCGTCAATTCTACGCTATCGCACGGCCCTGCGCCCTTCGGAATTAGAGCGCCGCAAGGCCGGTGAGAGAATCACCCGTCATCCTGAAAGTCTTCCAGTCGCTCATGCACCTGGCGCCTATTCTTTCATAGAAGTCGATCGCGAGCTGGTTCCAGCCCAGAACCGCCCATTCCAGGCGGCCGCAATCACGCTCGATCGATATACGGGCCAGGGCCGAAAGCAGTGCCAGTCCGACGCCGTGTCCGCGAGCCTCCTCATTTACGAAGAGATCCTCGAGATAGATGCCCGGCTGAGCGAGAAAGGTTGAGTAGTTCTGGAAAAACAGTGCGAACCCCACCGGCTCGTTGTCGAGGCTGGCTATGAGGACTTCAGCTGCCGGGTGCGGGCCAAAGAGAGTGTGGCGAAGGCGTTCTTCGGTTGCTACGCATGAGTCGCGCAGTCGCTCGTAGGTTGCGAGGCTCTGAATAAAGGAAAGGATGAGAGTTACGTCGCTCTCGCCGGCCATCCTGATGGCGATTCTGGTGGGCTGCATGCCTGATAATCCCGGTTGGAGAAAGCGCTGTCAAAGGCGGACTGCCTGCATCGTGCTTGTACGGCTCAGGGGGCCAGGGTAACTTGCGACTTCCGGCGCCGTGGCCAAGTGGTAAGGCGGCAGACTGCAAATCTGCTATTCGTCGGTTCGATTCCGACCGGCGCCTCTTGTAGTTCGTTACGCAGCACACGATGCTGAAGTCAGACATGAGCACTTTCCAAGAACACAGATGAACTCAATCCTCGCCTCCACCGCAAGCTATTACTACGCGACCCTGAACACGGGCACGCGGAGGCGTATGCGCATCTAAGCGCATCAGAATTCCTCTCAGTGTGGCCCGTGAATCTTCACGGGCCTTTTTTTTGTCCCTATCCAACCAGGAGAAGTCCAATGCAGGTCCACTCCCATTCCCACGCACTCGATTCGCAGCTCATCGCACAGCCAGCCGTAACGCAGGACTGGAATGCGTACACCGAAGAGAATCATGAGGTGTGGGAGATTCTCTACTCGAGGCGAATGAAAGACCTTGAATCCACGGCAAGCGATGTCTTTCTTCGTGGCGCGCACGCCATCGGACTTTCCGGAACGCAGATTCCAGATCTGGCGGACGTGAACCGGAGGCTGACTCCGAGAACTGGATGGAACGCAGTTCCTGTTGGTGGATTTCTTCCAGCCAAAGAATTCTTTGCATCACTTGCTCAGCGTCGCTTTCCTACGACCGTCACGATCAGGTCCAGAGAAGGAATAGACTACGTGCCAGAGCCAGACATTTTTCACGACGTATTCGGCCACGTTCCGCTCCATTCTGATACTGTCTTCGCGGAATTTCTGCAGAGGTTTGGAGAGGCAGCGTCAAAGGCAACCACGGAAGAGGACGTGGAAATGATGGCGCGGCTCTTCTGGTTTACTGTCGAGTTCGGTCTCATAGAGGAGAACGGGCAGCCGAGGATTTACGGGAGCGGACTGATTTCGTCGGCGGGTGACGCTGCAAACGCGCTCGGTGCAGCCTGTGACAGGCGACCCTTCTCGGTGGAAGCGGTTACATCGCAGGCGTTCCGAATTGACCAGCTTCAGGACACACTGTTCGTTGTGAGCTCATTCGATCAGCTATTCGATGCGGTCGAGCGCGTGAGTGCCGATATTTCCTCGCATGTCTAGACTACAGGGGAAGGTTTGCCTGGTTACGGGTGGGGCGCGAGGAATAGGGCGAGCCATTGGTGCTGCGTTCTTTCGAGAGGGCGCGACGCTCGTTCTCTCGGACATCCGGGATGACGAGGGATCCAGCGCTGCGCGCGAGATCGGCCAGGGCGTCGAGTATGAGCACCTCGATGTGCGGAACGAAAATGAGTGGCAGGCGGCAATCGCTGGCATAACGGCACGGTTCGGCCGGCTTGATGTCCTCGTCAACAATGCAGGTATCACCGGTTTTGAGAACGGCTACGTCGCGCATGATCCAGAGAATGCCACGCTCGACGACTGGCACGCCGTCCATTCCACTAACCTCGATGGCGTTTTTCTGGGCTGCAAGCATGCCATTCGCGCGATGCGGCCTGCAGGCACCGGCTCGATAATCAACATTTCGTCGCGTTCGGGGCTGGTCGGGATTCCGCAGGCAGCGGCTTATGCATCCAGCAAGGCGGCGGTTCGCAATCACACCAAATCAGTTGCGTTGTACTGCGCGCAACAGGGCCTCGCGATTCGGTGCAACTCTGTACATCCGGCGGCGATACTCACGCCGATGTGGGAGGCAATGCTCGGTGACGGGCCTGATCGAGATGAGCGTGCTGAGGCGATGGTAAAGGACACGCCGCTCAAGCGTTTCGGCACGCCGGCAGAAGTTGCAAGCGTGGTTGTGTATCTCGCTTCCGACGAGTCGGCGTATACCACGGGAGCGGAACTTGTTCTGGATGGCGGCATCCTAGCCGGGAGTGCGGCTTCACCGGGAGGCTGACACACTCGCAGATGCAAAACGAGCCCCCGATTTACTGGGGGCTCGTCGAGGAAGGTGAGAGCGGTTCAGCTCACCTTGATCTGCTGAATCATTCCGTGCACAAAATGAGGCTTTCCGTCTTTTGCATCCTCCAGGAAGCACACGAGCGCATATTCGCCCGGTTGGAGGTCAACCTCGTAAAACATCCAGCCCGGCGGCTGCGTTCCCGGCTTCATGTTCTTCAGGCCGTTCATCAGGTCAGCCATCGTCTTGCCCGAATCGAGCTTGATCAGACTGGCGTGGTGAAGCTCCTTGCCTGCATCCGTCAATATGAACTTCGTCACGCCCGCGGGAATCTGATCGGGTGCGTCGAACTTGTATTCGCTGGCAGTGATGTTCACTACGTTTGGCGCCTGAGCTGCTGGTTCCGCTGCGGATATGGCGGAAGAGTCAGCCGTATTCGGAGTTTCCTTCGGAGAGCATGCTGTGAGGGCAAAAATTGAAGCAAGCACGACTGCTGGTACATTCATCTGCATCTTGCAGGCTCCTGTTGTCAAAGACTAAGGAGCCCAATCATGCCGGTGCCCAAAGTTGGAGTCAAGGCGATAACTTGGCGCATGAGAACAGTGCGAGCAGTTATGGCAACGGCAGCGTTTCTGCTGCCCGTGGATTTTCACGCGCAGGAAGCACCGCCTCCGGTTTCGCGCGAGTTCCGCGCTGTCTGGGTGGCAACCGTGTCGAACATCGACTGGCCTTCCAAACCCGGACTGAGTGTCTGGCAGCAGCAATCGGAACTGCTGGCGATTCTCGACAGAGCCGTTCATCTGAACATGAACGCTGTCGTGCTTCAGGTTCGCACGGCGACCGACGCGCTGTATCAGTCGGATCTCGAGCCGTGGTCAGAGTACCTCACCGGCCAGATGGGTCGTCCGCCGGAGCCATGGTACGATCCTCTTGCCTTTGCAGTGGACGAGGCGCACCGGCGCGGGCTGGAGCTGCATGCATGGTTCAACCCGTATCGGTCACGGCATCCTTCTGCAAAATCCGAGATAGCAGCAAGTCATATCAGCGTGACCCGCCCTGAAATCGTGCGGACATATGGCCGCCACCTCTGGCTCGACCCCGGCGACACAGCGGTTCAGCGTCATTCGCTTCAGGTGATCAAGGACGTCGTTCGTCGTTACGATATCGACGGTGTCCACATCGATGACTATTTCTATCCGTACAAGGAGCGTGATGCGGCGGGAACCGTCATCCAATTTCCCGACGATGTCACATGGAAGCGGTACGTGGCATCGGGAGGCAGGCTTTCGCGCGACGACTGGCGGCGAAGCAACGTGGATACGTTCGTGCGCGATCTGTACAAAACAATCAAGACAACCAAGTCGTGGGTTAAGTTCGGCATCAGTCCGTTTGGGATCTGGCGGCCGGGTTTTCCGGAGCAGATAAAAGGCTTCGATGCCTATGCGGAATTGTACGCGGACTCAAAGAAATGGCTGAACGAAGGCTGGATGGACTACTTCACCCCGCAGCTTTACTGGCCGATCGATCGACAGGATCAGAGCTATCCAGTACTGCTCAGATGGTGGGTGTCCGAGAACACAAAGGGCCGCAATATCTGGCCGGGGAATTACACGAGCCGGGTAGGGTCAACGGGTGAGAATTCCTGGAAGACACAGGAGATCATCAATCAGATAAGCGCCACTCGTCTGACCGAAGGTGCAGGTGGAAATGTCCACTTCAGCGCGAAGGTGCTGATGGAGAACAGGGACAGCATCGTCGAGCGTCTTGCAGGGGGGCCTTACGCTGGTCCAGCCCTGGTGCCGCCGTCGCCCTGGCTCGACAGTATTGCCCCACGCGCGCCTCAGGCAGTTCTCGAACGCGACGCCGTAACGCGCGCCACGCGGGTCAGGTTCCGCTCATCTGCGAGTGACAAGATCTGGCTGTGGGTCGTGCGATATCGCTTCGGCCCCGAGTGGTCGACCCTGATACTTCCTGGTGTGCAGACATCGCACCTGTTTGAAGGCGGATCTAAGTCATCACCGCCTGACCAGGTTGCGATCTCCGCCGTGGACAGGATTGGCAACGAAAGCCCATACACGCTGGCGAAGTTCGGAAGCTTCCCGGCTGCTCCGCCTACGAATCAGAAGCGGGCCGTGCCGCCACCGAAACCGAAAAAGAAATGAGACCTCAGAGAGGCTTGTCGGCCTTTTCCAGCGAAGCGGAGTTGATGCAGTAACGAAGCCCCGTTGGTGCCGGCCCATCGTCGAAAACGTGGCCGAGATGCGAATCGCACCGATTGCAGTGGACTTCCGTGCGCTTCATGAAGTGGCTGCTGTCGGTTTCGGTTTCCACGCTTTCAGGTGTAAGAGGCCGGGTGAAGCTGGGCCATCCGGAGCCGGAATCGAACTTGTCGTCGGAGTCGAACAGCGTATTTCCACATCCGACGCAACGGTAAACCCCGGGTTCCTTCGAGTCGTTGTACTTCCCCGTAAAAGCCGGCTCGGTTCCTTTTTCCCGCGCTATGCGGTATTGCTCCGGAGTCAGCTCTTTCTTCCACTCTTCTTCGGTCTTGCTGATTTTTTCAGTCATTTTTCGCAGTGGTTAATGAGGGGTTCGTTCATATAATAGTGTGAAGTGACTTTAACCGCCGTTGCCTCCAGAGTTCCACTCGTTGCTGTGGCGGCTGCACTGCTCGCGGGGTGTGGTCCGGCGAAGCCCGTGCTCATCTACGTACCCCCCAGCGTCACCTTCGACTCCCTCGGCTCCCCGCGACGCTCGGCCGACATCAAATCGGTGAGCCACAGTTTCTGGGAGGCCATGGCGAACCTGGACACGGGTTGGGTGATGCGTCAGGAGAACGCTACCGAGCAACAGCACGAATTTGCTCGTGCGCTTGGGCTTGTGATGTCGGGCAATCACGATGAAGCCACTCTTGCACTCGATGGTCTGCGCGGACACACAACGGATACCGTACTGGTCACTGCCGCCCGCGTTCTCATGACGGCGATGCTTCAGCATCAGGGTGAGTGGAAGTTGCTTGCGGAGCTGGACAGCGTCGGCCGGCAAAACAGCGGGTTGAACGGAAAGGCCGACAAGGCAGGTGTCGAATCGTGGGCTACCGCATTCAGCAGAGTCCCAAAGCGGGAGATTTCATTTCCGGAAAAGCCGGTAGTGCTACCACTGTTGCTCTCAGCATCGGGTACTCCGATGGTAAGCATCAGAATCAACGGCAAGGATCGGATTTTCTGGATCGACACGGGGTCCAGCATGTCCATCGTGTCGTCCAGTCTGGCAGCGGAATGCGGGATGTCTCCTCTGATGGCAGATACTCTGGAGGTTGCAACAGCAACCGGCAGGGTACCCGCTCAGGCAGGAGCCATCTCGGTTCTCGAAATTGGCGGCATCAGGATCACGAACACGACAGCACTGATCGTTGCAGACGAACGGATGCGGATAAGTATTGGAAACCTGGACGGGCTGCCGAGTGCGGTTCAGATAGAGGGTGTGATTGGCTACGATATCATCAGCCGTCTGAATGTTCGACTGGACTACTCGAATCAGCGAGTCACGCTGACGCGGCCAGTGATCAATGCACAGGCGCCGAAGAGCGGGAGGAATCTCTTCTGGGTGGGGACGCCGGTGGTGCGGCTGGTGACATCGAAGGGGATTCCACTGCACTTCAATCTCGACACCGGCGCACAGGAGACATACGCCACCGAGGGTCTGCTGTTAAAGACAAAGGCGCGGACGTTTGCGGGTGAGCGCAGGCTGGTAGGTGGTCTTGCGGGGGTGACCATCATCCATGGCAGGTTCGTGGACGAGCTGAGGGCGACAATGGGTGGGCAGCCGCTGGTACTGCGAAAGCTGGTCGTGTTCGCGCCGTCGTTTTCGTCGTTTGTCAGTCTCGATGGGATACTGGGCAGCGATGTGGGCAGGGGTGGCTTCGTGAGAATTGACGCCATGAACGGAATCTTCCTGCTAGAGCCGCCGCAGCCCGCCAACAAGCGCAGCGACGATATCCGTCGCCGGTAACGCGGCGGCCTTCCGATACTCGGCCGCCTTCTGCGGGCCTCCCGATTGCATCAGTTTCCAGAATCGCCTTGCTCGCGTTTTCTCCATGCGATTTCGTGCGGCCGTTTTTTCGGCGGTGTCGAGCGGACAGTCTTTCGCATCGAGGGCAGCGTGCATGACTGCATCGTGCATCAGGGCCTTGGTGGCTTCGTTGTCGTAGTTCTTTTCCTGGGCCGAATGCTGTCTGTCCCAGACAAGGTCAGTTGGCATCTTGACCACCGGAAACCTGCGCGCGAGTGCGAGCCACAACTCGTGATCGCCCACCTGTCTCTTGCCCGAAAAACCACCCACTGCCTCGAAAGCGTCCCGGCGAATGATGGCAGACCCTGGAGCACGTGCCAGCAGGTCGCGCTCAAAAAAGTGTTCGCGATATGCCTCGGCGGGTGACAACAGCAGCGGGTAAGGTTGCCGGACATCGGGGAGGGCGGAGAGGCCGAGTGCGGCTTCGGGAAAGGCGTTCATGCAGTTGACCATCACTTCCAGGCCGTGCGGATAAATCACGTCGTCCGAGTCTACGTACTTGATGAAATTCCCGCGCGCGAGCGCAGCGGCTCGATTCCGGTTGGGGTAATCGCCGATGTTGGCCGGGTTCATGTGGACGCGGACCCGGCTATCTGTAGCCTCAAAAGTTCTGGCTAGTGCAGCCGTTTGGTCTGTAGAAACATCGTCGACGACGACCACCTCGAAATCCTGCAGGGAGGAGGCGAGGATGCTTTTGATCGCATGGGCGATGTACGGTTCGCGATTGTAGGCCGTGACCAGGACGCTCACCAACGGTGCGGGCGTCATCTTACTGCAACCGGAAGAGGCAATTGAGCTTGCGGAAGTGGATGGGGTGGGCTGCGGACACGATAGACTAATGTAGGGCAGCATGACTGGAGTTCACAGTTCCAGGGTTGAGGGCGTTGGGCGCGTTCTGCGCCTGCGAGCTGGGCTTGCCACGGGGCGATTAGAATGCTATCTAACCTTGATGCCAGCCAAGTCGGCCCTTCCCCCAGCAGCCATTTCCATCGTAACTCCACGTCTTGAGGTTTTCTACGCTCTCAGGGCTCTCGACAGTGCGTCCGGGAGTGCATTCCGCGCATGGCGAATAGCAATGGAAGCGCGGCTGCCGAAACGCGTCAGCGCGACCATTGCAAGAGTTGCCCCTTCTCCATTCCTGTGGCCGCTGCTGGCGGACTCGCTTCGAGACGTCATTCCCGAAGTCTCTTATGAAGAAATGATTGCAGCTCTGGGAGACATGCCTACCGACGAGTTTCGCGACGGCGTTCTAGCTGGGGTGTTCAAGTCTCCCGGAACAGCGAAAAAGCTTTCGGCGGGAGAACTCATGCTTTCGGAAGCCGTGGCTCTTGAAGCGGCTTCGCGTGAGAAAGTCCTGTCACTGCTCGGCTTGCATCCGTTCGAGAAGAAGCATGCAGCAGTTCGCGCGTTTCAGCGGTTGATCTCGGAATCTTCGGCGTACCAAAGTGAAGTCGTCGCCGCCATTGAAGGGTTCTGGAGCGCAGGGTTCAGCAGCACGTGGGCCGCGCTCGAGCCGCAGATGCACACATCGGCCACGTCCATGGCCACACGGATCGGGAAAACCGGCTTCGCAAAGTTTGCGGATGCACACCGTCTGCCCATAACCATCCATGCCGGTTCGATTGTCGCGTCAAAAGGTGGGAAGACGGTCTCTGTCTCATCGCGTTCTGCCGTGCACCTGATACCATCGGCTTTCAATGCGGCGGGCTTCTGGGCTGCGTACGAAAGACAGGATGGAGAAACACGGTTCTTTATTCCCGTGTTTGACCCTGAACTTTCCATCGAAGCGATTCCGGTTAAGCGTGCGGATCACTCCGCAGTGAAACCAGCCGTGATATTCAGGGCGCTTGGCGATACAACTCGCTATGCGATCGCCACCACACTCGCACGTACTCCGATGACATCGGTGGATCTCGCGAAGGTGTTCAAGGTTTCGAAACCAACGATCTCGCACCACGTGCAGCAGTTCCGTGCGGCTCAGTTGCTGCTGGAGCAGCATACCGAGAACGGAGTGGTTCTGTCACTCGACCGTCAGGCGGTGGAAGGTGCGTCCGCTCTTGCTGCCGCGGAAATGTTTTCAACGGACGGGCCGGCGCACGTGGTCAAGCGAACCCGCAAAGTCAACAAGTCCCGAAGGAGAGAGAGATGAGCAGTGCATTTGGAGAACGGATCCTCGAAGGAAAGTCCGCGCTCATTACAGGCGGTGGGAGCGGAATCAATCTCGCCATTGCCGAACGCCTGGCTGAGCAGGGCGCAGCCGTCGCACTGATCGGAAGGACAAAGGAAAAACTCGATGCGGCTGCGAGCGGCATCGAAGCGAAAGGAGGGAAGGCGAAGGGGTTTCCCGCGGATGTCAGGGACTACGACACGCTGGCCTCCGCCATCAAATCAGCACGCGAGGCACACGGAGAACTCGATATCGTCGTGTGCGGTGCGGCAGGAAATTTTCCAGCTCCTGCTCTCGGAATGTCAGCCAACGGCTTCAAGTCCGTTGTCGACATAGACCTGCTCGGCACATTCAACGCGTGCCGCGCGGCATTCGAGCATCTCCGGCGCCCCGGTGCTTCGATTATCAACATTTCCGCCATGCAGGCGTTCATCCCCATGGCAATGCAGATCCATGTCTGCGCAGCCAAGGCGGGAGTGGACATGGTAACTCGTACGCTTGCCATCGAGTGGGGACCGATGGGAGTGCGAGTAAACTCCATTGCGCCTGGAGCAGTGGATGACACCGAGGGAATGAAGCGACTGGCTCCCACGCCGGAAGCAAGGGAGATGTTCACGCAGATGGTACCACTGCGGCGCTTTGCTCAGAAGTCGGAACTTGCAGATCTCGCGCTGTTTCTATGTTCCGATGCCGCTCAGTTCATCACTGGTGCGGTAATTGTGTGCGATGGCGGACAGTCCCTCTCGACACAGCGCTCCGATGTGCTGGGCGACGCGGCCGCTACAGCTCGTCGATAGACTTCGGCCAGTCCTGATTGAGGAGTCGTGAAAGGGCGCGGTCGGCAAGCAGCTTTCCATCGGTCTGGCAGCGCGCGCAGTAGCTGGTCTCGTTGTTCGCGTACCTGATGCGCTGAACGGGACTGCCGCAAACCCTGCAAGGTTTGCCGTAGGCGGCTTCGCTCGCTGCGGCGATGAAGATGAAGCCGGCTGATGTTCGCGAGGATCTGGTGTCGGGCTTCATGCCTGGAGTGCGGCTTGTACCAGCTCATACGATGGCTCTCGGCCTCGTGCAGGAGCGTGGCTGCACGTATGAAAAAGTCTGACGCAACGCGTCCTCTTCTGTTCCCTATCGCAACCGAGAAACCCTGAGTAGTTTGGCCCTGTCTTCGTCACGGAGTTTGCAGGTACGTAAGCTTTTGTTTTCAGCACTTGCACTGGCAGCATGGGGATGTGCGAGCATTCCCGGCGGAGAGTCGAGTCGGTTAAGAGTCATGACCTACAACATTCAGTACGGTCATGAAGGCGTGGACAGCGTTATCGCAGTCCTCGAGGCGGAGCATCCGGACATCGTTGGGCTCCAGGAGGTTGACGTACACTGGAGCGAGCGCAGCAACTTCGCCGATCAGGCGAAGCGGATAGCGGAACGGCTTGGTATGGAGTATCGCTATGCACCCATCTACCGGTTTCCGAGTCAGGACCTCTCCGTGCCTCCGCGTGAGTTCGGGGTCGCCCTATTGAGCCGTCATCCGATTGTCGCGTCCGAGAATCACAACGTCACGCGGCTTTCAACGCAGGATGAAAGCGCCGGGCCGCAACAGCTCCCGGGTTTCCTGGAAGTGACGGTGAACGTTGTCGGTACGCGTGTCCGCGTGTTCAACGTGCATCTGGACTTCCGGCGCGACCCTGCAGTACGCACCAGCCAGGTTGCCGACATGCTCGATATTATCGGTGACACTGGATCACCCACGCTGCTCATGGGTGACCTGAACGCTCGTCCAGATGCGCCTGAGCTCCAGCCGCTGTTTCGCAGAATGCGCGACACGTGGCCGTATTCGCGTGGACCGGGTTTCACCTCGCCGGCAAAAAATCCCGGTGGAAAGATTGACTATGTCCTGTCTTCGCGGCATTTCGAAGTACGTGATGCAAGAGTTCCCATAGTGTATGCGTCCGACCATTACCCCGTGGTAGTCGATCTCGACCTGTCGAGGTCCGCCCGTTGAACACCAGTCATCCCATAATGAGGAGCACGTCATGACGAGTGGAAAGTCGTCCCGCGCGAAATTGCGCAGATGCATTCCTGCGGCCGCCATCCTGGCGACAGCGCTGAGTTTCGGCGCTGTTACCGCTAACGCCCAAACCGGAACGCTCACGGGAAGAGTTGTCGATGCGCAGTCCGGCGCGCCGATCACGAGCGCGCAGGTTGTGGTTGCCGGAACGACCATTGGAGCGGCGGTGGATAACGACGGGCGTTTCCGTCTGGTGAATGTGCCCGCCGCCGCGGGGCAGATCAGGGCGAGAAGCATCGGGTATCAGCCCTCGACGGTGGCCTTCACGCTGTCATCCGGCGCGACCACTACAGTGAGAATACCAATGACGGCGAGTGCGACAGCGCTCGATGCAATGGTCATTACCGGAGCAGTCGGCGACACGCGAAGGCGTGCTATCGGCAACTCCGTAGCGAGTGTGAATGCGTCCGACGTAATCGGAAAATCGGCGGTTAACAACATCACCGAAATTCTCCAGGCAAAGACACCAGGTTTAACGTTGCTGCCTGGTTCGGGCTCTGCCGGCACCTCCACGAACTACCGTCTGCGTGGTGCCGGATCTCTCTACGCCGGGAATTCACCGACGATCTACATAGACGGCGTGCGTGTAAGCGATCGAAATCA
Source organism: Gemmatimonadaceae bacterium (assembly GCA_046593625.1). Classification (GTDB taxonomy): domain Bacteria; phylum Gemmatimonadota; class Gemmatimonadetes; order Gemmatimonadales; family Gemmatimonadaceae; genus UBA4720. The sequence goes on along the minus strand of JBKJNN010000098.1, from coordinate 18,664 downwards.
GGGCAACTACTCGGTATTCGGCCAGAGCGCTTCATCACTCGATGCGATCAATCCCAACGACATCGAGTCAATCGAAGTCATCAAGGGTCCCGCTGCGGCGACACTGTACGGAGCAGAGGCGGCTGCCGGAGTGATTCAGGTAATCACGAAGAAGGGACGTCCGGGAGCGACCCGCTGGGAAGCGCGAGTGGAAACCGGAAATGCGAGATGGGATGACGCGCTCAAGCCCACCAATTACGCAGTGGCCACTGCAGTCCGAATTGCAGACACCACGGGCTACCCTGGGTTCAGGGGCCTCCAGGTGGGAGACATCATCTCGCATAAGCCAATGACTGAACCCTTCGCACTCAGGACGGGCTCGCTCGCCAAGGCGAGTCTCTCGGCAAGTGGCGGAGGTGACCGCTACACCTATTTCGTATCCGGAGCGCAAAGCCGCGAAGAAGGTGTGAATCTCAACAACTATGCGAACAACGGCTCGGTGCGCGGCAACTTTTCCTTCGTCCCGTCGGACAAGGTTACGTTTGCAACGAACATCGACTTCAGTCGAAACCACGTGCGCCTGCCGCTCAACGACAATATCGCATTCGGCTTGATCATCAGCTCGTACCTAGCAATACCGGGTCGCAAGTACAATTACCCTGCTGGGCTCAACCATTCACAGATCTCGCCAGAAGTCGCTAATACCTACGACAACCAGACTCGCTCCGATCGGTTCATCGTTGGAACGAGCGCCGAGTACAAGCCGGTTGAGTGGCTTACGAACAAATTCAGGGTGGGGCTGGACCAGAATGTAGGGCGAGCTGAACTGTACTTTTCCCCGCAGCCCCCGGGAGTCAACCCGTTCAGTGCGAGAGCGAGTTTCGAGCTCGACAACACCAAGGGGTTCCTTGCGCAGGGCCGTCCCATCAATCAGAGCCTTACGCTGAACTACGACGCGACGGCGACAAAGGAAATATCCCCGACACTCGTTTCGAATGCGTCAGTGGGGGCTCAGTACCTTGCCAACACCTTCCGGCGTACGGATGCATACGGACAGGATCTTGGCGCCGTGGGAATCAGATCCATCAGTTCTGCGGCGGTTACCTCGAGCGGCGAAACATTCTCCGAGCAGAAGTCACTCGGTTTCTACGTTCAGGAGCAGATGGCGTGGCGTGACCGGCTGTTCCTCACGGGAGCGGTGCGCGTGGACAACAACTCTGCATTCGGCTCCGAGTTGAGCCGAGTGTTCTATCCGAAGGCGTCGGTGTCCTACGTGATCTCCGAGGAGCCGTTCTTCAGCATGCCGCTGGTGAACAATCTTCGCCTGCGGTTGGCATGGGGCCAGGCGGGCAATTCGCCCGGACCGTTCGACGCGCTCCAGAGCTACAGCACCTCAGTGGTGACCAATCCAACCGGAACAGCTTCTGCGCTCCGCTACAGATCGTTCGGCAATCCAAACCTGCGCCCCGAGCGCGGGAGCGAGGTAGAAGCCGGTTTCGAAGCCGGGTTCTTCAACGGTCGCGCGAATCTGGATTTCACCTACTACGACAAGACCACGAAGGATGCGCTGCTGCCGGTGTCGGTAGCTCCGTCCACGGGGTTTGCGGGCACGCGGCTGGAAAACCTCGGCACGATCTCGAACAAGGGAGTCGAGGTGATTCTGAGTGGAACGCCCATCGAGCGGAAGTCGCTGTCAATGGAGACGACTCTCTCGCTTTCGACCAACCGCAACAAGCTGCTTTCGTTTGGAGATGATCGCGATCCAATCATTTTCGGATCTTATGCCGCTTCTCAGAGATATCAGGTGGGCTACGCGCTCGGCGGAATGTGGGCGCAGCAGGTGCAGCGGGATGCAGCCGGGAAGGTGGTGAAGAACGCGAACGGACAGCCTGTTCTAGATCCAGTGAGCATTTACATGGGTCCGTCCGCGCCAACGAAGGAAGCTGCGCTTTCAACAAGCTTCAGGTTTTTCCAGAAGCTTCGGTTCTACGGGCTCGCCGATTACAAGGGCGGACACTATCAGTTCAATGTGAAAGATTGGCGGCGGGACAGGTCGGGGCTCTCGTGGGCGACCGTAGATCCCAGTGCGGATCCAGACGAAGTGCTGGTTCGCAGGTTTGCGTCGCAGACATTCCTCCACATACAACAGGCAGACTTCGTGAAGCTGCGTGATCTGTCAGTGAGCTACGATCTGCCGCAGGCGCTCGTTGCGAAGTTTGCAGATAGAGCCACGGTCACGGCGGCCGGGCACAATCTCAAGATATGGACGAAGTATGGCGGCGCAGACCCGGAGCTCAACTTCAACGGTGGAGAGTCCACCTTCAACCGCAACGATTCGTGGACTGTCCCGATGACGAAGCGCTACTCACTCTCGCTCTCGGTGAACTTCTGATGAGATACCCAATGACAGTCGCCTCGAAGGCGACACGCGCGCTCCTCCTCGCTTCCGCAATGTTGCTGATGAGTGCATGTAGCGATCTGCTCAAGGTGAGCGACCCTGGTTCGATTCAGGGAGGTCAGCTCAACGATCCCGCGCTGGAGCAGCTGGAAGTGAATGGCGTGATTGGTGAGTTCCAGTACGCATTCGGAAACTACGCGCTCTGGTCTGGCGTGCTGGCGGACGAAGTGTTCACGGATCACACCAACGTGAGTGTGCGCGAATTTTCGCTGCACAACTTCAACGATCTCAATACAATCAACGCGGACGTTTACGAGAATCTCCAGCGCACGCGGCAGTCAGCGGATGACGCGTCGCTACGTCTCAAGGGGTTTCTGGGAGCCAATGCTGCCACCAGCCTGAACATGGCGCGAGTGATGGCGTACGGCGCCTATTCATACGTCCTTCTCGCTGAAGGATTCTGTGAGGCCCCGGTGAACCTGAGTGCGGGGCTGCCGCCAGAGGAGTTGTTCAGGCGAGCAATTGCGCGATTTGACACTGCAATCACGATTGCCAAGGCCGCGAGCTCGGGAGCGAACGTGGCCGCTGCGACCGACCTCATCAACATGTCGAATGTCGGTGCGGCACGGGCGGCTCTGAAAATGGGAGATCTGACGAAGGCGCGCTCGTACGCCATTCTCGTTCCCGCTGCGTACGAGAAACTCGCGTATTACTCGGCCAACTCGGTGCGTGAGAACAATCAGCTCAACAGGCCGGCGCGAACGGCTGATCCGTTTCTGGGGATCTATCCCGGATTTCTCGGAATCAACGATCCGCGACTGCCGCCCCTCGGAACGTCGAGGCTCGGCTTGAATTCAAATCCGATATTCCCGCCGCAGAGACCGCTTATGTACAGCGGTTGGAGCGCGACAGTTCTTCAGCCGATTGACATCACGACTCATATCAAGTTTGCCACGGGACTCGAAGCGCAGTACATAGTGGCAGAAGCGGATGGACCAGTCGCAACCACGCTGGCATTTGTAAATGCGAGACGTGCCGTTGGCAATCAGCCGCAGGTGAGTCTTGCCGGCGCTGCTCTGATGGCTGAAGTGCGCGCGCAGCGCGCGAGAGACTTCTTTCTGACCGGCCAGCGTCTTGGTGATCTTCGCCGGTATTTGAAGGCCGGAATCGACCAGTTCCCGAAGGGGAAGTATCCGGTCTTCAGTGACTTCTACGGCGACAAGACGTGCTTCATCGTTCCGTTGAGCGAGAAGGCAGGCAACCCCAATTACTGAGTTTTGATTCGGGTGTCACGATTGAAGCTGTTCCCGCTGCTCGTATTAGCCGCCGCCGTTCCGGCGGCGGCTAATGCGCAGCAGTGGGATTCAGCAACGACTGCAGTCGTTGCCCCGGGCATAGTTCACAAGCGCCTCGTGGTAAACAGCGGACCGTGGCGAATCAACGTGCTCGAGATAAATCTCCGGCAACCCGGACTCAGTGTCCGCGGAGTGAAAGCGAAGGATTCTTTCATCGGGCGGGAGACTGTGACCTCAATGGCTGCAAGGTATCAAGGGCCAGGAGTGGTGGCGGCCGCTGTCAATGCCGACTTCTTCAACGTCCGCACGGGCGAGAGCGAGAACAATGTGGTGATCGAGGGCGTCCTCTCCAAAGGAGTGACACTCACTGATTCACCATACGATGCGTTTGACAATCTTCACTCGCAGTTCGCGGTGGATTGGAAGAATCGCCCATACATCGAGAGATACGGCCTGTCGGCTGCCCTTTCTCAGGGAACGCACAGCGAGCCTCTCTACGGAATCAATTTTCGTCCGTCCTACGGAAACACGATGGTCCTGTACACCAGGGCCGTTGGCGATTCATCTCCTGCGGACACGACTCACCGCCAGCTTGCCTACCTGCCGCTCCGCGTCGTATCGAGCAGCCGAAATACAACCACGTACCGAATTGCAGGCAAAGTGCAGGCAGGAGGCCGGATTGCTCTCGAAAGCGGAGCAGCACTCTCCGCTGAAGGAGAGCGGCGCCAAGCGCTCGAACGAATCGGGATGCGTGGTGGACAGATTCGAGTGAAGACTGCACTCGCTCCGGGCACCGCAGAACTTCGCACTGTCGTTGGCGGATGGCCTCGTATCATACGGAACGGTCGCAACACGGCCGGTATTGCCAACATCATCGAAGGAACACGCCCGGGATTTTCTGCGGGACGGCATCCACGCACGGCAGTCGGCATCTCGCGAGACAGCGCCACCCTGTACCTTGTGACAGTGGACGGCCGCAGGGAATCTGATTCGGGAATGTCATTGTCCGAACTGGCTGACGCGATGCTTCAACTGGGAGTGCACGACGCGATGAACTTTGACGGTGGCGGTTCCACCACCATGGTGGTGCAGGGAAAACTGGTAAACCGTCCATCGGATTCGGCGGGGGAGCGTCCCGTGGGAAGCGCGCTTCTGGTTGTTGTAGAGGACGCGAGCAGAATCAAGAGATAGGCCCGTGATATCGCGCCGCGATTTCGTGTCCCGGGTTGCCGTCGCAGCCGGAACCGCCGCGCTCGGGTGCAGGGATTCCAATAGTCCAATTGATCCCGTACTCAATCCCGGCACGCTCGACCACATCGTCGTAGTGACGATGGAGAACCGGTCGTTCGACCATTTGCTGGGATGGCTGCCGGGCGCAGACGGCAAACAGGGGGGCCTCTCGTATCTCGACAATGCGGGTGTTTCCCATCCAACGCATCACCTCACCGATTTTCAGGGATGCGCCTTCGCCGACCCAAACCATTCGGCGGCAGGCGGCCGCAGCGAATACAACAACGGCGCATGTGATGGATGGCTTCGCACGCCCGGGAATGATCTTTACGCAATCGGCTACTACGAACAGGCGGATCTGAGTTTCCTCGGGAGAGCAGCGCGCGACTGGCTTGTTCTCGACAGGTACTTCTGTCCGATCATGGGTCCGACGTATCCAAACCGGATTATCTCCCTGGCGGCTGAAACGGACAGGATATCGAACACGCCCGTACCGTGCACGTTGCCCACAATCTGGGACCGACTTGCTTCAGCCAACCTCACTGGCCGCAACTACGGATCGGCGCTTGTAACATCCTCACTGTGGGGTAACCGGTACTCTTCACTCATCCGTCCCATCTCGGCATTTTTCACCGATGCCGCAACGGGGGCGCTTCCAAACGTCTCGTTCGTGGATCCCGAGTTGACGAGTGATTTGAGCAACAGCTATCATCCCCCAGGAGACATCAGAGATGCGGAAGCATTTCTGGGCAGCATCTACAAGGCAGTGACAAGCAGTCCTCTCTGGAACAGATCGCTACTGATAGTCACTTTTGATGAATGGGGCGGGTTCTACGACCACGTCCCTCCACCCATTGCTCCGATTCCGCAGGGTGAACGCGGAATCGGCAACACGGACGGGCTGCGGGGTTTTCGCATTCCGACCATTCTCATCTCGCCTTTCGTCAAGCGAAAATCGGTGTCGAGCAAAGTCTACGATCACGCATCGGTACTGAAGCTGATAGAATCACGATGGAATCTTCCATCTCTTACAGTTCGCGACGCAGGAGCCAATAATCTCATGGATGAAATCGACCTCAGGCTTGGTGTTGCGCAAGCGCCGGCCATCGACGTCCCTTCAGGCCCGTTCGGAGTAAGCTGCCCGTGATTTCTCAATGATTCTGGTCGTCGGTGCAACCGGAACCCTCGGCAAAAAAGTGTCGAGAGTTCTCCTCGCTGCGAACGAAGACGTGCGAACAATGACACGCGTCGTAGCGAAAGCAGACGAACTCAAGAAGCTCGGTGCCCGCCCCGTCCGAGGAGACCTTCGGGATCCGGATTCTCTCGAGTTCGCCCTCCGCGGAGCAAATTCCGTCGTTGCCGCCGCTCACTCCATACTCGGCCGCGGCGATGAATCGAGCGAGGCGGTTGACGAAATCGGGCACATGGCGCTGATAGACGCAGCGAAACACGCAGGCGTGAACCACTTCGTGTACACGTCAGCATACGGAGCTGCCCTAGACCATCCCATTGATTTCTGGAGAAGCAAGGCAAGGGTCGAGAGGTATCTGCGCGATAGCGGGCTCAGCTACACCATCATCCGTCCCACCCATTTCGTCGAGATGCACGCGTATCAGCTCATCGGAAAAGCCGTGCTGGAAGGCAAGCGAGTGATGCTGATGGGAAGTGGCAGAAATCCACGCAATTTCGTCGCGGCGGATGACGTTGCCACCGTTGTCGTGGCTGCTCTTCGAATTCCTTCGCTTCGCGGCGAGATGATCGAGGTCGGTGGCCCTGAGAACCTCACGTCGCACGATGTCGTGGAGACTTTCGAGAGGGTGAGCGGACAAAAGGCAAAGGTAGCACACATCCCTCTTCGAGTGCTGAAAGTGATGTCCCGCGCCATGAAGCCGGTACACCCCGGTGTAAGCCGGATTATCAAGTCAGGAATCGTGTCCGAAACAACAGATCAGAAGTTTGATCCGGCACCTCTCAGGGCCCGACTACCCATCGAGCTCACGCGGCTGGAAGACTGGGCACGCCAGAGAATCCAGTAATCGGGCACGTCGCTTGCCGGATTAATTCGTATGCAGCGATATATCGCCTTTATCAGCGGCCTGCCCGGCGGGCGCGGAGCCATCGAAGCCGAGAATATCCGGATCCTTTTTTCGAGGCTGGGTTTTCTCAATGTCGAGCCGTTTCCGACGCCGGATACGGTGATCTTCGACACAGCTCCCGTGGGAGTCATCGCACCCCTCGCCGCACAGATCTCGCGTCACTTGACCAAGTCGCTCGGCGTGTCTGTCTGGACGTTCATACGCACGGCGCAAGAAGTTGATCGCATTGTCGCCAACGTTCCATTCCCTGACGAGGACGTGCATCACGAGGAGAGCTCGCTGTTCGTGATACTGTTGTCAGATGAACTCGACGAGCTAACTGAAAAGCAATTACGGCTCCGCCGCGGAGACCAGGACCAGATGCTGTACGTTTCCGGTCGCGAGATCTATTGGCTCCGGCGCGACAATGATGCGGAACCGTTGCCTCTCGCGGAAATACTCAACGCGCCTGCAACCGTCCGGAGCATGAAGACTCTCGCCCGGGTTTCGCGGTATGAGCCGGAGGGCAACGGCTGGGCCAGCCGTCCCTCCCATTCACCAGACTCTACTCAGTCTGAACGATCTCGTCAGTGATTCTGTAATCACCATCGAGCCAGGAGATGATTTCCCTCGCTCCCGGGTGATCGACGGAGCCGTATCTCTCACGAAGAAGCGCCGCTTTGTCGGCAAGCCGGTCGAGACCAATATCCTGTAATGTGAGCAGGTCGTTGCGAACCAGTTCGCCGAACGAGGGACCGAGTACATCGATGCAGGCGCGGTGAAATGATCGGGAGTACTCGTAGGATTCACCTTCTCTGTAGCTGTCTGCGAGTGTGATTGCAGGAATGCGGTTGAGCGTCGGCTGGAGTGCCGGATTGATTCCGTGGGCTGCGATTCCCTCAGAGATTGACGAAGGGCGTCCTGTGAATCCCCGGATGTGCAGGTACTGAGACATTCGCTGTCCGTCGTTGACGGGATAGTTATCCCAGAGAAATGGCTTGCGCTGAAGTTGTGCAGCGATGCGCTCGAGGTGGCCGGAAAAGAACTGGCGCGAGATGACTTCTTCGCCGGTCCACATGATAGCGATCGAACTGTCGAGGTCACGCCCGAGTTCCTCAAGGTAGTTGCGCGGTCTCTCACCAAAAACGCGATCGAGAATGGGATCGTCAGAGTAGTAGCTGGGGCACACGATAGTGCGAGTCGCGCGAGTTCGGGCCGCGGCCCATTCAACTATCTCTGTCTGGTTTTTTGCCAGATCGGGAACGTCTCCGCGCATGTCGTCGAAGAGAATGGCGAGATCATCCATTCCCAGGTCGTCGAGAAATTCGAGCTTTCGCGCGAGCGTTTCGCGTGCGGCGCCGTCGAAGTTGTTGAAGAGTTCGTAAGGGCTGAGCCCAATCCCGAAGCGGACCCCTGTTTTTTTGCAGTCATCCGCAAACGAGCGCAGCCTGTCAGCGAGAGTGTCGGGGTGTAGTTCCTGCCAGCGGCGGCGGAGGAAGGGGTCGAATTTCGGCGCGTACAGGTAGAACCTGTAGCCGTGGAGAGCGAGCGCGGACACGGTTTCGGAACGCGCTTCCCATGACCATGGCTTTCCGTAGAATCCCTCGATGATACCCAGCTCTGGATGCATGACTGAATCTCGGCCCCTGATTGTGGAATGTCCAACCTTGAGCGTGGCGCCGGATTAGCTTCCCTTGGTGCAGCCTCGGTACTCTATGGTATATGAATCATGTTTGGACTCCTGACGAATAGGCGACGGGAGCGGCTTCGTGCGAAGCCAGCTCCGCCCGAGTGGCTCGAAGTACTCGGCCGCAATGTGCCGATTTTCGGAAGGCTCCCCGATGAGGATCGACTTGAGTTGCTCGGCCACATGCAGGTCTTCCTCACAGAGAAGCACTTCGAGGGTTGTGGCGGACTCGAGTTGACCGAGGAGATCAGCGTTACCATCGCTGCGCAGGCGTGTCTTCTCCTGCTGCATCGCGCAACTGACTACTACCCGAATCTCACCTCGGTTCTCGTGTATCCAAGTGGATATACGGCAAGTGACGAGCGCTACATTGGTGGCGGTGTCTGGGAAGAAGGGCCGGAGGATCGGCTTGGGCATACCGCTCACAATCTGCGCGCGCTGGTGCTTGCGTGGGATGCAGCCCGGCACGGAGCCAGCGATCCGAGCGACGGGGCCAACGTCGTGCTGCACGAGTTCGCGCACCAGCTCGATTTCGAGAATCGGAGTTCTGACGGAACACCGGAGCTTGAAACGCGCGGCGAATACCTGTCATGGGCGAGGGTGATGAGCGCGGAGTTCGAAGCGTTGCGAAGGGGGGACGACTTCGACGGAATGCAGGTTCTCGACAGGTATGGGGCGTCAAACCCAACCGAATTTTTTGCTGTAGCTACTGAAGCTTTCTTCGAACGGCCGCGTGCCTTGCGTGCGCGTCACGCCGAGTTGTATGAGGTGTTGAAGAAGTTTTTCAGGCAGGATCCGGTGGTGTTTTCTTCCGAGGAAGATCAGCCCGCCTGAGAACTCAGCGGTGCACGCCCCGCGATGACTGTAACGTTGTCGGTGCCGCCGCGCTCGAGGGCAAGGTCGACCAGGTCGCGGGCCAGTTGTTCGGAGGATTTCATCGCCGCGATATGGGCCGCGATTTCGTCATCGGTCACATGCTTGGTGAGTCCGTCGCTGCACATCAGAATGAGCGACCCCCGCTCGCTGATATCGAAGCGGGTAAGATCTGGCAGCGCCTCATCTGCGCCGATCGCGCTCGAAAGCACGTGCCTGTACGGTGAGGCTTGGAGGCGCTCCTGCGGCAGGAGCCCCTGGTCAACGAGTGATTGCCCGATTGTCTGGTCGTGCGTGAGTTGAACCAGTCGCCCGCCATTGAAGTGGTACGCGCGACTATCGCCAACCTGGACGACGTATGCCCATGGGTACACAACGACGCAGAGTGTAAGCGTTGTTGCCATTCCACGCTGCGCAGGATTGTCTTCGCCCTGCGACCTGACCGCGCGATGAGCTTCGAGTGCAGTAGCCGTGAGTGCGTCAGCGAGCTCTTCCTCTGAATCTGACCCGGCTGCGTGGTAGGCTCGGAGCGACGTGGAGACATAGGAAATCACGGACTCTGTGGCGAGCCGGGCTGCGTCACTCCCTGAAGCCGATCCACCCACACCATCAGTAAGCACCAGAACCGTCGCGAATCGTGTACCTCGCAAAGGAAGTGCGTCGGGATCGGGCAGGCTCGTCGCGTGGACGACGACCTGTGGATGGACCGTCGCAACGAGGAAGTGGTCCTGATTTTCAGTGCGGACCTTCCCCCTGTGCGTTATTCCGAACAGGTCCAGTTCCTTGTCGGAAGGTCGATCGATTTTCGCCGTATCCGCCATTGATGACCAGGGTTGGGGAGCGCTTCGCAGCTAGCATGGAGGAGTACATATGAATTGGCAAGTCCACACGTGTGCTCTCCTGCTCCTTTTGGCAAATCAACCAATAGCGTACTATTGACCCGCTGCACGCTTCGACGTTCCGGCAAGAAAGGGCTCAGTCTTCCACCTTTGAATGGAGCATGACATGGCCATGAACACAGGGAAGGTCGTAGTCGGAGGTCTGATCGGCGGTGTGGTTCTCAACATCATCGATTTCGTGTCTAACGGCGTAATCTTCGCGAACCGGATGAGAGCCGACGCGAACGCATTCAAGCCCGGGCTTGGAGATGAGGCGGCGGTAATGTTGCCGAGCCAGATCGTGACGTACGTGGTCTCCGACTTCATAATCGGGCTTCTTCTCGTTTTCATGTACGCCGCAGTGAGGCCGCGCCTCGGTCCGGGAGCCACGACAGCTGCCACGGTCGCGTTCGTCTTCTGGATTTTCGGAACGATTGTCGCGATGGGCTACAAGACGATGGGGGTGATGTCATCAGGTTTGTGGTGGCAGTTCACCCTGGTCTGGCTTGTCGCACTGGTTTTGACTGCGCTCGTCGGGGCCAAGTTCTATACAGAGGAATCAGCGCCGGGCTGAGGCCGGCAAACGTATGAGCAACCAGCACATTCCGTTTTTCGCGCAGGTCAACAAGTACTTCGACAAGGCAGCCGCTCACCTTACGCTGCCCGCTGGAATCCTGGCGCAGGTCAAAGCCTGCAATTCCGTGTACAGGATGCAGTTCCCGATCAAACGCGACAACGGCGACATCGAGGTGATTAACGGCTGGAGGGCACAGCACAGTGTTCACCGGCTGCCATCGAAAGGTGGAATTCGTTTCGCCCCCAACGTGGACGAAGACGAAGTGTCTGCACTGGCCGCACTCATGACCTACAAGTGCGCGATCGTGGACGTACCGTTTGGGGGCGCCAAGGGAGCGGTCCGCATCGACACCACGAAATATTCTGTGGGTGAGCTCGAGAGAATCACACGACGTTTCACCTACGAGCTGTTCGCAAAGAATCTGATTGGTCCCGGACTCGACGTTCCGGCTCCCGACTATGGAACGGGCTCGCGCGAGATGGCGTGGATCGTTGACACCTACTCCATGCTCGCCCCGGGATCAATCGACGCACTCGGCTGCGTCACCGGCAAGCCGGTATCGCAGGGCGGAGTGCGTGGAAGGATCGAGGCCACCGGACGAGGAGTCTACTTCGCACTGCGCGAGGCGGTGAGTTTCGAAGACGATATGGCGCCTCTTGGATTCAAGCCAGGCATCAGCGGCAAGCGCGTTGTGGTGCAGGGACTCGGCAACGTGGGCTACTGGACAGCGCGATTCATACAGGAAGGCGGTGGAATCATCACCGCAATCGCCGAGCGTGAGGGTGCGATCTACGACGCTTCAGGTCTCGACGTGGACAACGTCTTCAAGCATCGCGAGGCAACCGGCTCCATACTGGGCTACAAGGGTGCGAGCGATATCGTAAATACCAGCGAAGCACTCGAGCTGGACTGTGATATACTCGTGCCTGCGGCACTGGAGAATGTCATCACGAAGGAGAACGTAGACCGGATCAAGGCAAAGATCGTCGTTGAAGGCGCCAATGGCCCTGTGACAGCAGACGCAAGTGAAAAACTGCTCGCTCGCGGAGTGCTGATCATTCCCGATCTCTATACAAACGCTGGCGGCGTTACCGTTTCGTATTTCGAGTGGGTGAAGAACCTCTCGCACATGAGATTTGGAAGAATGGAGAAGCGGTTCCAGGAGCGCACGAACGAGCAGATCATGCTCGCGGTTGAAGGTCTCACGGGAAAGAAGCTCACCGATGCGGCGAGAAAGCACGCGATCGAAGCTGCAGGTGAGGAGGAGCTGGTAAACTCGGGCCTCGAAGAGACGATGGTCGCCGCCTACGCTGAGCTTCGCGCTATCCAGAAGGAGCGTGCGGTGGACCTTCGAACTGCGGCGTTCATAAATGCCATTGGAAAGGTTGCAATGGCGTACACGCAGCGCGGAATTTTTCCCTAGCGCTGAGCGCGCAGGATACCCATGGGTCACGTTAGCCATCCCACGTAACGCCTCTGTTGGGGCTCTCCGATACGATGTCATCGTGGCGGGGCTTGGCGCGATGGGAAGCGCGACCGCGACTCACCTGGCGTTGCGCGGACAGAACGTACTTGGCATCGAGCGCTGGATTCCCGGACATCCGAACGGATCATCGCACGGCGACAGCCGCATCATCAGGGAGATGTACTTCGAGCATCCCATGTACGTTCCGCTCCTTCAGCGCGCGTACTACCTGTGGGAGGAACTCGGTACACGCACCGGGTCGACGCTGCTGAATCTTACGGGAGCACTGATGATCGGGCCGCCGTCCGGATCTCTGGTGACGGGTTCGATGCGCAGCGCTCACGAGCACAATCTGCAATACGAGATGCTCAGTCCGGCCGAGGTTGCGGTGAGATATCCGGCTTTTGCTCTGAGAGGGGATCTTGTGGCGGTGCGCGATCCACGGGCGGGTTACCTGGATCCGGAGGCGTGCAACGCAGCGCATCTCGATGTAGCGCGAAAGAGCGGGGCGGATTTGAGGTTCGAGGAGCCGGTGTTGTCGTGGACTGCCGACGATGATGGAGTGACCGTTACTACTCCGCAGGCAACATATCAGGCAGAGCAACTGGTGATGGCCGTTGGAGCGCGAACACTCGCGCTGATGCCAGAGTTGAATGTGAAACTCGAGATAGAGCGGCAGACGGTGTTCTGGTTCGAGCCGCAGGAGCGAATCGATGAGTATGAAGCGTCGCTGCTGCCGGTCTACGCCTACGAATACATCCCGGGCGGATTGTGTTACGGTTTTCCCGCGTTGTCGCGTGGAGTGAAAGCGAGCATCATGCACAGCGGGGAGATTATCTCGGATGCGGAAGCAGTGCGCCGGGATGTGAGTGAAGCAGAGGTCGAGCCCCTGCGAAAGGCACTTCAGTCGGTACTTCCGGGGCTCGCCTCAGCACCGGTTCGCGAAACTGCTACCTGCATCTTCACGAATACCACCGACCATGACTTCATCATTGATTTCCATCCCGCCCACCGACGAGTGCTCGTGTCGAGCGCGTGTTCCGGACACGGCTTCAAGTTCTCCAGCGTAGTCGGTGAGATTCAGGCTGATCTGATAATGCATGGAAACTCCCGTTTCGATCTCACGCCGTTCAGGATTGATCGGGAAGGTTTGATCTGATTGCAGCCGTGACTTACTGCCGTTGAACCGAAGTTGAACGAAGTGGCCACAAAGTTGAATCGAAAACCGCAACCCCACATGGAGACCTGTTGACCGCCGAAGCAACGCTGTTAAGCCCCCTCACGATGCGCAGCTTGACTCTGCGCAATCGAATTGTCGTTTCCCCGATGTGCGAATACTCGAGTGTCGACGGGTTTGCCACCGACTGGCATCTGGTACACCTGGGGAGCAGAGCTGTCGGAGGAGCGGCCCTGGTCATTGCTGAAGCAACAGCGGTGGTGTCGGAGGGCAGGATCTCGCCGTCCGATCTGGGGATATATCTCGATGAGCACGTGGAGATGCTGTCGCGCATCACTGCCTTCATAAAATCGCAGGGCGCACTGGCGGGAATTCAGCTGGCGCACGCGGGCAGGAAGGCGAGCACGCAGATACCGTGGAAGGGAGTGGGCGTAGTGCCCGAGAGCCAGGGTGGATGGGCGCCGGTATATGCGCCGAGCGCTATTCCGTTTCGGGAGGGAGACGCGCCGCCGGCGGCGTTGGATGACGCTGGAATCGAGCGCGTGCGAAAAGGCTTTGTCGCGGCGGCAAAGCGGGCGCTCGACGCGGGGTTCGAGGTGATCGAGATTCACGCCGCGCATGGATATCTCATCAATGAATTTCTTTCGCCCCTGAGCAATGTTCGCACTGACAGGTACGGCGGCTCATTTGAGAATCGCATCCGGCTGCTGTGCGAAGTGGTCACTGACGTAAGGCGCGATGTGTGGCCAGACACGTTGCCGCTATTTGTTCGAATATCTGCAACAGACTGGACGGATGGAGGCTGGACCATTGAGGATTCCATTGAGCTGTCGCGTCGCCTCGCTCCTCTCGGTGTGGATCTCATCGATTGTTCGTCCGGCGGGATCATGTCGGGCGCAAAGATTCCTCTCAAGCCCGGTTATCAGGTCGAGTTCGCGGCTCGCATCAGGAAAGAGGCGGGTATTGCAACAGGTGCGGTCGGTCTCATCACCGAGGCAGAGCAGGCGAACAGCATCATCGTCAACGGCGAAGCCGATGTCGTGTTGCTCGCGAGGGAGTTGTTGAGGGATCCCTATTTCCCGATGCATGCGGCCGAGGCGTTGGGCGGGGAAGTGCGGTGGCCGGAGCAGTATCTGAGGGCGAGACCCAACCCGGCAAAGTGACAGCTAACGGTCTATAGGTAGAAAAGCACTAGCCATTTTGAGAACGCGCGCGCTTACGAGTTCAGCGACTTCCACCCACTCGCGAGTTTTTCCTTCCAGCCGGGCAGCGGCGTGCCCATGATCTTTACAGTGACGCTGCCAAAGTAGGCATTGCCAGATATCAGGAGCGCCGGCGCGCCGGGTGGCGGCGGGGGAACATCGCCGACGCGGGTCAACTCGAAATTGCCCGCGAGTGCTTCTCCTTCGCATTCCACTCGAATGTCCGGCGGCACACGAATCTCGATGTTGGCGAATATGCCGAGCACCTCGATTTCGGAAACGCCCGCTCCCATGCGCGCCGACATCAGATCGAGCTCGATATTGCCCATGCATGAGAATGCCCTGAACAGGCGGGGCAGCAGCCATTCGCCCTCGCGCTTGCTGTTGGACCACCAGACAGTGACGCCGCTGCGCTCGGGGACGACGTCGTCAGGAACTGTCCTGATGAGAGGCGCTACTCCGTAAGTGCTGTTCGGCGAGTGGGGGTATGTCATATGGCGTTTGATTCAGGGGCGGCTTTCTAATCTACGCGGCAAACGCTGACAGGATTCAATCCGCCCTACAATACCCTCCACACCAGATGACAAGCACGCTCGGCCACTTTTGCCCGCCATCCGCGCTTTGAGAATTCGTCCAGCTTGATTTCCTTCGTGAACTCGAGGTCGTCCATGAACAGCTTCTCCATTCTGTCAGCGGCTCCCTTGTCCAGCATTACCAGGTTCGACTCTTCGTTGAATGACATGGAGCGATTGTCCGCGTTCATGCTGCCCACCGAAACCCAGCCGCCGTCAACTACGAGAGTCTTGGCGTGCATCATCACGGGCTGGTATTCAAAGAGTCGCACACCACCCTTGAGCAGTTCTTCGTAACGCGCACGGCCCGCGTACCA
The DNA here is from genome assembly GCA_046593625.1 of Gemmatimonadaceae bacterium. Lineage (GTDB taxonomy): Bacteria > Gemmatimonadota > Gemmatimonadetes > Gemmatimonadales > Gemmatimonadaceae > UBA4720. The sequence continues at coordinate 2,939 of JBKJNN010000098.1, read as the reverse complement.
CGTGCTCTTGGTATCGGTGCATTCGGAAACTGTGATGATTCTCACGTCAACTCCGCGCTGCGCCGCCTCGCACAACATTTTCCGGAACGCGGGTTCAGGCACGAAATACGAGTTGGATATGTAGAGTTTTTCCCGCGCGGCGGAGAGGCTCAGCACAAAGAACCGCTCGGCAGTAGTGCTTCCGATGGTAGGGGAAGCGTGCAGCACTGCGGCGAGGATGCCGTCGTTTTCCTTTTCAGCGGAGTAGTCGGGACGGAGTTCGGGCGGAAAGAGCTTGTCGCTGGTAAGGAGATTTCCCGAAACTTCGGCCCAGCAGTTCACGAAAGTGGCCTGGAGCTGGCGCACTGCCGGCCCTGTGAACCGAGCGTTGGTGTCGCGCCATTGGTCGGCGTGGCGTCCGCTTCCGAACCACTTGTCATCGATGCCGAAGCCGCCCGTATAGCCGATGGTTCCATCGATGACGATGACCCGGATGTGGGCACGATGCTGGGTTTTCTGAAGCGCCATAAGGCTGAGCGGCCGAAACTTCTCGACTTTGACGCCGGCTTTTTTCAGCGGATCGAAGTATTCGTCCTTGAGCGTGGTGCCGAAGGCATCGTGAAGGAAGCGGATCTCGACGCCGGCATGGGCCCGTTCTACAAGGATGCCCTGAAGTTCATCGGCCATCCTTCCCTTGTTGCAGAAGTAGAGCTGGAGAGTGATGGATTCCCTGGCATTGCGCAGGTCTTCCCAGAGGCGCGAGTAGGTCTGGTCTCCGTTCATGAAGAAGTCCACCTCGTGTCCTGGCTTCAGCTTCACGTGCGTAAGGAGTTCGATGGACTCGCGAAAAAACGGGTCGTGGATCGAAGGGCATTCAGTTCCCTCGCCTGGTGAGCCGACGTTTCTGATCGGAGTACCGCGAACGACATCCATGAGGCCGATGATTATGATGCCAGCGAGCAGGAGGCCGGCCAGAACAAGGCTGATGTAGGTGACTATCTGCATGCGGGTGGGTCAAGGGAGGTTGAGGACTCACAAAGCTATCACCCGGCGTCCCAGGAAGAATTTTTTCTTGCCAGGCCTGACTGTTGTTGCGATTTTTTCCCGTCATGAGAACCTCCGGGTCTTCGATACTCGACGCCATTGGCAACACACCGATGGTCGAACTGAAGCGGGTTGTTCCAGCAGGACATGCACGGATATTTGCCAAGCTGGAATGGGCAAATCCTACCGGCAGCATGAAGGACCGCATGGCTCGAGCGGTGATCGAGGGTGCCTTGAAGGGCGGGCGATTACATCGCGATGGAACCGTCGTCGAATACACTGCGGGCACGACCGGGATATCTCTCGCACTAGTGTGCGCAGCTCTGGGGCTCAAGCTGGAGATAGTCACCTCTGACGCGTTCAGCGACGAAAAGCGGCGTACGATGAGAGCGCTTGGCGCCGTGATAACCGAGGTCCAGAGCGACCGCCGGCGCATTACCGAAGCGCTCATCAAGGAAATGATCGAGACATCGCGTGTCATCAGTGAGAGACCGGGACACTGGTGGTCGGACCAGCTCAACAACCATGATGCCATTGGCGGATACCACTCTCTCGGCGAAGAGATATGGACGCAGGCAGGCGGGAAACTGGATGCGTTCGTTCATTCGGTGGGAACTGCTCACGCGATTCATGGAGCTGCCGAGGCGCTACGGATGCATGCGGCGGGTCTGCATGTGACGGCGATCGAGCCGGCGGAATCTGCAGTGTTGTCTGGTGGTCAGACCGGCTCGCACAAGATCGAGGGAATTGGTATCGGGTTTATTCCACCGTTATGGAAACCGGAAGAAGTGGACGAGATCATCCCGGTGCCAACGGCGGAGGCAATGGAGATGGCACGGCGACTTGCCAGGGAGGAGGGGATGTTCACCGGTACGTCTTCGGGAGCTAACGTGGTGGCGGCGCTTCAGGTTGCGAAGCGGCTGGGACCGGATGCGACGGTAGTGACAATTATGGTTGACTCTGGATTCCGGTATCTCAGCACGGAACTCTACAGCCCGGCCTCTTAGCGCCCCAGGTCAGTCGAAGTCTTGTTCCGGTTCCCGGGCTTCTTCCTCCACCGGAGAAGGATCCTGGATGAGCTGCATCAGAACAGGGTAGTATCGGTCGAACGTACTGGCGGCAGCGCTCATCATCGTGTGAATCATATAGCGTCCCAGCCGTCCGCCTTCGATGTCAACGCTGACCTTGAACCGAACCTCCCCGTCAGCGAGGTCCATTTCGAAGTTGCCTATTCGAAGGCCATAGTTTGCCCGAGTGAGAAGTTCACAGGCAGCGGCGTGTTGGGGCTTCGGGACGCGGCGGCTGATGCCATACCAGCAGGTTACTGTCTGCGTGACTTCGTCGGCGCTGATGATACAGTCGTAGTCCGCCTGTTCCCCCGTAACGCAGAACGTCGCGACTGTCGAGTCGTCTTCAACGCGGTGCGCGATGCCGCGTTCGACCAGCGCAGCAATTACGGTGGAGATCAAGGGCAGGTCAAAGCGAAGTCCCGAAAATGATCGTCTTGAATATCGATGAGCCCTGCGTTCCGAAGTGGAACCGCTGTTCGGTCTGCATGGTCAGAGACGTAAAAGCTCACGCTCACCAGATAGTTGTCGGCGCAGGCGTACCGGCACGGTGAAGCCTGTTGTTTCAGCCCGGCGAGAAACCCTTCGGTGCCGCCGGGAAAACGCTCCTCCAGGCGGGTGCGCGGAATTACCAGGCTCATCGCTTCTATGAGAACACTCATCACACCATCCATCGTTGCAGTCAGGCGGGATAGGCGTTGGGTTGCCTTTCCATGGGCGCCCATGGTGTCGATGCGGCGTCAAATGACCGTCAATCGTCCCTTTCCTGACATCCAGAGCCGTTTGCGATCGGTTACGGGTCCTCGTGGAAAAAAGCTTTGGTAAGTCGTTCTCATGTGACATTTTAGA
>JBKJNN010000177.1:0-25607 GCA_046593625.1 Gemmatimonadaceae bacterium | reverse complement strand
CGATCATCGGTACGCCGGCGTTCTTGGCGTGCGAGATGGCTTCGATTGTCTGAGGCATGACCTGATCATCAGCGGCGACTACAAGCACTACGATGTCGGTTACCTGCGCGCCGCGTGCGCGCATCGCAGTGAACGCTTCGTGACCCGGTGTATCGAGGAACGTGATGTTCTTCTGGGAAGGAAGAGTCACGTGATATGCGCCGATGTGCTGCGTGATGCCACCCGATTCGCCCGCGACGACATTCGCCTTACGGATGTAATCGAGGAGCGACGTCTTTCCGTGATCGACGTGACCCATGATGGTCACGACGGGCGGACGGGACACAAGCTGCTCGGGGAGATCGACGATCACGGACTCTTCGAGACCGGCCGTATACTCCTCTTCCTTCATTGCCTGGAACCCGAATTCACCAGCGATCAGTTCGATCTGGTCGAAGTCGAGGCGCTGATTGATCGTGACCATCAGGCCCAGGTTCTTGAATGCGAACCCGACGATCTGCGTTGCTGGGATCTTGAGGATTCCGGCGAGTTCACTGACTGTGATGAACTCGTTGACGCGAACTGTTTTCTTCTCGCGCTCGACTGCCGCTACGCGCTCGGCCTCGATGTCTTCGCGGCTGCCATCGTCTGAGCGTCTCGATCCACCGCGACGGGTGACTCCCTGGCGGAGTGCGGTCATGGTTTTCGAGATGCTCGAAGAGACTGCAGTCTGATCGACGGAGCCGCGCTTGCCCTTGCGTCCCCTGCGTGCGCGATCGTCACCGCCGCCGGCGCCACCTGGGCGCGGGCGTTCGTCGCGTCGGGCGCCGCCGGAGAATCCGGAACCTGCTCCGGCACCCGGTGCCGCAGATGCGACGGGGCGTGGCTGCTGGAACGGAGTGCCAGTTGCGACTGGGCGAGGCCGTGGCGCTCCGGGCACGACTGGCCGCGGACGCGGCCTGTCGGGGGCGGATGCCGCGGGCGGAGCGGGCGGCGTCGCAGACGCTGCCGGCTGAGCCGGGGGCGGGCTGGACGGTTTCGCGCGCGGTGGAGCTGCGGGTCTTGCGTCCGGCTGAGCTTCCGGTGCGACAGGTGCCGCCGGCTTGGCAGCCTGCGGTGAGGCAGCCGGCTTTTCCTTTTCAGGCGTGCCGGTGCCAGCGTCAGAAACCGCGGTGTCGGGCTGTTCGCCGGCTTCATCCGACTTTGGCGCAGCTGCGCGGCGCTTAGATGGAGCCGGGACTTCTACAGGGCTGACGTCTGCGACAGCAATTGTATCCGGCTCGACCTCTGTTTCGGCAGCCGCTGCTTCAACAGCGCGACGGCGGCGACGCACGGGCGCTTTGGGCTGCTCGGCTTCCACGACAGGGGCGGCTGCTTCGGCGGCGGCAGCAGCGGCGGCGGCGCCGCGACGGCGTCGAGCGGGAGTGGCTGCAGGCGCAGTCGCCCGGGCTCGCTTCTCGCGTTCCCACCGCGCTCTGATGCGGGCGACCTGGTCGTCCGAGAGCGGTGTCATATGGCTGCGCACGGGAACGTCCATCTGCCGGAGGAGGTTGATCACCTCATCCGCAGAAATTCCGAACTCGCCCGCCATGTCGTTAACGAGAAGCTTGCTCAAAAGACTACCTCCTTGAATCCCGGCGGCTCGAATGTCGAGCCGTCCGCTCTGCACCTGCAGTATCAACTACGGCGGGAATGGCGGTCGTAATTCCTCGCGCCAGACCCGAGTCAGTAACGCCAATAACGGCGACCGACTCCCTGCCAGCCACATTGCCAAGCTCTTCGCCTGAAAATGCGCCTATCACTGGTACTCCGCGCGCTGAGAGCAGCGGCGAAACCTTATTCAAACTATTAGGCGATGCATCCAGCGCCACAAGCGCGACCTTCAGACGCCCTCGCCTGGCGGCGTCCCGCACCTGTTGAACTCCCACTACCGCGAGCCGTCCACGCAGTCCGAGCCCTACCAGACCGAGCGCTTTCTGCTTCGCAATGTCGGAAGTCATTCGCCCTTGCGCTTTCCCCGCTCCGTCTTGGGCGCCGCTGCGGCGTCCGAGTCGGACTTTTCGTTTCCATCAGTTGCATTCGTGGCGTCACCTGCTCCGCCATCACTTCCAATCGTGCCACTTGATGCCGGTTCATCCTCGTCTACAATTGCGGGCTCGGGAATTTCGGAATCCGATGCATCGCTCTTCTCATCGCCGGCCCCTTCTTCGGTGGTCAGCTCATCAATGATCGTCATCAGGCGGTCTGCCTCTTCGGGTGCGATTCCGGCGAGACGAAGAAAGTCTTCCCGCTCGAGATCGATGATGTCATCCAGTGTGCGATATCCCGCTTCTTCCAGAACGGCGACAGTTGTCGGTTCGAGACCTTCGATTTCGGCCAGGCGCGGATTGACGCTCTCCTCGCCTTCACCGGGAAGCGGGGCAAAGAGCTGTTGCTCGGCACCGCGCTCCATCCACTCGCGGCTCGAGTACAACTCGATTTTCCACTCAGTCAATTCTGACGCGAGCCGCACATTCTGACCGTTGCGGCCGATTGCCAGCGAGAGCTGGTCTTCGTCCACCACTGCCTGGATGGTCTTCGTGGCTGCGTCGCTGAATACGCGCGCTACGCGGGCGGGCGCCAGCGCCAGCTTGGCGAAGCGCTCGGGATCAGCGGACCACGGCACGATGTCGATTCGCTCGCCCTGAAGCTCGTTGACCACGGCCTGCACGCGCGAGCCTTTCAGCCCGACGCATGCGCCTACCGGATCGACCGAATCATCGCGCGAGAAAACCGCGATCTTGGTGCGGTTTCCGACTTCGCGGGCAGCAGCACGAATCTCGACGATTCCCTGCTGGATCTCCGGCACTTCGAGCTTGAACAGCGCCTGTACGAACATCGGGTCGGCGCGGCTCAGCATGAGGCGGGGACCTTTCGGGGTCTCTTCCACGCGCTTGAGGACTGCGCGAAGCGGATCGCCCTGATGGAAATGCTCGCGGTGGTTCTGCTCGCGATATGGAATGACGGCTTCCGCCTCACGGAACTTGTTCAGCATCAGCACGAGCTTTCCCCGCTCGATCTGCTGAACTTCGCCCGAGAGCAGTTCGCCTACGCGGCTCGTGAATTCATCGCGAATTTTTGTCCGCTCGCCTTCCCTGACGCGCTGGATGATGCGCTGCTTGGCCGCGAGAACTGCCATACGGCCGAACTCGGCGAAATCCACCGGCTCCTCGAGAACATCGCCGACCTGAAATTCGGGATCCTCGAAACGGGCTTCCTCCAGCGATACCTCGCGGGCGGCATCAGTGACTTCGGCTGCGACAGTTCGAAGGCGAACGATGCGAATGGTTCCTTTGTCCTCGTCGATGCTGACTTCGGCCTGAACTGTTGGGCCGTGCTTCTTGGCGAGGGCGGCAGTGATGCCATCGAACAGGAGGCTGTGCAGCTCGGTCTTATCGAGCTGCTTGGTGTTCGTCAGCTCCTTGATCGCCGTCAGAATTTCCAGTGAACCGGCCATACCCACTCCTTACCTTTTCCAGTTGAATGCCAGCCGCGCCTTGGTGACCGCTGCGAGCGGAACGCGAAGGGTGGAGCCCGTCGCGTTCTCCAGAATCAATATTTCAGCACCGGACTCACCCTCGACTCCGGCAATCTTCACTTCCTGCGCACTCAGCTCGGCGCTGCCGTCCCGCGCAGCAGCCGAAACCACAGCATCCCGACCCACGAACCGCGCCCACTCGACCGCATTCCGCAGGGGCCTTTCGACTCCCGGCGACGACACTTCAAGCACATACCTCGCGCTGATGCTGCTTCCAGAATCGAGCTGCGCTTCGATTGCGCGCGATGCCTTTGCGCAATCCTCTACAGTGACTTTTGAGCCGTCCACACGATCGATGCGAACATCGAGAATGGGGCGGCTTTTGGTCCCCCTTGAAATCAGCTCAAAAAGCTCAAGTCCAAAGGGCATAAGTTCTTTTCTGACAGTATCTTCCAGCGCAGTGTTCATCTTCTTTCGAGCCAGCTTTACCAAATAAAAAAATGTGGGGGGCATCCCCACATTTCGTCGGCGGCTTATCGTCGCCTGACATCGTTGAATCTAGGCCTCACCCTCTATAGAGTCAAGCGACCCCCGGGGCGGCTCAGGTGATTCCGGCGACGATCACGGCAATCTGTCGCCCCAAGTCTCCCGCTCGGTGGGAGAAGTATTTGTCGTTGTCGCACCTGGTGCAGTCAGCGCTCATGCTCACATCGAGCACTCCCAGAGCTGACGCGTGTTCGGCAATCAGTGACCGCAAATCCACGTTGCCTTCCCGGTTAGCTGGCTGGCCGGTGAGTTTCTCTCTCACGTCGGCACTCACTTCGTAGCACCGGCCGCAAATTGACGGGCCAAGGTGCACGTGGAGTTCATCGGGCGAAATGCCGAGGCGGGCGTAGGAGTTGATGCCGGCGTCGATGATGCGATCGACGGTACCTCGCCATCCGGAATGCAGAAGTGCTACGATGCCGCTCGGATGGGCGATGAAGATGGGTACGCAGTCCGCGACTGACACAGTCAGGACGATACCTCGCTCCGCCGCCAGATGCCCGTCGGCCTCCCCGGTGCGGAGCAGTCCTTCCCATCCCCCACGATGCGTGATGACGTGAGAGCCATGCACCTGCCGCCCGATTACCGTTCGCCGAGCAAGATGAGAGAGATCTTCCTGGAGAGCGGACCACCTGCTCATGACTTCTACAACCGGATCAATGCCGCCGAACCCGAAGGTGCCGGCGTCGCGTGTGGTCGTGAATGCCTGGATGCCGAACCGCGAAAAGTCCCCAGCGTTCTCGCGGCCGATTGCCGGGACTGAGCTCACTTCCGGCGGTCAGCTACTCTGTCCACGTTGGCTCCGAGAGCCCTGAGCCGCTCGTCTATTCGCTCGTATCCGCGCTCGATCTGACCGACATTGTTGATGATGCTCTTTCCGTCGGCGCAAAGCGCGGCGATGAGAAGTGCCATTCCGGCTCGAATGTCGGGGGAATCAAGGACAGCGCCGCGCAGTTTTGACGGGCCGGCGACGAGTGCGCGATGCGGATCGCACAGGACAATCTTGGCGCCCATTCCTATCAGCTTGTCAACGAAGAAGAGACGCGACTCGAACATCTTCTCATGCATCATGATGAGACCTTCGCACTGCGTCGCCGTTACGATGGCGATAGACATGGTGTCCGCAGGGAATGCCGGCCACGGCTGGTCTTCCAGCTTGGGAACATGATCTCCCATGTCCGCCTGAATTTTGAGAGACTGTTTGGCAGGAACTATCAGGTCGTCTCCGTCCACCTCACAGACAATTCCCAGTCGCTCGAATCCCATCCGCGTTGAACGCAGATGCTCGATGCCCGCCTTTTCGATTCTGATTTCCGAATGCGTGACGGCGGCCAGTCCAATGAAAGAGCCGACTTCGATGTGGTCAGGGCCGATGCGGTGCGTGACTTCAGAGTGGCCGAGCGGGCGGCCTCCTTCGATGATAATGCAGTTGGTGCCGGCGCCCTCGATGTGTGCTCCCATTGCGCGGAGGAAATTCGCAAGGTCCTGCACGTGTGGCTCGCTCGCCGCATTCCTCAGGATCGTGCGGCCCGTGGCTGCGCAGGCTGCAACGAGGGCGTTCTCAGTTGCGGTAACGCTCGGTTCATCGAGGAACACATCGGCACCCCGGAATCCCTTCGTGGTCAGCCGAAGGAGGCCGTTCTCAAGTGTATACGTTGCTCCGAGCTGCTCGAGGGCGAGGAAATGGGTGTCGAGGCGCCGGCGCCCAATAACGTCTCCGCCGGGCGGCGGAAGAATTATTTCTCCACACCGCGCCAGCAGCGGCGCCGCCAACAGAATCGACGCCCTGATCTTGGCGCACAGGTCGGGGTCCAGATCGCGGGGCGACAGGTCGCGCGGCTCGATCAGCAGTGCGTTCGGCCCCGTCCATTCCACCTTCGCGCCTATCGAAACAATCAGTTCAATGAGTGTCTGTATGTCGCGGATATTCGGCACATTTTCCAGCCGCACGATACTTTGTGAGAGCAGGGCCGCCGCAACAATCGGCAGCGCGGCGTTCTTGTTTCCTGACGGCGTAATCGTACCGTGAAGGGGCTTGCCCCCTTCGACCACGTACTGGACGGCTGGCATTTCGTTCATCTCTGGATGTCGGGGGAGCTGGGAAGAATGAAGCAGAAACCTGAAACAGCTGGACGAACCGGATCGCCGCGCGTTGCGCTAATATATTGCTCGTAGCACTCTTTGTACCGTCACGCACACATCGTTCCGCGGATGGCCCTTCCCTTGCACATATCTAATTCATGACGGCATGGCTTGCGACGGGCGCTGACTGGCTTCTTCAGGTTGCCGCTACGCTCCCCGATACAATTGTTACGAAGCAGATTACGCCTGACCCGAGTGTGTTCGACAAGATGACGTCGTACGCCAGCGGTCTCGCGTCGGTGGCACTCCTTGTGCTTGCCATCGCCATGGTTCCCGCAGCATGGAATTTTCGCAAGAGTTACGCGAAGATCAGCGACATGCTCGACCGGATTTACGGCGACATCAATCCGTTGATGCGTCACGCCAGCACTATTGCCGACAACGTCAACTACATCTCTACGTCGGTCCGGGTAGACATTCAGCAGGTGAGTCAGACCATCGCATCGATGAATCAGAAGCTGATCGAGTCGGTGGAAGCGGCGGAGGATCGCGTAAAGGATCTGAACGCCCTGCTCGCAGTCGTTCAGGAGGAAGCCGAGAATGCGTTCGTTTCGACGGCTTCGACTCTGCGCGGCGTGCGCACCGGCATTCACGAGGCATTTGAAAAGGAGGAGGATATCAATGGCAGATACATCGAAAGCGACCCCGAGTGGGAGAAGCCGCAGCCGCGCGTCCGTCCGAGGGACGGAGACGAATTCCGAAGAGGAGCGTGAGCAGCAGTTCGACCTGCTGACAGCAGCACTTCTGGGTGCAGCAGTCGGAGCCGTCGTAACGCTGATTTTCCGGACTGGCCCCAGTGGCCGGAGACCCATCGCACCGTTCATGAGCGCCACCGGAAAGGGTGCAAAGTGGGCAGCGCTAGCGGGGCTGGACGGAGCGCGCTGGGCTGGAGAGAAGGCATCTCCCGGCGCCCGCTGGATGGCAGATCGTGGACGCGACGGCGCGAGGTGGGCCGGTGAAAGCTCGGCGCGCGGCTTCCGCGCAGCACGGGATCGCGGGGAGGATATCATCGATTCCATCCCAGTAGATGACATCGCAGAGTCGGTGCGCGAGTATGTGGACGGAGCGCGCGAAGCAATCAACGATGTCGTGAAATCGGAAATGAACGATCTTCGAAAGTCCGTGCGCCGGCAGCGGAAGCGCATCGGGATCTAGATTGGCTCAAGCCCGGGCCCGCCACAATTCAGTGACCCTGGTTGTCTGGGTGACGTGCATCGCGATAGTTGCGATTGCCGTCACTCCAGCTACGGCGCACGCATGGACACCGGGGACTCACATCTTCCTCGGCGAAGCCATCATCCGGTCGCTGTCACTTCTCCCCGCGTCGATCGCGCAGATAATTGCGGCCTTTCCCTACGATTTCCTTTATGGAAGCATCGCCGCAGATACCAGCGTTGCAAAGAAGTACGCGGCGGCGGGAAGGCACTGCCATTCGTGGAATGTCGGCCTCGAGATATATGAGAAGGCGAAGCCGGAGCCAATGAAGGCGTTCGCACTCGGTTATCTTGCGCACCTGGCAGCGGATACCGTGGCTCACAACTACTTCGTGCCGCACCAGCTTGCCATCACTTCAACCACGACCGCGCTCGGCCACAGCTACTGGGAAAGCCGTATAGATACCCACATCGGTGAACGATTCAGCCGGCGGGCCAAGGAAATCATACTTCTCGACCATTCCGCATCGGATGGTCACCTCGACCGGATTCTGAGCCCCACGATTTTCAGTACGCCGACCAACCGTCGGATTTTTCGCGGAATGGTTTACGTCACGGACACCGACTCGTGGCAGCGCATCTTCCAGATGGTGTCAGAGAAGAGCCGCTGGGATCTGACCAACGAGGACGTCGGCGGATACATGACGAGGTCATACGATTACATCATTGACCTGTTGAACCACTTCGACTCCGCAGTGCCATTTGCCCTCGATCCTACCGGTTCACATGCCCTTCGCGAGGCAAAGCGCGTGCGGCGCGCCGCTATGCGCACGCGCGATGCCGGCCTGATTGCGGAGAACGCCAGGGCGTCCTTCGGAATGCCAGTGTCGCGACTGATATACTCGTCGCAGCTCGGTGAGCCCGTTTACCCGCCGTCAACCCGCGACAGCAGCAGCTGATTCACGCGCTTGGGATCAGCCTTCCCCTTTGATTTTTTCATAACCAGCCCCACTAGCACCCCCTGAAGCTTCCGTTCCCCCGCAGCAAATCTTTTTGCCTCTTCGGGATTCTCGGCAAACACCTCATCGATCCAGCCGATCAGCGCAGACTGCTCGCCAACCTGGATCAGTGACTCATCGTGGGCTATCTGTGCAGCCGGTTTTCCAGTCTCCACCATCATGGCGAAAATTTTCTTTCCGGCGGCATGACTCACCAGTCCGTCATTGATGAGCTTGATGAGCTGAGCGAGATCGGTGGGGCGGACGCGAAATGAGTCGAGCGAACCTCCGGAAAGATTCAGTGCCGCCTGCACCTCGCCCATGACCCAGTTAGCGGATGCCTTGGCATCGCCCGAAGAACGGGCGGTGTTCTCGAAGTAGTCGGCGAGCTCAGGCGTTACAGTGAGCTGCACGATTTCTTCCTGTCCCAGCCTGTATTCATCCGTGAGCCGTGACTTGCGCTCCGTTGGCAGTTCCGGAATCGACGCTTTGACTTCGGCAATCCACTTCGGATCCAGCACCAGGGGCAACAGATCCGGCTCCGGAAAGTAGCGATAGTCATGACTGCCTTCCTTGGTGCGACTTACGCGGGCCTCGCCCTTTGCTGAATCCCAGAGCAGAGTCTGCTGAATCACCTTCTCCCCTCTGTCGAGAACTGCGCACTGCCGGGCAAACTCGAAATCGAGTGCCCGCTCGACGCCGGAGAACGAATTCAGGTTCTTCACTTCGGTTTTTGTCCCGAGTTCCTTCTGGCCGACGGGACGCGCGCTGACGTTTGCATCAACGCGAAGACTTCCCTCTTCCATGCTGACGTCGCTCACACGCAGGTAGTGCAGTATCTGCCGGAGACTGCGCAGGTAAGCGCCCGCCTCCGCCGACGAACGCATGTCGGGCTCGCTCACAATTTCGATCAGAGGGACACCAGCGCGGTTCAAATCGATCGCGGTCGCACCAGGATATCTGTCGTGGAGGGATTTGCCTGCGTCTTCCTCCATGTGAACGCGCGTGATTCCGATCGGCCTCGTGCCGTCAGGCGTGGTGATCGACAGCGTTCCTCCCGTGGCGAGCGGACGATCGAACTGGGATATCTGGTAACCCTTCGGCAGGTCTGGATAGAAATAGTTTTTTCGCGCGAACTCGGACACTCGATGGAGCGTGCACCCGAGCGCCAGCGCCGCGCGTGTCGCAAGCTCGACCGCCTGCTCGTTGAGAACTGGCAGCGCACCCGGCAACGCGAGACACACCGGACAGGTGTTCGAATTCGGCGCCGCTCCGAAATCGGTGGAGCATCCGCAGAAGGCCTTGCTTCTCGTCTTGAGCTGAACGTGGACCTCGAGGCCGACGACCATCTCGTACTTGTCGCTCACTGGTGCGCCTCCCCGCCCAGGGCGGCCTCCAGGGCATACGCGATCCGGAACATCGTCGCCTCGCCAAAGTGCGGGGCCAGCACCTGGCCTCCTGCGGGAAGGCCGTTGACCCTGCCGATCGGAAGAGACATCGCCGGGATCCCTGCGAGATTCGCCGTCACAGTGAATATGTCGCTGAGATACATCTCATATGGATCTGTTACCGCGCCAATTGGAAACGCCGTCGTGGGTGTCGTTGGAGTAAAGAGTGCGTCGACACCACCTGAAAACACGCTCTTGAAGTCGCGCGTTATCAGCCGGCGCACGCTCTGCGCTTTCCGGTAGTATGCGTCGTAGTATCCGGCAGAGAGCACGTAGGTGCCGAGGAGAATGCGACGCGTGACTTCGGGACCGAAACCCTCTGACCGCGATGTCGAATAGAGGTCCTTCAGACTGGAGGCTCCATCGGCACGCCTGCCGTATCTCACGCCGTCAAAACGCGCGAGATTGGACGATGCTTCCGCCGGTGCAAGAACGTAGTAGACGGGAATTGCGAGCGCTGTGTTCGGAAGTGTCACGTCAATCACTTTCGCGCCGAGCGATTTCAGCGTGTCGATTGAGCGTTCACAGAGTGTGCGAATTCCCTCATCGAGGGATTCGGGGAAATACTCCCGCGGCACGCCGATGGTCATGCCGTCCAGAGGCGACGGAGAAGTTGCGAGCGACAGAAACTGGTCGCGGTAGGAGCCGACACTGACCTCCGAACTGGTTGAATCGCGTGGATCTACACCGGCTATGATTTCCAGGGCGAGCGCTGCGTCATCCACGTTTCGCGCGATCGGGCCGATCTGGTCGAGTGACGACGCAAATGCAACCAGCCCATATCGGCTGACACGTCCATAGGTCGGCTTGACTCCGACGACTCCGCAGAATGCGGCGGGCTGCCGCACCGACCCTCCGGTTTCGGAGCCGAGCGCAAGCGGAACTATCCCGGCGGCGACGGATGCGGCGGAACCTCCCGATGAGCCACCGGTCACGCGCCTTACGTCGAGTGGGTTCCTGGCAGGTCCGTAAGCGCTGTTCTCGTTCGATGAGCCCATCGCGAACTCGTCCATGTTCGTCTTTGCGACGACGATCGCTCCCTGCTCGCGCAGCCGCGTAATTGCCGTCGCCTCGTAAGGACTCACGTAGCCGGCGAGAACTTTGGACGCGCACGTTGTGGGGAGATGGAGAGTCGCAATGTTGTCTTTCACAGCGATCGGGACGCCAGCCAACCGTCCCCCCGTTCCCGATTGCTTGACGGCTGCAGCAATTCTGCCTGCCTCCGTTTCGGCTGCGCGATGATCGCTCCACAGTATCAGATTGAGCGCATCGCGATCAGCGCCAGCTTCTACTGCGCGCGCGAAGCTCGCCTCGACTGTGGCTTCTGGCGAAAGGCCTCCGTTCCCAACCTGCGCAGCCATTGCCACCGCTGACAGTGCAGCAAAATCGCCGGATTTCATCATGCTCCGTCCCCGGCCGTTTCATGGCTCGCGAGCCGTGGCACGAGGATCAATCCGTCGCGAACCTCGGGCGCGAAATCCCTGAGCGGCGTCAGCAGTGGAATCGGCCCGCTGGAATCAGAGCGAAGCGGTGTGCCGTCGGACGCAACCTGTGCCGCCTTCTCGATCTCGCTCGTATCGGCTTCAGAAAGCGTATCTACATGGATGAGTATGCCGTTCAACTCAGCCGCTAGCGCCTCCAGCCGCGCTTCAGGAACCGTGAGACGCGAAAGTTCCGCAATATGGCGAACGTCGTCGTGTGTAACTGCCATCAGTCCTTTCCTCGTTCGAGCGTCGTGTAAGCGAGCTTGATAGTTTTGCGGCCGACGTTTGTATCGTCGAACTCGATGACGGCTTTGACGTCCCGGCCCACTCCTGAAACTTCCTCGATGCGGCCGCCTCCAAAGAGCTTGTGACTGATGCGTTCGCCGGCAACGTACGCGGCGCCGGCTTCCTCTGCTTCACCCGGAGGTGCGAAACCTTTCCATGCTGGCACATCGTGCGCGATACGGGAGTGCCCTCCACGCCACGCTGTCTGACCGAACCCGCCATCGTTGGGAGAGCGTCCCGCTGAATACGACATGCGTCCCGAGGAACGAACCTTGATGGTTCTGCGTTCATCGAGCATGCCAGCGGGAATATCCTTGAGAAAGCGCGAACGCATGGAATTCGTCATCTCGCCGTTTCGGCGTCTGCTCTCGGCGAAGGACATATAGAGTTTGCGCTCTGCCCGCGTGATGCCGACATAGAAGAGCCGCCGCTCCTCCTCCAGTTTCTCCAGCTCGTCGAACGACTGTGCAAGCGGGAACAATCCGTCCTCGAGGCCCGTGATGAACACCACGGGAAACTCGAGCCCCTTTGCATTGTGCAATGTCATCAGAGTGACCGCGTCTGCATCCTTGTCCAGCGCATCCACTCCGGCAACGAGCATTGCCCGCTGGAGGAAGTGATCAAGCGGCGTCAGTCCCACCTCGCCTCCATCCTCGACAACTGTCTCGGTCGCACCGTCAATCAGTGCGCCGACATTTTCTATCCGGTCGCGCGCGGTCTCAGGTGAGTCGGCCTGGAGATAGTCGGTGTAGCGGATTGTATCCACGAGCTCGCGCAGGAGTTCGTCAACGCTGGAATCAACTGCCTTTTCCCGCAGGGCTCCGATCAGCGAAGCAAACTCGCGAAGCCCCGCCTGCTGAGCGGGGCGCATTCCGTCGAGGAGATCGCGGCGCGAAGCTGCCTCGAGCATCGGCACACGGCTGCTCCGAGCGATTTCCGAGAGCGCCGCTATTGTGGTATCGCCGAGCTTTCTGCGCGGAACAGCGACGGCCCTGCGGAAAGCTTCATCGTCGGCAGGATTTGCGATGAGCTTCAGATAGCCCATCAAGTCGCGAATCTCGCGGCGGTCGTAGAACCTCACTGCGCCGACAATGCGATATGGAATGACGTTCTTCCGCAGTGCGTCCTCGATTGCCCGGCTCTGCGAGTTAGTGCGATACAGGACTGCGAACTCCTTCAACTCCCGCCTTTCCTGTGACTGGCGGGATCTGATCTCGTCCACGACCATGTCGGCTTCATCGCGTTCATCGAGGGTCGCATACAGTGTGACCTTTTCTCCACCGGGACGCGTAGCCCGCAGCGTCTTGCCGCGCCTTCCGACGTTCGCGCTGATCGCTACGTTCGCGAGCTCGAGAATTCCCGGAGTGGATCTGTAGTTTTCCTCCAGCCGCACGACGGTAGCGGATGAGAACTCTTTCTCGAAGTCGAGGATGTTGCGGACGTCCGCCCCTCTCCAGCCATAGATGGACTGATCGTCGTCACCGACGACTGCAACGTTTCCATGGCCTTTGCCGAGCAGCTTGATGAACTGGAATTGCGCGCGGTTGGTGTCCTGGTACTCGTCCACGAGAATGAACTGAAATTTCTGCGAGTAGTAATCGAGAACGTCCGGATTCTCACGGAAGATTTTCACGGGCAGTACGAGCAGGTCGTCGAACGTGACCGCGTTGGCGCTTCTGAGCGCGCGCTCCAGCTCGTCGTAAACGGCGCCCGCAACCCGCGACAGCGGATCCATCGCCGCTGCCTGAAACTCAGCCGGTGTGATGAGCGCATTCTTGGCGTCTGAAATGAGCGAGAGAACGGAGCGCGGGGTCCATTGCTTCGGAGAAATGTTCAGCCGCTCCATGACGCGCTTCACCAGGCCGATGCTGTCGTCGTCGTCATAGATCGTGAAGCTGGAAGTTCTCCCCACTCGCGCAGCGTGCGACCTGAGCATGCGCGCTCCGACAGCGTGGAAAGTGCCGCACCACATTCCCTTCAGTTCACTCTCTACCAGCCGCGTTATGCGGTCCCGCATTTCGCCGGCAGCCTTGTTGGTAAACGTCACCGACAGTATGCGGGAAGGATCGACTCCATGATGACGGATGAGGCGGGCGATTCGCGTTGTCAGAACACGAGTCTTGCCGGAACCTGCTCCCGCAATGACCAGCAGCGCGCCTTCGTAGTGGAGGACTGCCTCTTTCTGGGCAGGGTTGAGCCGGGCTAGCGGCTCGGCGTCACCGGAAGTGGTGGATGACCCGGTGGCGTGCAGCGTTTCATTCATCAACTCAAGATAATATCGAACGTAGCTCCATGTTCAGAGGGTGTGAGAAGCAATTCGCCGCCATGGTTGTCGCGCACGATGCGCCGCGCAAGGGGCAGGCCGATTCCCCATCCGTGTTCCTTGGTGCTGAAGCCGGGCTCGAAAATTCTTTTCGTCAGTTCGCGAGGAACTCCCGGTCCGGTGTCGGCAACGCGAACCCGCACCCTGCCTTCAGGAAGCGCCGTTGCAAGCATCGACACCTGCCCATCGCCGCCGGCAAGCGCGTCGATCGCATTTTTCGCAAGGGATTCGATTGCCCACTCCAGGAGAACAGGATCGCCGTCAACCATGAGCGGCTCGTCGCCGCGGGCTGATACGATTGTCACGCGCTGCGCCAGAGTGGGAACCCGGGCACGAAAATATGTCGCGACGCGCTCGACCAGTTCGCCGATGTCTACCTTCTGCTTTCGCGGCGGGCGGCCGATACGCTCGAACCGGTTGGCAACGCGCTTGAGCCTTTCTATGTCGCCGTCCATGTGAGACAACGCGCTCTCGGTCATCTCATCCCCTCCCGCCTCTCGCAGCAGCTCGATCCAGCCGCTCATGCTCGATATCGGAGTGCCCAGCTGGTGAGCTGATTCCCGCGCCATCCCGGCCCATATCTGTTCCCTATCCGCTCGACCGCGCGTGCGAAGCCCGTAGGCGCCCGCCAGCAGGAACATTCCGATCAGGAGGGACTGAAGAAGCGGAATAATTCTCAGCCCGCGAACGAGCGGCGTATTTCCGTAGTGCACCGTTCCAGGGTCCCCTTCCGCGATTGGACGGTTCTGTCTGTCGAGCGCCCTGACGACCTCGCGAATTTCCGGCGACTCAAGCGACGGGTTGCCCGGAAGGTTGTCGGCCGCTGTCGGGTTGCCCCTGGAGTCAGTGAGGACGAGAGGCACGCCTGATTCCCGGATATGTCTGGAGAGATCGAGCAGCGCGCTGTTGGCGGCGTCCGGACTGGGATCGTTCAGCCCATCATATACCCTCGCGTACATGAGACCGACGCGGGATGCCTCGCGGCGCAGTTCGCGTACTACGCTTTGCGTGTAGATGACATACCATATCAGAAGCGCCGCGACTGCGACGGACGCCAGACTAACCGGTGCTAGCCGGCGCACCGTTCAGCCCAGCCGGTCGGTTCCCAGATACGGCTGAAGCACCTCGGGAACGTTCACGGTGCCGTCCGCATTCTGGTAGTGCTCCAGTATCGCTGCAATCACGCGTGGGAAAGCCACTCCCGATCCGTTTAAAGTGTGAACGAATCGCGGCTTGCCGCCGTCGGCCGGGCGGTAGCGGATATTGCCCCGACGCGCTTGAAAATCGTTGAATACGCTGCACGACGAGACTTCCAGCCAGACGCCAGCGCCGGGCGCGAAGACTTCCAGGTCGTAGGTCATCGCACTCGCGAAGCTGGTATCTCCTGCAGCAAGCAGCACCACCCGGTAGGGGAGCCCGAGGAGCTGCAACACTTTTTCGGCATGGCCCGTCAGCAGTTCGAGCTCCTCGCGGGACGTCTCCGGTGTGGCGTAGCGTACCAGCTCGACCTTGTCGAACTCATGAACGCGGATCAATCCCCGGGTGTCTTTTCCGTGCGCACCCGCTTCACGGCGGAAGCAAGGGGTGTATGCCGTAATCGCCCGCGGGAGATCGGACGCGTCAAGGATCTCATCTGCATGGAGGTTCGTAACCGGAACTTCGGCAGTCGGAATGAGGAACAGGTCGTCGTCGCGCAGCCCGTACATGTCATCCTCGAATTTCGGGAGCTGTGCTGTCGCAGTCATCGCCTTTCGGTTCACCACGATCGGCACCCACGCTTCTTCGTAGCCATGCTCGGTGGTATGAAGATCGAGCATGAAATTCATGAGTGCCCGCACGAGACGCGCGCCTTTCCCGCGGAATACAATGAACCCTGAGCCCGACAGTTTCGCGCCGCGCTCGAAGTCAATGATTCCGAGCGACTTTCCGATATCCCAGTGCGGCTGCAGCCCGGCGGTGTCGCGGGGGGTGCCCCACGTGCGAACGTGGACGTTGCTCTCTTCCCCGCCCTCCGGGACGTCTTCGTGAGTGACGTTGGGGATGTCGAGCATTGCGCTCTCGAGTTCTGCCTCCAGGATGGCGAGCTCATCGTCAAAACGGTTTATCTCTTCTCCCAGCTCTCTCGACTGCGCCAGGATGGAATCTGCATCTTCGCCGGCGCGCTTACGGCGCGCGACTTCCTGGCTCATGGCGTTTCGTGCTGCCTTCTTGTCCTGTACGGCCTGGATGATCGCGCGCCTTTCGGAATCGGCCTTTTGCGCGCGCTCGATGGCGGGCGACAGCGAATCGAGCTTGCCGCGCCGGCGCATGCCTTCGCGAAGCACTTCGAGATGCTCCCGGATCATGCGCAGATCGTGCATGGACTACTTAGCCGGAATGCCCGACTCGAACGACCTGAAACCACAGTTGGGGTCGAGCACCGCCTGCAGGTTGACCGTGCGGGGGCCAAGTGCAACCGACTCCACAAGCAGCTTCGTGTAGATGTACGGCGAGAGATCGAACTGGCAGACGTCGCCGGTTCCGTTGCGCAGCGACTGCAGAACAATCACATCACCGGGCGATGCAACTATTACCGAGTCGGCGTAAGTCCCAGTGGGCGCGATCGTCACGCTCTCGAAGGTGCCTGAGACTTTTCGCAGGCCAACCCGCCTCGATCCCGAAAGCAGGCTCACGATCTTCTGCACTGGATAGACGACAGCTTTGCCCTGAGCGTCGATGTCGAGTGCGACGTCGAAATTCCCGTTGCCATCAACGCGCACGGCTGACCGGAAGAACGTGTTGATACCACTCGGGTATGCGGCCGGAGTTCCCGTCAGGGCAAAAACCGAGTACGTGTCCGAAACGGTGGGCAATGATGCACGCAGCAACTGCGGATCACCGCAGGCCGTGAGAATGGAGGCGCTGGCGACGATCGCCAAAGCGAATTTGCGAGGGGTCATAACCTGCATTTGAGGAAATGGGATGCCAGTGGTATCCCGGTTGTCGATAATACCTCGTAAAACGTGGCAGTTCAAGCGATTCCGATTGACTAGATTTCCACCGATGCCAGATTCGCAAGACTTTGAACGGAGCAGAGTTGCCGACGATTCGTGATCTGACAGCCGCCATTCGCCAGAGACCCGGCATCGAGGCCGTCGTCATACTTGGCCGTGACGGGCTGCTGATAGACAGCCAGGGCACGCTGACTCTCGATGCTGAGGGTTTGGCAGCACGAGTGCCGGGAATCGTTGCCGCCGCTGACGAAATCGGCATCACCACCGGCCGGGGGACAATGCGCATCGCCGTCATCGAGCAGGAGGTGGGCTTCGCCGTGGTTTCCTCCATCGGGGAGGACGCTGTGTTGTGTGTCCTCACCACTCGCGACGCCGATCTCGGGAGCCTGCTATACGACGTTCGCAGGCATCGCGAGTCCATCGCCCGCCTCTTTTGAGCGCTGACATGTCAGGAAGCGACCTGGAATTGAAGCATATCCTCGTCGCCGACGACGAGGCACACATAGGCCGCATCATAAAACTCAAGATGGAACAGGGGCCATTCAGGGTCACTCTTGCGTTCGACGGCCAGGAAGCGATTGATGTGCTCGAGCAGGAAGGTACCCTCGACGCGGCCGTCCTCGACGTAATGATGCCGAGAATGAGCGGCCTCGACGTACTCGGCCGCATCAGGTCCGGTGACCGGCACCGCGAAATGCCGTGCATCATTCTGACCGCGGCCGGCGAGGAGGAATACGAGCAGGAGGCGCGAAAGAGCGGAGCGACCGCGTTCCTGACCAAACCTTTCAGCCCGAAAAAGCTGTACGCTCTTATCGCAGAATTGACCGGCGTGGAAACAGGGGAAAACGGAAGCTCCAATGACTAGGTGGGCCGTAATCCTTGCCGGCGGCATCGGCTCCCGGTTCTGGCCGCTCAGCACCAGCGCGCGGCCAAAACAGCTGCTCCCGCTCGTCAACGAGAAACCGCTTCTCGTAAATACGCTCGACCGGCTCGCCGACATAGTTCCGCCAGAGCATACGCTGATTCTCACTAACGCATCGCTTGCCGACGCGATTGCAGCCGCGGCGCCCTCCCTGCCGCGATCGAATATCGTCGCCGAGCCCAAGCCGGCAGGTACAGCTGCGGCGCTTGCATGGGCGGCCGGAGAGATCGCGCGGCGCAGCGGCCCCGACGCCACCATGATTTGCGTGCACGCGGACTGGACCATTGGCGACGATCAGGCATTTCGCGATGCCCTGCTCGCGGCCGAGCGAGTTGCCATTGAAGAGTCAGCGCTCGTGACCGTGGGAATCGTCCCGACGCGACCAGATCCCGGGTTTGGCTACATACAGCCAGGTGAGAAGACCGAGAGTGGCGCATACGCTGTCGAGAGATTCGTCGAGAAACCTGACCGGGTGCGTGCGGAGTCCATGATGCACAGCGGGTATCTGTGGAATTCCGGCATTTTCGCCTGGAAGGTTTCAGACTTTCTCAGCGAGATCAGGGAGCACACACCCGAGATCTCCGGAGCGTTCGCCGAGTTCGGCGACAGCAGTCTGGGAAAGTTTTTCGACGCGGTAGAGTCGATTTCGGTTGACGTGGGCGTGCTGGAGCGCAGTTCCAGGGTGCGCGTCGTCAGGGGAGACTTCGGTTGGGACGACGTGGGAACGTGGGGCGCGCTCAGGAGAGTCAAAGTTTCTGACCAGGCAGGAAATGTGGCAACTGGTGAGATGCTCGCCGTGGAGTCCGGCGGCAACGTGGTACACGCGGAAGAAGGCTCGGTGATTCTCTACGGCGTCGATGATCTGGTGGTAGTGACGAGGGGAGGAGTGACACTCGTAACTACCACCGACAAGTCTGCCGATCTAAAGACATTGATAGATTCGCTGCCGTCCCACCTCCGTGAGGCGATGTGAGGTTCGGGAAATGAAGCGACTCTACCTCTATGATGATGCGAAGGCGCGCGAATTCGAGCCGTTCGCCCTTACTCGCCCGGTGTCGGAACTGCTTGCCGGCGCAGAGATCATCAGAGTCAGATGGGAACGGGCAGCGGGCGTAAAGGCCTACGGATTTTTCGGGGCCCGGCACCTGTCGGACTTCGAGGAACTGAATGCTCCGCCTTTCATAGCCGGCGAAACCACGGTGCCCGCTGGTTCGGTCATCGTGAACTCAAGATTTGTCACTTCGCTTTCAACGATACTCGACGACTCGAGTCCGGCGTTCATGTGCGACGGGGCTGTCTGTGGGGTGCGCACTCGCGAAACTACCGATATCGCCGCGCTCTCCGATGGAGCTGCCACGCTCGAGTCCCTGATGGAGAGCGGCACAGTGGCCACCCCGGTCGAGGGGAGGTGGCTCCACGATGTCTGGGATCTCGTTGCGCAGCTCTCGCAGCAACTGACCGAGGATATTCCGATAATGGGCGCATCCCTGACCGGCTCGGCGATCGAGAATGCAACCATCATCGGCCGATCGAGAGTGTATTGCGAAACCGGCGCTGGCATCGAGCCCTTCGTGATCCTCGATGCAACGGATGGCCCGATCCTCATCAGGCGTGGCGCATCCATATCCGCGTTCACCCGGATAGTCGGACCGTGCTACATCGGGGCTGAGTCTCACATCGTGGGCGATGCGATACGCGGCTGTTCGATCGGAGATGTTTGCAAGGTGAGAGGCGAGATGTCCGCCACCGTGATGCTCGGACACTCCAACAAGGGGCATACGGGCTTCGTTGGAAGCTCCTACATCGGCCGCTGGGTAAACCTCGGAGCCGGGACAACTACGAGCAATCTGAAGAACACCTACGGAAGTGTTCAGTTGTGGACGCCGCGCGGCAACACCGACACAGGGCTTCAGTTTCTGGGAAGCATGGTCGGCGACCATGCCAAGACCGGTATTGGCACGATGCTGACAACGGGCTGCGTTATTGGCGCCGGCTCGAACGTCTATGGTGCCGACACGACTCCAAAGTACGTTCCGCCATTCTCGTGGGGTGACAGCGAGCCCTACGAAACATTCGACAAGGACAAGTTTGTCGAAGTCGCCGAGCGAATGATGGCGCGCCGTTCTGTGACGCCCGGGCCGAAGGCTAAACAGCAACTCCGCAGCGCATACGACGTTGCACTTGAGCGGAAGGGCTCGTGAAGCTCTGCGTGCTTGGCAGCGGCAGCCGAGGCAACGCCGTTCTGATTCACAGTCGTGGCACTCGTATTCTCATTGACGCGGGTTTCGGTCCGCGCACCATGGCGCACCGACTCGCGTCCGTGAGTGTCGACCCGCGATCCATCGAAGCGGTGGTTCTCACTCACGAGCACACAGATCATTCGAAAGGTGCAGCGAGCGGGGCTCGCAAATTCGGATGGCGCTGTCACGCGACCGCCGGGACGGCGAGTCATTGCAACCTTCCGGCGTCTGAAACGAAGACGATTGCAGCGGGGATGGAGTTCGCGATCGGCGACATAACGCTGAATGTCGTCGCAGTGTCGCACGATGCGAGTGAACCGGTAGCCTTGGTTGCGACATCGGCGGCAACTGGAGTTCGCGCGGCCATAGTCTACGATCTCGGCATGGTTACTCAAGCTGTACGTGATGCGCTGGACCGCATTGACCTGCTGGTGATCGAATCCAATCATGACGTGCAGATGCTTCGGGACGGACCTTATCCGACGTCGCTCAAGCGCAGGATCTCCGCCCGGAATGGGCATCTCAGCAATCGCGAGGCGGGAATTCTCACCGCCGAATGCGCGCATCGCGGGCTTTCTCATGTTGTGCTGGCGCACTTGAGTGAGGTCAACAACACGCCTCGCATTGCTGCCGATTCGATGCGGCAAGCCTTGAAGCGAACGCCCTTCAAGGGTTGTGTATTGTCCGCGGCACAAGATTCCGCATCTCCGATCGTGTCGGCAGACAAGGCCGCCGCGTTTGGCCCATCCCAGCTCTCCCTGGGGCTCTGACGCCATTGACTCGGCATTTCAGGGCCAGAGGAAGGAGCATTAGCTTTCCAGGCATGCGAGTGTCGGTCATCGTCACCACCTACAACCAGCCGGCGCAGCTGGAGAAAGTTCTATGGGGTTATGCCGGACAGCGCGGCGAGCCCTTCGAGCTCATCGTGGCTGACGATGGGTCCGGGCCTGAGAGTGCCGAGGTGATCGACCGTATTGGATTGCAGACCGGAGTGAACATGCTTCATGTCTGGCACGAGGACCGCGGATTCCGAAAGACCGCGATACTCAATCGCGCAATCGTTGCTTCGAGAGGTGACTACCTCATCTTTTCCGACGGTGACTGCATACCGCGCGATGACTTCGTGGCCACTCACGTCCGCCTGGCTCGTGCGGAATCATTTCTTTCGGGCGGGTACATCAAGCTTTCGGCCGACGTGAGCCGCCGGGTTGACATCGCAGATATAAGATCGGGACGAGTGATGGATGCATCGCATCTTCGCTCAATCGGGTGGAAGCCCGGCAAGCGCGCGCTGCGCCTGCTCAGAGGGTCGGTGAGGCCGTCGTTGCTAGACGCAGTAACTCCCACGAACCGCTCATGGAACGGTCATAACTCCTCTGCAACCCGGCGCGCCATTCTGGACGCGAACGGCTTCGACATGGACATGGGATATGGGGGAGAGGATCGCGCGCTGGGCGAACGACTGCAGAACGCCGGGATTCACGGGCGTCAGGTAAGACACCGCATTCCGTGCCTGCACCTGTTCCATGAGCGTCCGTATGTGGATCCGGTCCGCTGGCAGCTCAATCACGACATTCGAACGAGAATTCGGGAGAATGGAGAAACACGCGCGAAAGTCGGGATCGCGGAACTGTCTGTTGCGGAAGGTGGTTTTGTGCGCCGTCCTGGCGAGTCAATTGCCTCAGAGTCTCCGCGGCAAGCAGTCGCAGCACAGTAACTGCGGCATTCAGTGCGCGAGGCCACTTTCTTCCTGCAAGCCTGACAAACTTCAGCCCAGTGGAAGAAACCCCACTTATTTCGATTGTCATTCCCTGCTATAACTCCGCGGAGTTCGCAGGCGAGGCGATTCTGTCTGCCCTCAGACAGACATGGTCGTCCATCGAGGTGATAGTCGTCGACGATGCATCTACCGATCACAGTGCATCGGTAATCAGATCCTTTGGCAACCGAGTCAAACCAGTCTCGTTGCGAAGTAATTCGGGAGCTGCGGCGGCCCGCAATCGGGGAGCGGAAATATCGACCGGTGAAGCATTGTTGTTTCTCGATGCCGACGACGTTCTCGGAACAACGGCGATAGAAGAACTCGTCACCGAATGGCGCCGATCCCCCGGGCTTATCGCGGCATGTCGATTCGAATATCTCGCGCGGACGGGAGATCGATGGGAACGCCGCCCTGCCCGCCGGCGACCCTATTCATGGAGGCCAGACCAGTTGCTGGACTGGCTCGAAGGCGGCTGGTCTCCACCGTGCGCTCTGCTCTGGCCCCGAGCCATTTATGAGAGCAGCGGCGGATGGAACGAATCGCGATCGCGCAACGATGACGGCGACCTCGTTATGCGCGTTCTGGCACGTGGAACCAGGATCTCAAACGCGTCGCGCGGCATGGTAGCATATCGCCGGCACGGGGGCTCTCTAAGCAGGCTGAGGTCGTCAGTGGTTCACCTCGAGTCGGCTGTGAATGTCCTGCTCGATTTGACACAATATCTGGACAGTCAGGAGCGCCTCGCACCTTACTCGAAAGCAATCGCGGGAGACCTTGCGGAGACCGCGCTGCTTGCCTTCAAGGCGGGTCATAACGACTTCGGCGTCAGCACCACGCGGATGGCTAAGCAGGTTGCAAACGGGAGCGCGGCGAAGCTGCATGCGACACCGGGGAATGCACCCGCCACGAGCGAAATACTCCGGAGCCGCATTCTTGCTTCGGCGATTCGCTCCATGGCGCAGTTGCGACGGTCGCGTAACCGGCGTGTGTCGGCACGCGGAAGCGCTGATGCATACCTGCACAAGGCAAAAAGAATTCGCGTCCTGGCGTGGCCCGCTTTTCGAAACCGCCGAGAAAATCCATACAACTTTCTTCTCTATTCGGAGCTCCGGCTGCTCGGAGTGAGCGTAAAAGAATTTTCCGTTCAGCGGCTGCTCTTCGGCCCACCCGCGGATGTCCTGCACATGCACTGGGCTCCAACCTCGCGCATTCGGGGGTCTTCTCGGCGCCGAGTGCAAAAGACGGCTGCCGAGCTGATGCTTCTCATGACGGCCGCCCGATTGAGGCGCATGAAGATCGTGTGGACTGCACACGACATAGGAGCACATGATCGGATGAGCCACGATGATCTCGAAGGAGCCTACTGGGGGAGGATAGCCGGCTACCTGGACGGGATTATCAGCCTGAGTGCCGTTGCACGCGACGCACTGGTAGCTCGCTATCCCGCGCTTCACTCGGTTCCCTCCTTCATGACGCGGCATGGTCACTATCGCGATTCCTATCCGCGTACTCTTGGCAGAGGAGAAACACGCGAGCGACTCGGCATCGCACCGACCGCGCGCGTGTTGGCCTTTGTCGGACAGCTGAGGCCCTATAAGAATCTTCCGGTTCTCCTTCGGGCATTTCGACAGATCGAAGACCCTGCTGCAGTGTTGCTGGTTGCCGGAATGCTGAAACTGGATGAGACGCGAGAAGAGTTCGATGCTCTTGTCGCCGCTGACTCTCGGGTACGCGTATTCGGCGGACTCATCAAGGATGAGGAGATGCAGCTGTATCTTGAATCAGCAGATGCGGTGGTGCTGCCGTATCGGGACATCCTCAACTCCGGAAGCGCGCTGCTCGCCCTCTCGTTTGACCGTCCGGTGCTGGTTCCTTCGCGCGGATCGATGACGGAGCTCGCGATGGACGTGCCCAATGGCTGGGTGCTTACCTATGATGATGAGTTGACCGCCGCGCATCTATCACGCGCACTGGAAATCGGCATTCAGAAAGCCGGACAGCAGGCGGACCTGTCTCATTTTGACTGGCGCGTAATCGGCGAGCAGACGAGAGATGTCTATCGTACGCTGCTCGCCGCAGGCAGCAGGTAGCGCCATGACCGTGCGACAATTACGGGTTTCACTCGGGCTGACGATCGCCATTCTCGCTCTGAGCTGGCCTTTATCTTCGATCATCGATGTCCGCGACGGCGCAGCGCCTTCGGGAGTTCGCCTGGAGCTTTCGGCGGCATATATAGCAATGTCTCCCGTCAGCCGAACGCTGGACATGCTCAGTCTTTTCTCCAATCCCCAGTCGATATGGTTCTTTGGGGTTATTGCTGTTGCGATGGTGATTTGGATACTGATGCGTCCCGGCGCTTCAAGGCGCTCTCGCCGAGTGCGAATCCTCCGAGCGCTCGGCGGGTTGCTGGCCGCAACAGCAACCGTCGAGGGGGCAGCTGCACTCGCGCCGCGGCCGATGGCCCGCCTGATCGTTGACGATCCCGAGATTGTAGTGGTGGATTTCCACAGCCACACAAGAGCGTCACACGATGCCTACCAGCGGCTCACCGCTGAGCGCAACCGCGAGTGGCACGCTTCGGGTGGATTTGATATCGCGTACATCACTGATCACGTGAAGTGGGGCGGCGCGGAATCGGCGCGCGCGAACAATCCCGTTCGCGCGGGGGATGGCACTTCTCTGCTGACGGCCGTGGAGGGCCACTATCACAAGGTCTCCACTGTGATGCTTGCGCTGGTTGCTGCGGACACTTCCGTGTTGAATGGTTGGGGTGAGCTGCAACCGGGAACGCCGAGTACGGGCCGGCCTCCAGTGACTATCGCCGCAATCCCGGGAAACCTGGATTCTGTTGAAGCCGCTGTTCGCGATACGCTCCCGCGCTTCAGTGGCATTGAGCTCGTCGATGCAGCGCCCAGAGGACTTGGCCAGCTGGATACCGACGAGGCGCGAATCCGTGAGATCGCCAGCAAGTACGGGCTTGTGATGGTGGCTGCTTCGAACAATCACGGCTGGGGCCGCACGGTGGCTGCATGGAACCTTCTTCGCATACCGGGCTGGCGTTCACTCAGTCCGGACTCAGTGGGCCGACTGATCGAATCCCGGTTCGAGGAGCGTGCCACCGACGACGTTGTGATAATACAAAGGCGGCGCGCCCGCACACATGGAGCCGGAGCACTGCTCACGCTACCAGTGGCGACCTATCAACTCGTGAGAAGTCTCACCCCGATGGAGCGACTGGCGTGGGTTGCGTGGATCTGGGGGTTGGCAATCGCGCTCAATCTGCTGTTTCCCGGGCGGCGTGCATGGTGGAGCCCTCTGCACTGAGGCAGCGCTCGAGCGAGTCAAATAAAAGCCGGATGTCGTCATCTGTAGTTCTGAATCCGAGCGTGCACATGCGCAACGCAAAGCGCCCGCTCAGCTGCGTAGAAGAAATCAGAAACCGGCCCTCCGCTACGAGGCGGGTGTTGATCCGTTCATTCAGGGCGTCAATATCGTTGGCCGTGACAGACACGCCGCGCGCTCTGAAGCAGACAATCCCGAACTGCGCAGGGCTGAGGATTTCAAAGCCGTCTGACGAATTCACGAGCGATTCCATAAGTCTGGCCCTATTCATGGCATTCTGAATTTCGGCGGAAATGGCGGTCGTTCCGAAGTAATTCACCGACATCCATATCTTGAGCGCACGAGAGTATCGCGTGAGCTGCTCTCCCCGGTCGGCAAAGTTCACTTCCTCTTCGCCTGGCTGGACGTCCTTCAGGTATTCGGGCTGGATGCGAAACGCATCGGTCAACGCCGACTGATCGCGAACCATCAG
>JBKJNN010000174.1:0-6615 GCA_046593625.1 Gemmatimonadaceae bacterium | reverse complement strand
AGCCGGCGAATCTCACCGATTCTTTCGCCGCGATCCTTTTCGACAACCTGATCGTCAACGCGCGAGAAAATCTTGACGTCGATGACGACGCCTTCCATTCCCGGCGGAACCTTGAGCGATGAATCCTTTACGTCCTTCGCTTTTTCACCGAAGATGGCGGTGAGAAGCTTCTCTTCAGGAGAAAGCTCCGTCTCGCCCTTTGGCGTAATCTTGCCGACGAGGATGTCGCCCGGCTTGACGTGCGCGCCGATGCGAACAATGCCGCGCTCGTCGAGATCCGCCAGCGCTTCTTCAGCGACGTTCGGAATTTCGCGAGTGATCTCTTCCTGTCCGCGCTTGGTGTCACGCACGTGCAGTTCGAGCTCCTGGATGTGAATGGACGAATAGACGTCCTCCTTCACCAGCCGCTCGGAGAGAACTATGGCATCCTCGAAGTTATGTCCGTACCAGGGCATGAACGCCACAGTGACGTTGGCACCAAGCGCGAGCTGACCAAATTCGGTCGAGGCTCCGTCGGCGAGCACGTCACCGGCCTTCACCTTCTGGCCGCGTGCAACTATCGGCCGCTGGTTGATGGCGGTGTCCTGGTTGGTTCTCCAGTACTTCTTGATTTTGTACCGATCGTGCTGCGTCAGGCGTGAAAGAGGACGGTCTGCATCCTTCTTCTTCCCTTCGGAGCCAGTGCCGGTGTCGACGATGATCTCGTCAGCGGTGACGCTGGTCACCGTACCCGGGCGCTGTGCGATGATGACTGCGCCTGAATCGCGGGCAACCTTCTCCTCGAGCCCGGTACCGACGAGCGGTGTCCGGGGATTGAGAAGCGGAACTGCCTGCCGTTGCATGTTCGAGCCCATGAGCGCGCGGTTGGCGTCATCATGCTCGAGGAACGGAATGAGCGCGGCAGCAATGGAAACGAGCTGCTCCGGCGCGACATCCATATAGTCGATGCGGCTCGGCTGAGTAAGCGGAACGTCACCGCGCTGGCGACAGAGCACCAGATCGTTGACGAACGAGCCATCCGGATTCAGCAGCGCGTTCGCCTGGGCGATCACGATGTCTTCTTCGCGGTTGGCGTCGAGCCATGAAATCTCGTCAGTAACCTTGCTGTTCTTTACTACGCGGTACGGTGTCTCGATAAAGCCGAGGTCGTTGACCTGCGCAAAACAGGCAAGCGACGTGATGAGTCCGATGTTCGGACCTTCAGGCGTCTCGATGGGACACATGCGACCGTACTGCGAGTAGTGCACGTCACGAACTTCAAAGCCGGCGCGCTCACGAGTGAGTCCGCCAGGTCCGAGGGCAGAAAGACGACGCTTGTGCGTCAGCTCGGCCAGCGGGTTCGTCTGATCCATGAACTGCGAGAGCTGCGATGATCCGAAGAATGCCTGGATCACAGCACTTACAGTTCGCGCGTTGACGAGATCGTCGAGCGATATCTTTTCAGGATCGGTGTTGATCGACATGCGCTCCTTCACCAGGCGCGCCATGCGTGACAGACCGACAGAGAACTGATTCGCGATCAACTCGCCAACCGAGCGAATGCGGCGGTTGCCAAGGTGATCGATGTCGTCCGTGTAACCGCGGCCCTCGTGGAGTTCCATGAGGTAGCGGATGATCGCGACGAAATCTTCCTTCGTGAGAACCGTCTCGCTGGCGGGACGGTTGGTGAGAAGGCGCTGGTTGATCTTGTAGCGTCCAACGCGGCCGAGGTCGTAGCGCTTGGGCGAGAAGAACAACCGCTCAAGTGCCTGCTTGGCCGTTTCGCGATTGGGTGCATCACCCGGGCGAAGCAGCGAATAGATCTGCTTGAGCGCCTCTTCTTCGGCGTGCGTAGGATCTTTTGCCAGTGTGTTCTTGATGAGCATCGACTCAGCGCGGCCCGAGGTGACGAACACCTGGACCTTGTTGATCTCTGCCTTGCGCAGCTTCTTGATGAGCGTGTCGGTGAGCTTGTCGCCGCACTCGGCGAGAACTTCGCCAGTCTCACCATTCACCACATCGACAGCGATGATGCGGCGGCCGTCTGCGCGTTCGCCGCGCTCGATGGCATCCATTTCGTCGCGCAGGTCGATCATCGTGTAGGACGCGAAGACCTTCACCTTGTCGATCTTGAGGCGGCGGAGGCGGTTGAACACCTCTTCCGTCAGCTCATCTCCTTCGGAGACGAGCAGCTCTGACTGGTCGCGCTCGAGCTGCGTGCGCGCCTTCTTGGTCTTGAGCCGCGGAGCTTCCGGATCAATGGCCTCACCGGCAAGCGTGATGTTCTCGGCGATGATTGCTCCGAGGACTTCGCGCTGATCGGTGCGGCTCTCGCGCTTCTTCACCAGGTCGAGCTCGCGCTCGGCAAAGAAGAGGCGGAGGATCGACGAGTTGGTTCCGTAGCCGAATGCGCGCAGGAGCGCGGTGGCGGGGAACTTCTTCTTCTTGTCGATGTGGACGTAGATGACGTCGTGGATGTCAACCGTGAACTCGACCCACGAACCGCGGAACGGAATGATGCGCGCGGAGATGAGGCGCTGTCCGTTGGGGTGCGTGGATTCCTCGAACACAACTCCCGGTGAGCGGTGCAGCTGGCTCACGATGACGCGCTCGGCGCCATTGATGACGAAGGTTCCGAGTGGCGTGAGGAGTGGAAGCTCGCCGAGATAGACTTCTTTCTCGATGATGTTCTTGGGCCGCTTGCCCGCTTCGGTTTCCTCGAACACGACCAGCTGGAGCGTCGCTTTGAGCGGCGCCGAGTAGGTCATGTCGCGCTCGATGCATTCGGCGACGGAGTACTTGGGATCTCCGAGCATGTAGCTCTTGTATTCCAGCGAGAAATTCTCGTGGACGTCGGAGATCGGGAAGAGATCCTTGAAGACGCGCTCGAGGCCGATGTCTTCGCGGTTATGTGAGGCGGCGTCCAGTTGCAGCAGCGACTCGAAAGCGCGCGTCTGGATGTCGAGCAGATGGGGCATGTTCATGCCCTGGTCGAGCTTGGCGAAAGAGATTTCCTTCATCAATTCTGGCATTTATTCACCTACTGAGGCGCAAACAGCCCCACTCCGGATAGCCGCGAAATTTTCGCGGGCCGGATTGGAGCAAACGGGGGGAACTTCGGTTGTGGAGCGTCGTGGAAAACGATGCATATAGTCGAAGTGGAAGTGAGGGAAGAGTGGTCCGGCCGGCCGTGAGGCCGGCCGGAGCGCTCGCCCTTACTTCACTTCGACTACTGCGCCCTGCTCTTCCAGCTTGGCCTTCATCGCTGCGGCTTCGTCCTTGTTGACGCCGGTCTTGACTGCGTTCGGCGCGCCATCGACGAGGTCCTTTGCTTCCTTGAGGCCCAGGCCGGTCAGCTCGCGCACGACCTTGATGACCTGGATCTTCTTGGCACCTGCTTCCTTGAGCATGACATCGAACTCAGTCTGCTCTTCGGCTGCGGCGGCCGGTGCTGCACCAGCTCCGCCAGCGGCGGGGGCGGCCGGGGCTGCGGCCGAGATGGTGACGTTGAACTTTTCCTTGAAAGACTCGATCAGCTCGGCGAGCTCGAATACCGACATATTGCCGATTGCTTCGAGGATCTCGTCCTTGCTCATGGTTGCGTTGGCCATTGTGTAATTCTCCGAATGATTTTTTAGGCGCCTTCGCGCTGTGACTTGAGCGCGTCGAGCGCGCCTGCAAACATGTAAAGAAGCCCGTTGAGCGCGCCTACGAAGGCGGCCATCGGGGACTGCAAGCCGGCACCAAGATCTGCCAGCATCTGCTCGCGGGACGGAAGTGAAGCGAGCTGCTTGACCTGCGCAGCGTCCACCGCTTTCCCATCGAGCAGTCCGCCCTTTACAGCGGGCTTCTGCTCGAACTCTTTCGCAAAATCCGTCAGCACCTTGGCGGCTGCCACGGGATCCTTGCCGAGCACCAGACCAGTGGGGCCACTGAGGCGCTCCCCGACGAGTCCGCTTTCGTTGACCGCGCGAAGCGCCAACGTGTTCTTGATCACGACGTATTCGACACCGGCCTTCTTGAGGCGGCGGCGAAGTTCGGTCATGCGCTTCACGTTGAGGCCAGTGAAGTCTGTGTAGTACAGTGAGCTCGCTCCCTTGAGCTTTTCTGTAAGGTCGGTGACCAGCTTCTCCTTCTCGGTTCTTTTCATGATCGATTACCGGTAAGGAGTGGTGTCGATTGAAACGCCAGGGCCCATCGTGCTGGAGATAGCCACAGTCCTGACGTAGACGCCCTTTGCCGCAGCGGGCTTGGAGCGAACGATCTGATCCATGAAGGCGGTGAAGTTCGATTCCAGTGATTCAGACGGAAAAGAGACCTTGCCGATTGCAGCGTGAACGTTGCCGCTCTTGTCAACGCGGAACTCGATCTTTCCTGCTTTCACCTCGCGAACGGCGCGGGCGACGTCGAACGTCACCGTGCCGGCCTTGGGGTTGGGCATGAGACCGCGTGGTCCGAGCACGCGACCGAGTGCGCCGAGCTGGCCCATCTGGTCGGGTGTTGCGATGAGTACGTCGAAGTCGAGCCAGTTGTCCTTGATCTTCGCGATGTACTCGGTGCCGACGTAATCGGCGCCAGCGGCTTCGGCTTCGCGCGCTTTTTCACCTGCGGCGATGACGAGGACGCGGACCGTCTTACCGGTTCCGGCGGGGAGAACGACAGTACCGCGCACGACCTGATCGGCGTGGCGCGGATCGACGCCGAGGCGAACTGCGACCTCGACAGTCTCGTCGAACTTGGCGAACGCGGCAGACTTGACCAGATCGATTGCCTGTCTGGCCTGGTAGCGCGTTGCGATGTCCCGCTGTGTGGCGGCTGCTGTGTACTTCTTGCCGTGAGCGCGCATCAGTCCTTCACCTCGACGCCCATCGAGCGAGCGGCGCCGGCGACCATTGCCATTGCTGCCTCGATGGTATCACAGTTGAGATCCTGAAGCTTGATTTCGGCGATCTTTCGTACCTGTGCTGTAGTTACAGATCCAACCTTGGTGCGGTTGGGCGTACCCGAGCCCTTTTCGATACCTGCTTCCTTCTTCAGCAGGACGGCCGCTGGGGGCGTCTTGGTGATGAAGGTGAAGGATTTGTCGGCGAAAATCGTGATCTCGACCGGGAGAATCGTGTCCTGGCCCTGCGTCCGAGCGTTGAACTCTTTGCAGAAAGCCATGATGTTGATTCCCTGCGGACCGAGAGCGGTGCCGACGGGGGGCGCCGGGTTCGCCTTGCCTGCAGGGATCTGCAGCTTGACGAATCCAGTGACCTTTTTTGCCATGATACTCCTTTGATCGTTTTCCGCGGGGTGCGCCTTTGGCGGGCGTGTGCGGATTGAACTGCCACGGTTGGATTTAGCGTCGTAGTGGTATCCGACGGTGCGCTACTCGCCTTATCGGCCGCCCCGCGCAAGGGCCACCACCCGCAGTTGGAGGCTACTGCTGTGGCTCTGAGACAGCCTTTTAATGTAACTGAATTCCGGCGGGACGGTAGGGGTGGCATAATTCTTGGCGACCAGCCTCTGACGGGCGCATCTTCACGTGGGATCGCCTTCGCGATCCGGCCCCGGTCGAGGGGTTAGTAGCCCTTCAGCTGGAGGTAGTCGAGCTCAACCGAAGTCGGTCGGCCAAACAGCGACACCGAAACCCGAACCTTGCCCTTGTCGGCAATGACTTCCTCGACGGTACCGTTGAAATCCGTGAACGGACCCTCGGTAATCGCGACGGCCTGACCCACCAGGAACGGAATCTCTTCCTTCGGCTCGTCAGATTCCTTCTCGTCAGACACGCCGAGCAGGCGGTTGACTTCCTCGGGGCGGAGCGGCTGTGGAAGGCGCTCGTGACCGACGAACTTGATCACGCCCTGAATTCCATTCACCGTGTGCGACGTCTCCTGATCCATGACCATCTCGAGGAGCACGTAACCGGGATAGATCTTCCGCTCGACGTTTACCTTCTTGCCGTTCTTGATCTCGACCGCTTCCTGGGTCGGAACAAGCGCCTGACGAATGGCGCGGTCTTCAGGCGCACGCGGGTCCATGTCGATCCTGCGCTGAATCAGCGACTTGACCTTGTTCTCATGTCCCGACGTCGTCTGAATGGCGTACCATCTGTGCTCCATCATAATCATCGTCCCGTAAAGAGCGAGGGAATGCCCTGGACAAGAATGAGCTGAAGCAGCACGTCGAGGATACCCAGGATCGCTGCAATGAAGAGCACGAAAATGATGATCTTGATCGTCGTGTCCTTGAGCTGCTCGCGGTCAGGCCAGGTGACCTTGCGCATCTCGCTCACGACTTCCTGGTAGAAGTTCATGGCGCGCGTGGGCAGGCTCTCGCGGTGCTGGGTTACCTCGACTGCCATCTACTTCGTTTCCTTATGCAGCTTGTGGCAGTTACAGCGAGGGCAATACTTCTTCCACTCCACGCGCTCCGGATGGAGGCGCTTGTTCTTCGTGGTGAAGTAGTTGCGATTCTTGCACTCGCTGCAAGCCAGAATGATTTTGTCTCTTGGCATTTTACTTTAGAATTTTTGTAACGACGCCTGCGCCGACAGTCCTGCCACCCTCGCGGATAGCGAACCTCAGGCCTTCGTCCATCGCGATCGGCGTGATCAGCTCGATCGTCATCTGAACGTTGTCGCCCGGCATC
>JBKJNN010000034.1:0-3971 GCA_046593625.1 Gemmatimonadaceae bacterium | reverse complement strand
GGCGTGAACAACCCATCGGCGCGTGCGTGAACGCGACCTTCGCGATCGACTGCAAGGACGTAGATGCGGTTCTCGCCGGGAAGCTCGAGCGCTCGGCGAAACGGTGCCTTGTCGATGTAAAGGGTGATAGTAATCGCGCGGACCCTGGTATCAGGAATTCCACCGCGCATGCCGCCATCGATTATAGGACGCATGATCCGGTACCCGCGGCCCAGCGTCGGCAACTCGTAAATCCTCACATCGTCGCCGTCCTTCGCCAGCGCCTTCAAGAACGTCATCCACCCGTCTACATCGCGTTGCTGCTCGCGCTGGAAGGCGATGACCACGAGGTTGAGCGCGCCCTCGAAATCTCGAGGCAGGTCAAACCGCTTGCCATTCAAATTCTCTCCCGACACGCCAGGAAACCGGACGAGTGAGCCGGCCGCGTTGGGGTGAATTAGTGGCGCTGTGGTCATTTGAGAATTCGTCGGAGTTGAAACCGTGGCGGCAAGGACAATGCCGATCGCCAGTCGAACCATCGTAGTCTGTCCCGTCGTCTTTTTCATCATTTTGTACGCCATATATAGATTTAGTATAACGGGTTGTCCATTGTTTGTCCATATTCTGTCCATAAAAGGGCCTGAAAGAGGGCTGGTACAGCCCTCGTCTGACACACGCCCCACCAATCGAACGCTGCAGCAGACGCGCGATCTTCAGAATGGCGCAGGCTGCGTTCGCGCTCTTATTTGGAATGCACGCAAGTAGGGGTTTTATGCAAGGCAGTGATTCGGACCCCCATCGCGACGGTCCGGTGCGGTTTCCCTGCACAGCTTCGGTCGTCTTATGAAAAGGCTCACTCGACTCTCTGAGGCACTCATGGATTACAGACGGATCATACTCGCAGCGTTGCTCGCATGGCACACCCGCTTGATGCTCGGCTTTGCGATCTGGATAACACCAATCGGAGACGAGATGGCGAAATATCCGGCCGTGTTTCGGCCTGTCACTGCGCCCGGGACGAATGTCCCCTTGATGCTCGCCGGTTCGCTGCTTGCGATGCTCGTGCTTGCGTACGTATTTGCGAGGGGATACAAGGGCGGCAACGGTGCTCTCGAGGGATTGCGATTCGGCGCATTGATGGCGGCCTTTGCCGTTGCGTTCGTGTCAGTCAGCCTCTACGTCCAGCTCAACATCGGGCTGCGACTCGCCGTGATGGGCGCCGCGCAGCTCATGATTGAACTGGTGATCGTGGGTGTCGTGATCGGCGTCGCATCCCAGCCGTCGCGCCGAGCGCAGAAGTCGCCGGTCGCAGGATCGTCGATGCCCCAGGCGGTCTGATCCCGTTGCCCGAAAAGCGGTTCGGATCGTCGAGCTGGCTGTCGCCCGGAATGAACGACCAGGCTACTTTCTCGCCGCCGTCTTTTCGCGCACCTCGCGACCCCAGTTGTGCACGACAATTGTCTGCGATTCAGCGCCCGCGCGTTTCAGCATAAGGAAGCGTCCATCAGGTGCAACGTCGTAATTGGGATGTGACGAGTCGGTGAGGTAGTCGCCGGTCAGTACGACTGTCCGCGCGCCGATCGAGAATTCAGATTCAGTCGTCACCTTGACCTCGATCACCTCGGTGTTCGGACCCC
The DNA here is from genome assembly GCA_046593625.1 of Gemmatimonadaceae bacterium. Lineage (GTDB taxonomy): Bacteria > Gemmatimonadota > Gemmatimonadetes > Gemmatimonadales > Gemmatimonadaceae > UBA4720. The sequence goes on along the minus strand of JBKJNN010000034.1, from coordinate 2,355 downwards.
GGTAGTAGAGTGAAAGACCGGACCGCCCCCACAACGGTTCCGAACCGCCATTGTCGCTCACCTGAATCCGCGCGCCGCTTCCGGGGAACGGCCGTACATAGATCTCGAAGCGACCGCTCTCGTTCGACTGGTAGGCGAGCCATTTGCCGTCTGGCGACAAGCGCGGGAGACTCTCTGTCTCGGGGCCCGTTACGACCGGCACGACTGCCCGCTCGCCAGTGAGCGGAACTGCGAAGATGTCGCGCGAATACTTCGCGCCGGGCGAGGTGCGGAACAGCAGCCATTTCATGTCGGGAGACATGATCGCTTCGAACGGCTCGATCTCCGGCTTGTAGAGGAGCTCGGCTGGACCGCTTCCATCGGCAGGCTGGCGCCAGATCCCCACATCGCTCCCATCTGAGGAAATGAAAACCACGTGCCGGCCGTCCGGGGTCCATTCGGGTCGAATGTTGGCACGTTCCGTCGTGAGGCGAGTGAAGGTGTTGCGAGCAATGTTGTAGATCCAGATGTCGGTCGAGCCGTCGCCGAAAACTGTCATTGCTACCCGGCGACCGTCAGGCGAGAACCGCGGAGTCGAGTAGTTACCGGGCTCTCTAATGAGAGGCGCGGTTTCGGTGCTGCCCGCTGCGGCAAGCACGGGCTGGAACTGCGCCCGCCCGCTGAGATACGCCAATGTTCCGGAGGCAGAGAGAGATGCCTTGGCTCCTGCGGTCGGATCGAGGAGCACGCCTGCATCCAACTGCAACGGATCGCCGATCGGACGCCTCGCGCCAATGTCGAATCGCACCGCCATCAAGCCGCCGGACGGCGACACATAGGCGAGCTGGTCACCGATCATCCCTAGTGGCATCGCCATGGGAACGTCGAACTCTTCGGTCTTACTGTTGTCAATCCTCATGACGGCGAGGCGCTGCGGAGACGAAGAACTGTTTCCGCTGACGCTTACAATCGCTTTTCCTCCAGGAAGGACCATTGGCCATCGCCTGCCCGTCCGCGCCGCAGTCGTATCAGAGAACACGCGCTGCGCCGTCCCGCCGGACTCAGGCAACGCCCATATTCCGGAAAAAGATCCGACGTATATTGTGCCCGACGTGCTCCAGCTGAGACCGTAGGGGACGGTGCCGCCCGTCGTCCCAAGAGTACTGGGCTGTCCACCGTCGACCGAGATCTTCCGGAGCAGGTTCCCTTCCGTGAAGGCAATCCAGCGGCCATCCGGCGAGAACGTGAGATTGCGTCCAGCGCCGCTCGCGAGCGCACGCGCTGAAATCTCGTTGACGCGCCGGACGTACATCTGGAAGCCCGTCACGCCAATCGACGTGAACGCAATCATATCTCCCTTCGCCGACACAGCGATGGTGGTGCCCGTAATCACGTCGTTGATGCGAACGTTCGGCGGGAGGTCGAAGTTGACTCGAACGACCGGTGCCTCTTCGCGTTGCGGAGGTCGCATCTCCTGAAATCCAAGCCACGCAAAGAGCCCTGCTACAAGCGACCATGCAGCGATTTCCCGAACAGGTAAGCCGCGCGCCCAGCCGGTGGTAGTCGAAAGCGGCTGATAAGAAGCTGAAGCAGCAGCCGCGCCCCGGCCTTCGAGGGCGTCGGCAAATTCTTTCGCTGTCGCAAACCTGTCGGCGGCAAGCTTCTCGAGTGCACGCCCGACGGCAGCATCGACGTGCGGCGGAACGCTCGGTCGCCGTGTGCGGGCGCTTGCCGGTCTCTCGGTCAAGAGCTTCGCGATCACTGCCTGCGCTGTGCTCGCGACATGCGGTGGATCACCAACGAGCATCTCGTAAGTCATCGCGCCGAGCGAGTAGATATCAGTGCGGCCGTCGACGACGCGATCGCCCGTTGCTTGCTCGGGACTCATGTACTGTGGCGTTCCGAGACTCAGGCCCGTTTGCGTGATGCGCGCGCCGCCCGCGTTGCTCACGGCGAGTGCGATTCCAAAATCCGCGATCAGCGGCTGCCCTTCATGCATCAGGATGTTCTCGGGCTTGAGATCTCGATGTATGACATGGTGGCGGTGCGCGTAATCGAGCGCACTCGCGATTGCGGAGGCGATTCGCACCGTTTCATCCACCGGCAATTGCTTCTCGCGCTCGAGCCGTGCGCGGAGACTTTCGCCTTCAACGAACGGCATCGTATAGAACAGCAGGCCTTCGGCTTCGCCGGAATCGAACAGAGGAAGAAGGTTCGGATGCTGAAGATTCGCAGTCACCTGAATCGCGGCGAGGAACCGCTCGACGCCGAGCTCGGGGTTGAGGACCTTGAGGGCGACGTGCCGCTTGTGCCTCAAGTCGCGCGCGAGATAGACAGTGGCCATACCGCCCGCGCCTATTTCGCGGTCAATACTGG
>JBKJNN010000001.1:0-18228 GCA_046593625.1 Gemmatimonadaceae bacterium | reverse complement strand
CATGACTGCACGGGGAGACATGCCGCGCGCAGTCATGGCCGAGTTGTTCGGACGTATTGACGGCTGCTCGAAGGGCAAGGGCGGCTCGATGCACCTGTTCGACAAGGAACTCGGCTTTCTCGGCGGCCATGGGATAGTAGGAGGACACATTCCGCTTGCCGCCGGTGTCGCATGGGCGATCAAGTATCGCAAGGGCGACCAGGTCTGCGTCTGTTTCTTTGGAGAGGCAGCGGTGAACATCGGAGCGTTTCACGAAGCGCTTAACATGGCGTCGCTGTGGGATTTGCCAGCCGTGTTCGTCATCGAGAACAATCGCTATGGCATGGGTACGGCAATTTCGCGGTCCACTGCAAACGAAGACGTGAAGGCGCGCGCGGCTGCTTACAGGATGGAAGGCGAATCCGTAGACGCGCAGGATGTCTTTGCCGTGCAGGACGCTATGGGCCGGGCGGTTGAGCGCGCGCGAAAGGAAGGCCGCCCAACGCTGATCGAAATGCGCACATTCAGATTCATGGGACACTCGATGTCTGATGCTGCGAGTGGCACCTATCGCTCCAAGGAGGAACTCGAGGAAAGCATGAAGCGCGATCCAATCCTCGTGCTTCACGATCTCATGCGCAGCGAAGGCCAGCTCTCCGACGGAGAATTCTCGAAGATGGACGAAGAGCAGAAGGCCATCGCCCAGGACGCGTGGGATTTCGCCGATGCGAGCCCCGAGCCACCACTCGAGAACCTTTATACCGACGTTCTCGTCGATACCACGAGCTGATAATGGCAGTCATGACATACCGCGACGCGCTGACGTCAGCTCTGCGCGAAGAACTGAGTCGCGACGAAAGCGTTTACCTCATGGGTGAGGAAGTTGCGCAGTACAACGGCGCCTACAAGGTTTCGAAAGGGCTGCTCGACGAATTTGGCCCAATGCGAATCGTTGACACACCAATCACCGAACTCGGCTTCGCCGGCATTGGCGTCGGCTCGGCAATGGTCGGTCTCAGGCCGATCATCGAGTTCATGACGTGGAATTTTGCGCTCCTCGCGATCGACCAGGTTGTGAACGCCGCCGCCAAGATGCTCTACATGTCAGGTGGCCAGTTTCCCATGCCGATGGTGTTTCGTGGGCCAAACGGGTCTGCACTTCAGCTGTCCGCTCAACATTCGCAGGCGTGGGAGAGTTGGCTCGCGCACATCCCGGGCCTCAAGGTCATTACTCCCGGAACGCCCGCCGATGCAAAGGGACTGCTCAAGTCAGCTATTCGCGATGACAATCCCGTGGTGTTTCTCGAAGGCGAGATGCTCTACAACACCAAGGGCGAAGTTCCGGATGGCGACATAACCATTCCCATCGGCAAAGCTGATCTCAAGCGTGAAGGTGGAGACTGTACGATCGTCGCGCACGGGAAGATGGTGCTCGTCGCTCTTCAGGCAGCAGATGCACTTGCAAAGGAAAACATCGCAGTGGATGTCGTTGACCTGCGAACTGTCCGCCCCATGGATGTGGAAGCGATTGCCCAGTCAGTGCAGAAGACCAATCGCGCTGTCGTGCTTGAAGAAGGATGGGAGATCTGTGGAGTTGGAGCGCAGGTGGCTGATTTCATTCAGCGCGAATGCTTCGACGATCTGGACGCGCCGGTTTTGCGCGTGCACCAGGCGGACACTCCAATGCCATATGCAAAGAATCTCGAGAAGGCCGCAAAAGCAGACCTGCCCAAGGCGCTTGCAGCCATCAAGAAAGTCATGTACCTCGGCTAACTGATCATGGCAACCAAAGTGGTAATGGAAGCGCTTTCTCCAACGATGGAGGAAGGACGCCTGGTCAAGTGGCTGAAGAACGAAGGAGACGCCGTCTCATCGGGTGACATTCTCGCTGAAGTCGAAACCGACAAGGCAGTGATGGAGCTGGTTGCCAGAGGCGGTGGCGTTCTGCTGAAGCGGCTGGCCAATGAAGGTGAGGCCTCGCCAGTGGGGACTCTTCTCGCTGTGATCGGCACGGCAGATGAGAACATCGATTCGCTCGTTGCGGGTGCGGGTGCCGCTCCGGCTGCTTCCGCGGCACCTGATGCGGCTGCATCACCTGATGCGGCTGCGGCACCTGAACCGGCTGGCGATGCAGAGAAGGCAGCAGCCCCTGCCGCGCCCGAGGCTGCCCCGCCACCACCTGATGCTCCTGCAAAACCAGCTGCTCCTGCACAACCAGCTGCTCCTGCATCTCAGGCCGTGGCAGCACCGGCCGGCGATGGAAGGCGTCCGCGCTCTTCACCGCTCGCGCGCCGGCTGGCGTCTGAAAAAGGAATTGAACTCTCGGCTGTCAAAGGAACCGGGCCTGGTGGCCGCATCACCAAGCGCGACATAGAAAACGCGCCGAAGCAGGCTGCCGCTGCGCCTGCCGCAGGAACGCCGGCAAAATCTCAGAAGCCGGCTCCTGAGCGGTTCATATCGCGCGAAGGCGACTTCCAGGATATTCCGCTCACGCAGATCCGGAAGACCATCGCGAGACGTCTGGCCGAGTCCATCGGGCCAGTGCCGACGTTTTATCTCACTGCGGAGTTCGATGCCGAGAAGGCGTCGTCGCTGCGCAACGAGCTTAAGGAACTCGGCGACGAGTACAAAATCAGTTTCAACGACCTCGTCATCAAGGCAGTGGCCAACGCGCTAGCCGATCACCCTGAAGTGAATGCGCACTGGATGGGCGACAAGGTTCGCCACTTCAACCGCGTTCATGTCGCAATGGCTGTCGCGATAGAGGAAGGGCTGATTACCCCGGTGATCTTCGACGCCGATACAAAATCGGTGAGCGAGATTTCAGCGGAGGCAAAGCGACTCGCTGGTCTGGCACGTCAGCGAAAGCTCACGCCGGAACAGTATACTGGCTCCACGTTTTCAGTCTCCAACCTCGGCATGTTTGGAATCGACCAGTTCACCGCCATCATCAATCCGCCCGAGGCAGGAATTCTCGCGGTGGGTGGAGTGGAGGCGAAAGCCGTAGTGGTTGACGGTGAGATTCAGGTGCGCCAGCGCATGCGAGTGACGATGAGCTGCGACCACCGCGTCATCGACGGCGCATCCGGAGCGAAATTCCTTCAGGCAGTGCGGGTGTTGTTCGAGAATCCCCTGCTGCTGATGATCTAACTACTCAAGAGCTCAAGACCATGGCCTCATTCGATGTGATTTTCATTGGCGGCGGACCGGCGGGATACGTCGGGGCAATTCGCGCCGCCCAGCTCGGCATGTCTGTCGCGGTGATCGAGCGTGAAGGACTCGGCGGAACGTGCGTGCTGTGGGGATGCATCCCGGCCAAGGCCCTTCTCGAAGCGGCGTCGCTTGCGCAGAAGGTGAAGAAGGCCAGCGAGTTCGGCGTGAACGTCGGAGAAACCAGCTTCGATTACGGCGTTGCGATGAAGCGGTCACGTGGCGTGAGCGACCAGAACTCCAAGGGTGTTGGATTTCTGTTCAAGAAGCACAAGGTCACGCATATCAAAGGCACGGCTCGGCTCACCGGAAAGAATTCGGTGTCAGTCAAGACGGCGGAAGGCAAGGAAGAAAAGCACGACGCAAAGAAGGCAGTGGTCGTCTCCACCGGATCGCGAGTGAAGGGATTGCCGCAGGCAGGTCTCGAGCTCAACAAGACCACCGTCCTTTCGTCGGATGAGGCGCTCATTCTGGAGAAGGCACCGAAGACAATGGCGATTGTGGGAGCCGGCGCCGTGGGATGCGAGTTCGCCGATGTGTTCAGTGCATTCGGCACGCAGGTCACGCTCATTGACGTTGCTCCCTCCATTCTTCCTCTCGAAGATGCAGACTGCTCAGCTGAGCTCGCCAAGGCATTCAAGAAGCGGAAGATCGACGTCATCGTCGGCGCAAAAATCGGGAATGTAAAGGTCGGCAAGAACTCTGTTACAATGTCACTCGATGCCGGTGGCAAGAAGCAGGATCTCGAGGTTGAGAAGGTGCTCGTTGCCGCCGGACGCGCTCCGAACGTCGAGGACATCGGGCTCAAGGAGCAGGGAGTTCAGCTCACGGAGCGCGGCTTCATCAAGATCAACGAGCGGATGGAGACCACCGCCAAGGGCATCTACGCCATTGGCGATGTCGCCGGCCCGCCGATGCTCGCGCACAAGGGCTCACGCGAAGGTGTTGTATTCGCCGAGTTTCTGGCGGGACAGCATGCGCATCCGGTGAATTACGGGAATATCCCGAACGCTACTTATTGTCACCCGGAAGTTGCATCGATCGGACTCACCGAGGCACAGTGCAAGGAGAAGAAGCTCGACTACAAGGTCGGCAAGTTTCCCTTCTCTGCCAACGGCCGCGCGCGCACGTCGGGCGAGACCGAGGGATTCGTGAAGATCATTCGCGATTCGAAATACGGCGAGATTCTCGGAGCGCACATCATCGGCGCGCACGCTACAGAATTGCTGCACGAGCTTGCTGTTGCGCGAGAGAACGAGTTCACGGTAGAGGAAGTAGATCTGGCCATTCACGCCCATCCGACGCTTTCCGAAGCAATCGCCGAGGCGTGCCTCGATTCCCTCGGCCGCGTTCTGCACACCTGATATCGGTGATATCGGCGTGACCAGTGATCCGGCCGCACGCGAGCTCTGGATAGCCCAGCTCGGCCGGATGAACTACGAGGAAGCGCTGGAGCTCCAGCGCTCAGTCGCTCGCGACAGGATTACCGGACTGATTCCTCAGGACGTACTGCTGCTGGTGGAGCACCCCCCGGTTGTGACCATGGGCCGGTCGACCAAGCAGAAGAACATGATCGCCGGTCCCGAGCTGCTTGCCGCGCGCGGCGTGGAGTTGTTCGAGGTGGAGCGCGGCGGCGACGTGACCTTCCATGGGCCAGGCCAGCTCGTAGGCTACCTGGTGATGGATCTCAAGCGGCATCGCCAGGATCTGCACTGGTTCCTGAGATCCGTGGAGGAAGCGCTCATCAAGACGATTGGCGCTTACGATATCCCCGGCGAGCGGAGCACCGGGTTCACGGGAGTGTGGACAGGTGGCCGCAAGATCGCATCGATTGGCGTTCACGCGCGCGACTGGGTTACCTGGCATGGTTTCGCGCTCAACGTGTCGACAGATCTCTCATACTTCGATTTCATTGTCCCGTGCGGCATCGATGGGGTTGAGATGACATCGGTGGACAGTGAACTGGCGCGGCGTGGGGATGATTCGGCGGCAACAGTGGCTGAAGTCGGCGATGTGGCCGCGGCCATGTTCGGGGAAGTCTTTGGGTTGACGGTGGCTGCCGTTGGCCTCCGCGATATCAGGGATCGACAGATAGCACAGATGAAGAGCGGATGAACCCAGATGCCAGCTCGTGGCACAGGTTCGGGAAGTTTTCGGTCCGGAGTTATATTCATTAAATGAACGAAGTCCCCGCCCCGCGCGTCTACCCGGCTCGCGAGAGAATCGTGGATGCCGGGCCAGCCCGGGACCTTTCGGCAGACCTTAACCCCGAACAGGCAGCAGCCGCTACGCACGGCGACGGGCCCCTCCTCATCATCGCCGGGGCCGGCACCGGCAAGACCCGCACGCTCGTCTATCGCGTTGCGCATCTCATCGAGCGAGGAGTCCGCCCCGACCGGATTCTCCTGCTGACTTTCACGCGCCGTTCCGCTCAGGAAATGCTCTCGAGGGCCGAGCGGCTGGGGGGTGCCACGAGCAGGAAGGTGCACGGGGGGACGTTTCACGCTACGGCGCACCGCCTGCTGCGCCGCTTCGGACCATCTGCAGGAGTCGCTAAGGATTTCACCATCATGGATCAGGGCGACTCGGCAGATCTCATGCAGTTGTCCCGCTCAAAACTCGGATATGCGCAGAAGTCGAAAAGGTTTCCAAAAAAGGAAACTCTTCAGTACGTATACTCGCGCCATGTGAACACCGGCATCGCGGTGGACGATATCATTCGCGACGAGTATGCGCAGTTCGTCGACTACCTTCCCGACTTTGCAAAGATCTTCGCCGACTACACGGTAAGGAAGCAGGAGCGTAATCTCGTTGACTACGACGATCTCCTGCTCTTTTGGGCTCTCATGCTCGAGGCATCGCCGAAACTCGCTGAGCGAATTTCCGGATTGTACGATCATGTGCTGGTGGACGAATACCAGGACACCAACGTCCTTCAGGCGCGGATACTGCGCGGGCTGTGCAGAAAGCACAGCAACATCACCGTGGTCGGTGACGATGCCCAGAGCATCTATTCCTTCAGGGGCGCCAACTTCCGCAACATACTCGGCTTCCCCAAACAGTTCGAGAACACGACAGTGGTCACGCTGGAGCAGAACTATCGCTCCACTCCGGAAATCCTGGAGGTGACCAACACGATGATCTCACGCGCTTCTGAGCGTTTCACCAAGAACCTCTGGACGGAGAAACCGCGTGGCGAGAGACCATGGCTCGTCGCTGCACAGGACGAGCAGCAGCAGACTCAGTTCGTAGTGGACCGCATTCTGGAACTGCACGAGGAAGGAATTCCGCTCAGAGAGATCGCGGTTCTGTTCAGAGCCGGCTACATGTCGGCAGATCTGGAGATCGAGCTCACCAACCGGAAAATTCCTTTCGAGAAATGGGGAGGTCTCAAGTTTCTCGAAGCTGCGCACGTAAAGGACGTGCTGGCGTTCCTTCGCATTTTGGAGAATCCGAGAGACGAGGTGAGCTGGTACCGTATTCTGCTGCTGCTGCCGGGTATTGGAGATGCAACCGCCCGTTCGGCAATCGAGACAATGGCGGAAGCCGCCTGGGAATCTGCCGCATTCGGCAGATACTCTGCGCCCCCGCGCGCTCGCGCCGCGCATCAGGCCCTGGTGGGGCTGCTCGAAAAGCTGAAGAACGATGCCTCAGCCGACGAATCAAAAGTTGCCGCGGATATCGCCCACGTGCGAACGCTCTACGACAGTATTCTCCGCGAACGTTACGACAAGGCACAGCCCCGCCTCGCGGATTTGGATCAGCTTCAGGTAATTGCGGCCGGCTACCCCGACCGCGCCACATTCCTGTCGGCGCTGGCCTTGGAGCCGCCTCAGGCCACGCAGGACATGGCGGGCGGATCCTCCAACGAAGACAACGACTGCCTCGTCCTCAGCACCGCCCACTCTGCGAAGGGCAAGGAGTGGGATGCCGTGTTCGTGATCTGGGCGGTGGATGGCTGGTTCCCGTCCGCGCGCTGCCTCAACAGTGATGAGGAGACTGACGAGGAAAGGAGACTGATGTACGTCGCGATGACGAGGGCCAGGAATTATTTGAATGTTACCTACCCGCTCAACGCCTATTCCACACGGCGCGGCTCCAACTATTCTCTCGATCAGTTATCGCGATTCATTGACCGGGGCGTGCGTGACTCCATGGAGCGGGTCGCTGTAGGTGCTCCCCCTCAGGCACAGAAAGTCGAGACCGCAATGTCACCTCAGCTCGATCTCCGTGCATTGCTCAGGGGAAAGTTTTCGTAAAAACGGACGGCGGGGAATAAAGAAGGGGGCGCCGGTTCGGCGCCCCCTTCTTTCTTCCTGCAACTGCTTCCCTGCTACGACTGCGTGGTGATGCAGGCAGCGGGGTTGTAGTTCACGTTGTTCGTTTCTGCAAACGGAACCGGGTAGGCAACGTCGTTGCCGTAGTTACCTCCGCGGAAATGCGGCCCGCTCGGGAAGACGCTGGCAGACGGAAGACCATACGCGCGCACGAGGCGGCGCAGATCGCCCTGACGGTGACCCGTGTTATACAGCCACAGCGCACGCTCCTGGAACAGCAGCGTACGACGTGCCGCAAACTGCTCGGCAGCCGTCATACCAGCTGTTGCTGGATCCGTCAGCGGCGCCAGAGTCGGCGATCCACCAGCGGACGGCAGCGGGAACGTCTGCTTCTGGTCAGGATAGAGAACGGCCAGAATGGTTGCAACGTTGCTGCGAAGCGCGTTCAGCGTGGTGATCATGCTTGCAGCGTTACCAGCCTGCAGTGCGGCTTCCGCCTCGATCAGTCTCGCTTCGACGCCGGTTGCGAGAGGCACATCCGAATCGTTCGTCGGGTAGTTGTTGTTCAACCAACAGAAAACCGACGAGGAGAAGCAGCGTCCGCTGCCCGGGCGTGCCGACCATGGCACACGCGGATCATTCAGGCCGCGGAACGCGATGCCTTCGGCGCTGGGAGCGGTAAGCCCCGGCGTCGAAATGTCAGGCCTCAGCGCAGCAGCGCCGGAAAGCCCGCCTTCGAGATTCGAAACGCCATAGCGGCCGTTGCTCGTCAGTGCGAAGATCGGGTTGTTTTCGGCACCCGTGTTCTGCGAATGCTCCAGACGGTAGATGTAGAGCGTCGGAACAGCCGCAACTGCCGCTGCGGCCTGGGCGTACTTCGCGTTGTTCAACAGAGCACGGGCCTTTCCGACAGCAGCGAGCAGATTTGTCGGAGCAAGCGCCGTTGCTTCATTGAAACGCGACGTGGCAGTATCGTTCATGGCCGCAGTTCCGAGCGGCGTTCCCAAGCCGATGGCAAAGGGATCGATTGCGCCCGTATCAGGCACGATGCTGAACGGTACTGCACCACACCAGCCCTCGCTCAGGGTGACGTAGACGTAGCCTTCGAGAGTTCTGAGCTGTGCCTTGGTCAGCGCGTCCGCAGCGGCGGTCTGGCTCGTGCTGAACTGCGTCACAACCGCGAAAGCGCGGCGTGCGTTCAGACGTGCCTGCTGAAGGTTCGTGAACGCGCCATCCGTGATGTTGCCGAGGATGGGCGGCTGGAGGTTGCGCTTGTCTGCGGCATCCCGCGTCGTAAACGTATCTCCATAGTACATCTCGTCGGTGATGACGGCTGAGCCGGAGAGAAACGCATCTCCACCGAAGCCGCTGTAGCCGCCGACGAACTGCCGGAGGGCGCCGTTGACGAGAGCCGGAACAGAACCGGCGTTATTGAGATCTTCCGGGCGACGAGCGGCCGGATCTTCCACCTGAACGAGCCTGTCGGTGTTACAGGCAGCCAGAGGGAGAGCCAGTGCAAGGGCCAGGAACAGCCGGGAACGGGACTTTCGTCCCATTCCGGCGCGAGTGATATATGTCTTCATTACCTTGCCCATTAGAGTTTGAAGTCGAAGCGCAGCGCCCACAGGCGAACCGGCGGCTGCGTGTTGAACTCACCCTGCGTGAAGTTGGATCCGCCACCCGTCTCGTTGATTTCAGGATCGAGGCCGGTGTAGTCAGTCCACGTCTTGAGGTTACGACCGGAGAGCGAGACAGAAGCTCCGCGGACTGCCGCAAATTTCGAAGCAACCGCCTCTGGAACGCCGAAGCGGACCGAGAATTCACGCCACTTCACAAAATCTGCATCCTCGATGTAGCCGTAAGGCGTTGCGCCCAGGAACTGCGAGCCAAGGTAGGCCGCCTGTGACTGCAGCGAAGCGTTCGGATCCGAGAGCGCAGCGCACTGTCCGTAGTACGGATTTGCATTCTGCGTGCGGCAGCGGAAGTACTCGGTGTAGTTGAGCTGCTTTCCACCAGCGCGACGCTCGAACAGCGCCGAGAATGTGAGGTTCTTGAACACTGTCAAGTCGCCCGAGATGCTCTGGGTGTTAGTCGGAAGCGAAGGACCGACATACGCCTGGTTGAGCGTGTCGAGACCGCCCTTGGTATTCTTGACAATCAGGAATTTGGCAGTATCCACTGTGACTTCAGCACGGGAAAGCTTGCCGTTGCCGTCTGCGTCATTGTACTTGATCGGCGTCGCGAAGAAGGCACCCGTCGGGAAATCCTGCCTATGCGCCTGCGCGCCGCGATTGAACTGAATCGGGGCGATACCTGCGCCGAGATCCTCGATGCGGTTATGCAGCGTCGTGGCCGTCGCATGCGCCGTGAAGCTGATCATGTTGGTGTTGAGCACGTTCGCATTGAGACCAAGCTCCGTTCCCCAGTTCCTGACGCTTCCAAGGTTCTGGAATACCGAACCCGTAAGGCCGGACGACGGCGGAAGGTTGACCGCGATCAGCGCGTCCTTGGAGCGGCGCGTAAATGCGGTGAACTCGGTGGAGAAGCGGTCGTTGAGGAAACCAGCATCGAAACCGCCCTCGAACTCAGTGGTGCGCTCGACCTTGAGCCGCGGATTTCCCGTGCTCGTGAGAATCAGCGCCGGAACCTCAGCGCCGCCGGTCTGGACTACGCGCGATCCAAAGAACGTGTCACCCTGACCAAACCCCGGGCGCTGTCCTGCCTGTCCCCAACCCGCGCGAAGGCGCAGCTGGCTCAGATAGTCCTGCTTCGGGAAGAACGACTCGCGTGAAAGAACCCACGAACCGTTGACGGACGGATAGTAGCTCAAGCCGGAAACTTCGCGAACAAGACCCGAGTTGTTGTCCGCGCGAAGGCTGGCGCTCAGGAAGAGACGGTCATTGAATGACAGCTCCTGACGGCCGAATACTCCGACAGTCTTGGAATCGCTGTGCGACTCACTTACTGCGAACTGGCTCGTCGTGGCCGAGCACGAGGTGGTTCCAGCCGGAATTCCGACTCCATAGCATTCCAGGTTCTCGAACAGCGAGCGCTGGAAGCTCGCTCCGAGCGTGGACGTGCTGACCACGCTCGACATCGGCGAGAACGTTGCGGACCCCGAGCCGTTGGTCGTGTAGATGTAGTTTGTTGCCCTGAACGCATCTCTGAATCCAAGGATGTAGCTCTGCGCAAGCGGAAGCTCGTTCGGATTGATCGTCTGGCGATCGTAACGTCCAAAATAATCGAGACCTGCGTTGCCGTTCACCTTGAGCCACGAGAGCGGGGTGTAGTTCGTGTTGGCGCCGATTACAAAGCGATCGACGTTCTGTGAAGCCTGCACCTTGCGCTGGTCATTCGTGTTGTAGCCGAAGTAGGATCCGAGCCGGTCACCGGCGCGGCGCACAGTGTCCTGCTCCATTCCCGGCAGATACTGAGCCGTGCCCAGGAGGGCATTGATGAGCGGGCTGAAAATGCTGTTGTCGTTGGAGATACGGCGTGTATCGCTTCTGATATAGGCAGCCGTAATAGCAGCAGTTGCCCTGGCTCCAATCTTGGCGTTCACGTTCGTACGAAGACTCACACGATCGAGGTCGTTCGGACGCAGCACGCCTGATTCATGCTCCTTATCGCCGGAGATGAAGAAGGTCAGCGCCTCTGAACCGCCGGAGACGTTGAGCCCGTACTTCGATCTGTTTCCGGTCTCGTAAGGCGTCGTTCTCGCATCGCGGAACTGGTCGAATGACAGCAGTTCGTCCTGCTTGCATGCACCCGACGTTCCGGCTGCGAGCGCGGCGCGGTAGTTGGGGCAGATGTCGTATGGAGCGGCCGCGCCAAAAAGGGTGCGGATGTTGAGGATTCCACCAGCCGGGATGTTGTAGAAGTCACCCGAGCCGAAGCGAGACAGCGCCGCATAGTTCAGCGGATAGGAATTCTCATCCTTCATCTGGCCGGCTTCTGCATAGGCACGCCACTGGGCACGCCCTGCACGTCCACGCTTGGTGGTGATCAGAATGACGCCGTTGCTCGCCGCGCTGCCATAGATGGCGGAAGCAGCCGGTCCCTTCAGGATCTCGATGTTTTCGATCTCCTCGGGGTTCAGATCGTTCAGGCGCGAATAGTCCTGACCGCCGAGCGATATGCCGCCCTTGCTGTTCGATGCGGCAATGCCGTCGATGTAGAGCAACGGTTCGTTCGAAAGCGAAAGACTGTTCGCTCCGCGGATACGCACACGCTGCGAGCTGCCGGACGTTCCGGCGGCGCTCTGCAGGTTCACGCCCGCGATGCGGCCCTGGAGTACATCGCCGAGCGATGTGATCGGACCCTTGTTCAGCTCGCCCACGTTGACGTGGCCGACGTTGGTGCCGACTTCCACGCGACGCTCAATCTGGCCAGTGACTGCATTGACGACCACTTCCTGAAGCTGCGTGGCCGACGACGACAGGGCAAAGTTGGCTACTGCGGTGGCGCCAGTGCCTACCGTCACCTGCTGGTTTCCTACGCCATAACCGATTCTGCGCGCGCGGAGCTGAGCTACGCCCGTCGGAACGCCCTGAATGGTATAGCGGCCCTGCTGATCTGTAGATGCGCCACGCTGTGTTCCAACGACCTGGATCTGCGCATCCTGGATGGGCCGCTGTGTTGCCTGATCGACGACCGTGCCACTGACCGTTCCGCTCTGAGCCATAAGCCCCGCGGGAAACAGTACCAGTGCCAGCGCCGTCAATCCTGCTCTGACTCGCTTACTCATGGTGTTCTCCATACTAGAGATTTTTGCGCTGTCCGATCTGGACAGCTTGTTGAATCGTGCGCATTGCTGCGCGACTGCGAACTTCAGACTGGGTTCATGTCCGTGGCCTCACCTCCATTGTTGAGTTATCTGGATGCTTTGACTACCTCGGGGATTCCCGGAGTAAAGCTGAACGGAAGCTGCAGCACCTGTCGCACCGCCCGACCATTCCTGATCGCCGGTGTGAAACGGGCGTGCTCCATTCCCTTCAGCACTGAAGCGCTGAACCGGGGGTCGCTCGACGTGATAATGGAGAAAGTCTCCAGCTCCACACCGCCACCTCCGTCAACTACAAACTCTGCCACCACCGACCCACTCACACGTGCAGCGAGCAGATCCGGTGGGTAGCGCACATCAAAGGTCGTGCCTAAAACCGGCTGCGCGGCGGTGTCCACCTCGGAGGCGGTGAAAACGGAAAGAGATTCCACGAGTTTCTGGACATCCACCTTGGCCGCTCTTCGCACCCTCGGCGCCTCGGTATCAGGACCGCGGGACCACAACAGGATGGTTCCGCAACTCGACAAACCGCCGTTGGCAGTGAAATCCGATGGAGCGGTGGTTGAGCCAGAGTAAAGCTCGATCCCATGAATCGTGCTTACAGGAAATGCATCGAGATCAACTTCTCCAGCGGGCATCGGTACACCGTCGAGCCACACGAGGGGCCGGCAGTCTCGCTGCCGCATTCGCACCGCACTGCCGCCTGACCTGAGCGCGAACGAATTGATTCCTGGTACACTCTTCAACAGCTGGCTGAGCGAGCGAAAACTTTTCGCGTCGATCTCGTCACGGGAGATGAAGTACCCGGACGACCGCCGGCGCAGACGCTGGTAGTAACCTGAGAGGCGTCCTGAATACTCTATCCGGGAGCTGTTGACCAGTACCGGACTCAGCGTCGCAGGAAGCAGATCGAGCTTGAAATGGAGACTGTTAAGGGGCTGCCCGGCAGCTACGCGGAGCTCTCTGGCAACCGGTGCAAACCCCAGTCGGCGAACGTTGATCGTTACTACGCCCGCAGTAACACTACCAATCCGAAATTCGCCAACCTCATCCGTTACAGCGCGCAAAGACGTTCCGCTCAACGCGAGGGTAACACCCGAGATTGGAGCACCGGCCGAATCCGTAACTCGCCCACCTATGGCCATCAGTTGCTGGGCCGGCAGGGGCAGGAGTGGAGTCAGTACAGTACACGCAGTGATCAAGATGCGTCTGGAGAAAATTGTTTTGCCGAAACCCTTCATCGGAGTACCGATAGCGCGCCAGAGAGTCATCGACCCTTCCTCCGATGAGAGGATCTGCTGCTGTGGTTCGGGCAACCAAGTCCGACCCTCTTGGGAAGTTAGTGATGGGCACACTACCATGCAATCGTTGTATACAACGATTCTTTTGTTTCCAGGGTTACCCAAAGTCCGGGTCAACAGCCCCCGCCGCACAGCCATGATTTTACCGCTGCATAAGGGTCGTCCGCATTCGACTTTGCGAGCCAGATAATTCTGCCGATTGCCCGTCTCAGGCTTCGTTCTTCCCGCACATATACCAGGTCGAACAAGTCGAGGTCGCGGGCGTAGACTCTGCGGGCAAGGAGCGAGGCGTTATCCAGGGCCACCCGCTGGACGTAAAAGGGGCTAACCGTGCGAAGTGCCGGGCCCAACTCGCCCACCAGCGCCTGCCGTGCGCGAACGTAGACGCTGTCTCGCGCCTCTATTCTGGCTTCCCTGCTTTCAGGGTGCTCCGCGTACGCCGAATCGAGCGACATCGAAAGCCGGGTCCAGAAGGCACCAAGCCGCTTTGAATCCTCCCATTCGGCCTCCACTCTTGCGGCTGATTCGACATCGCCTCTCGACCGGAAAAATGCGGCAGCGCCGCGCGCGCCAACAAAACTCGCGAACGACTCGTTGAATACCGCGCTGCCGGGTGCATAAAACGTGTTGTGCGTGACCTCGTGAATCACCGTGTTCACGAGGTTGAGGCTGTCCAGCGCCAGAGTTGTGCTGGTGAGTGGGTCATTGAACCACCCGAGAGTGGAAAACGCTGACGAGGGGCGGAGCGCGACATCGTAGCCGTCGTCGTAGAATGATTTCGCGGCTTTCTTCGCCTCATCGAAATCAAAGAATCCCTTGTACGGAACACGTCCGACAATGGGGAACCACCATGTGTACGACTCGAGGCGGTCCCTGTACGCCGCCGACAGCACGAGTACCAGCGTGTCACGGTCCAGGCGCGAGTAGGTGGTAAAGCTCTCGTTTGTCTTGAGCCTGATTGAATCCTTTGCGTACTGCCGCGCAGCCAAGACGAGCGACAGTTTGCCCCGCTCAAGGGCGCCAATCCGCTCGTCCTCGATGAGCTTTGCAATGGGCTGACGTCTGGCGAGGATTTTTCCTTCTTCCCAGGCCCCGCGTGCCAGGTAGCATCCGGTAGGAGTTAGAAAGAGAAGGACGAGCCCGACGACACCTATTGCCGCGATTGCCGCGCCGCGCCGTTTACCTCGCAATTGTTTCCTTTGTCCGGGTCACGATGCCGTACTCTCATTTGAAGATTGAGGTCTGGATCGTCGGGAACTCCGGGAAACGCGGCCCGATCCACCGAAAAGCCAACTTTGGACTTCGAGGCGTCTACCAGTTTCCCGAAAAGGCTTCGATCGACTGACCTCCGGGGCCGCCGAGGACGAAGACCATCTATTTTCAGCCCAGCAAGGGCACAAACGTGATCCTCGCCATGACCGCCGGAGCCGCCGACCATGTGATCGTGGTAAGACCAGTTAGGGAGAAACATGGCCCACCGAGGGCGTTATAATAAGGGGTGTCCTTCGTACATCTCCATTGCCACTCGGAATACTCCCTTCTCGACGGCGCCAATCGAATCGATGACCTTATCAAGCGGGCTCTCGAATTCGAGCAGCCCGCCCTGGCCATCACCGACCACGGCAACCTGCATGGCGCGTGGGAATTCCAGGAAAAAGCCCACAAGGCAGGCATCCGGCCGATCATCGGCATGGAGGCCTATGTCGCCACGGGCGACCGCAGGCAAAAACAGCGGGAAAACAACAGGAAGCCTTACTACCACCTCGTTCTGCTGGCCAAAAACGAGACGGGCTACAAGAACCTCATCAAGCTGTCCTCGTTCGGGTACACGGAAGGCTTTTACTCCCGCCCCCGCATAGACCGCGAGCTTCTCGCCCGCTACAACGAAGGAATCATGGTGTCGTCCGCCTGCATGGCTGGCGAAGTCGCGTCGCACATCCTCACAGACAACTGGGCCGGCGCGCGCGAAGCAGCATCATGGTACGCAAATACCTTCAAGGACTACTACCTCGAAGTCCAGGCGCACGACACCGAGAATCAGGCCGCGCTCAACAAGGGCATCTTCAAGCTCTCCGACGAGCTCGGAATTCCGGTCGTTGCTACCAACGACGCGCACTTCCTCCGCCGCGAAGACCACGAAGCCCACGACATCCTTCTCTGCATCGGGCTCGGGAAGGATTACTCGTCGACAGACCGGATGCGGTACAACGAAGGCCTCTACTTCAAGAATGCCGATGAGATGCGCAGCGCTTTCCCCGGAAGACCTGATGTTCTGGAGAACACTCTCAAGGTCGGCGAAGAGGCCTCCGTACGGCTCACGAAGCAGTACCAGGTTCCAGCGTTTCCACTGCCCGCCGGCATCGCCACTGAAAACGAGCTCCTGGTAACGCTGGCCGAAAAGGGCGCGCGGGAGAGGTATGGCGAAACCCTCTCCGACGAGGTGAAGGACCGGCTGACCTACGAGCTTGGCGTCATTACCAAGACCGGGTACGCGGGCTATTTCCTTATCGTTGCGGACTTCATCGCAGCAGCGCGAGCGAAGCTGATCCCGGTAGGCCCCGGCCGGGGCTCTGCTGCGGGATCGCTCGTCGCGTACTGCCTTCGCATCACCGATGTGTGTCCGCTCAAGTTCGACCTGCTCTTCGAACGCTTCCTGAATCCCGAACGCGTGTCCATGCCCGACATCGACGTGGACTTCTGCTTCG
Source organism: Gemmatimonadaceae bacterium (assembly GCA_046593625.1). GTDB lineage: Bacteria > Gemmatimonadota > Gemmatimonadetes > Gemmatimonadales > Gemmatimonadaceae > UBA4720. The sequence goes on along the minus strand of JBKJNN010000001.1, from coordinate 1,973 downwards.
AGCGGCGCGGCGAGGTAATCGACTACGTGCGCGAGAAGTACGGTCGCGATTCCGTGGGACAGATCATCACGTTCGGAACACTCAAGTCGCGCGCCGCCGTCAAGGATGTTGGCCGCACACTCGGCTTTACGCCTGGTGAAACGGATGCGCTCGCAAAGCTGATTCCGAACATGCCGAACTACTCGCTCACTGTGAGAGAGGCGATCGACAAGGTGCCGGAAGTTGGCAAGCTGTACAGGGACGATGAGAGGTATCGCGAGCTGCTCGACTTCGCGATTTCTCTCGAAGGACTGTCGCGTCACGCTGGCGTGCACGCCGCGGGCGTCGTGATTGCCCCCGGACCACTCGATGAATACGTGCCGGTATGCACGCTTGGTTCGAAGGGCACGAGCGCTGGATCGGAGGATGCGGCAGTTGTCACGCAGTATGACATGGTGGCGCTCGAGAAGGCCGGCATGCTCAAGATGGATTTTCTTGGGCTTACAACGCTCACTATCATCAACGACGCGCTGGCGTCGATTCGCGCGCGCACCGGCGATGCACCCGACCTCGACACGCTGCCGCTAGAGGACGAAGCGGTATTCAAAATGCTCCGCGCAGGAAAGACGGCAGGCGTATTCCAGTTCGAATCACCGCTCGCAACCGATCTCGTACGCAGCATGCGCGCGGACAGGTTCGACGATCTCGTCGCGTGCAATGCTCTGATGCGCCCCGGCCCGCTCGATGCCGGGATGCACAAGGTTTACATCAGGCGCAAGAAGGGCGAGGAGCCGGTCACGTACGCGCTCCCCGAGCTGGAGGAAATTCTCCACACCACCTACGGAGTGATCACCTACCAGGAACAGCTGATGCGCATCGCGCAGAAGCTGGCCGGTATCTCGCTCGCTGAAGCGGACGTGCTGCGAAAGGCAGTCGGCAAGAAAGACGCAGAGTTGATCACCCGCGAGATCGACAAGTTCGTCGAGAAGGCGATTGGCAGAGGATACGACCGCAGCATCATCGAGGAAATCGGCCGCCAGATCCAGACGTTCGGGCGCTACGGATTCAACAAGTCGCACTCGGTTGCCTACTCGGTCATCTCGTTCCACACTGCGTGGCTCAAGGCCCACTATCCCTCTGATTTCATGGCTGCGCTGCTGTCTGCAATGATTGGCAGCACCGACAGCGTCGTGAAGTACATCAACGAAGCGCGCGAACTCGGCATCGAGATCCTTCCGCCAGACGTGAATGAATCAGGTTATAAATTCACGGTGGTAGGTGACAAGAGGATTCGCTTCGGTCTTGGCGGCATCCGCAACATCGGGCGTTCGGCAATCGATTCGATTCTTTCTGCGCGCGAAGGTTCGCCGTTCAGTTCGATCTTCAGTCTCGCCGAGCGTGTGGATCTCCGAGTGGCTAACCGGCGTGTTTTCGAAGCGCTCATCGAGTCGGGTGCTCTGGACGGCCTCGGTGGTCATCGCGCACAGTTCATGACAGTTCTCGACACGGCGTTGCGCGAGGCGTCGCTGCACCAGGAAGAGATTGCTTCCGGCCAGGTGTCGATGTTCGGCGCTCCGTCAGATTCTTCGGAGCGCGAACATGTGCAGCAGACGCTGCCCAATCTCGCGCCGTGGTCCGAATCTGTACGGCTTGCGAGAGAGAAGGAAATTCTGGGGTTCTATACTTCAGGTCATCCGCTCGAGCCATTCTCCACGGAATGCGAACTGTTTGCAACACACCGCGTCGGCACACTAGGACCATGGACTGCCGAGCCGCTAGCGCTCGCGGTGGTGGTGACTGCAATCAAGCGCCAGACCAGTAAACGCAACGGCGCCGAGTACGCGCGCCTTACCATTGAGGATTTTTCCGGCTCAACTGAAGTGATGGTGTTTCCGGAGAAGTGGTCTGTACTTGCAGAGCATCTCAAGACTGACATTCCGATATTGTTGCGGGGCGGATATTCGCGACGCGATCAGGATGCTGACAATCCGCAG
>JBKJNN010000026.1:0-40889 GCA_046593625.1 Gemmatimonadaceae bacterium | reverse complement strand
TCGCAGCGGGCCGCGGTTACCTGGACGACATCATTGATCCGCGAGACACGAGACCGCGCCTGATAGATGCACTCGAAACTCTAAAGAGAAAGCGCTCCAGCAATCCGCCCAAGAAGCACGGCAACATCCCCCTCTGACGTTCCTTCCCACGGGAACCATAGATTGCCTCAGTGATATCAAAAGTTCTGATCGCCAATCGCGGCGAAATTGCCCTGCGGATCATTCGCGCCTGCCGGGAACTCGGCATTCGAACCGTCGCCGTCTATAGCGACGCTGATGCACGGGCGCCGCATGTACGCGAGGCCGACGAAGCCGTAAACATCGGCCCCCCGCCATCCAGCCAGAGTTATCTCCTCGGCGATGTGATCATCGACGTGGCGAAGAGATACGGGGCCGATGCGATTCATCCGGGTTATGGGTTTCTGTCGGAGCGCGAATGGTTCGCGCGTGCCGTGAGGGACGCCGGACTTATCTGGATTGGACCGCCGGCTGAAGCCATCGCTGCCATGGGCAGCAAGACGGCGGCGCGAACGCTGGCGGTCGCTCACAACGTTCCGGTTGTTCCCGGCACCACCGAAGCGCTCGTTGATGCAGATGAAGCGCGTGCGGTTGCGGAGCGTTTCGGATATCCGGTTCTGCTGAAAGCGGCAGCAGGCGGCGGAGGGAAGGGAATGCGCGTGGTTCGCGAAGAGTCGGAACTGGAGTCCTCGCTGGACTCAGCGCGCCGCGAGGCGAAGAACGCGTTTGGAGACGATGCCGTTTATGTCGAGAAGTATATAGAAGGGCCTCGGCACGTTGAAATCCAGATTCTCGCTGACACGCACGGCACTGTCCTTTCGCTCGGCGAACGCGAATGCTCGGTCCAGCGGCGGCATCAGAAGATGGTTGAGGAGGCGCCTAGTGTCGCCGTTTCGCCCGAGTTGAGGCGGGAGATGGGTGAGACGGCAGTTCGCGCCGCCCGCGCCGCCGGATACGTGAACGCTGGGACGTGCGAGTTTCTCCTCGACAAGGATGGAAAGTTCTATTTCCTCGAGATGAACACCCGCCTTCAGGTCGAGCATCCGGTGACTGAGCTGGTGACCGGGATCGACTTGGTGCAATGGCAGCTTCGTGTGGCGAGTGGCGAGGCGCTTCCGTTCAGGCAGGAAGAAATCGAGCCCAATGGTTGGGCAATCGAGTGCCGGATAACGAGCGAGGATGCGTCGAACGGCTTTCTCCCGTCCACGGGACGGATTGACTATCTGCATGTGCCATCGGGGCCCGGCGTTCGATGGGACGGTGGAATCGAGAAGGGGAGCGAGATCGGCCTTCATTATGATCCGATGCTCGCAAAGCTGATCGTCTGGGCGCCGACCCGGGCTCTTGCCATTGAGCGAATGCATCGCGCCCTTCTGGAGCTCACTATCGAGGGTGTTGAGACATCCCGGGATTTTCATCTTCGGCTGATGGAAGATGAGGAATTCAGGCGGGGGGACATCGAGATTCAGTGGCTGGAGCGCCGGCTGCCTTCGCTGGGGGCGGTAGAGCCTCCCAAGGCGACCGCCCGGGCGGCGGCAATCGCGGCGGCGTTGTTCGCGGATCAGGACCGGCAGAGGGGTCGCCCTGCGGTGTCGAGTGGAAGTACCTCCGTTGAAGTGGGCGGGCGTGCCGCCGAGGGATGGCGCCGGGTTGCCCGCCTCGAGGGACTGCGCTGATGTCGCAGATGGTCTCGCTCGAGATCGACTCGATAGCTGCCGGCGGTGATGGTGTGGCGCGTGCCAATGGACTGGTGGTGTTCGTTCCGAGGACGGCGCCGGGTGAGCTGGTGACGGCCAGGATAAGTGGGAAGGGATCGTTCGCACGGGGTACGCTCAGGACGATCGCTCGGTGTTCGGAGGAGCGGGTCGAGCCTCCGTGCGAGCACTACACGCGCGACAGGTGCGGCGGGTGCCAGATCCAGCATATGGGATACGCGGCGCAGCTCAGGGCCAAGAAACGGATCATCAAGGATGCACTGGAGCGAATCGGGAAGCGGACGCCTGAGTTGACGGACGTCGAGCCGAGCCCGTCGGAGTGGCGGTATCGCTCGAAACTGACTCTGGCGATGCGGCGATCGGGCGGGGGAGAGTGGGTGGCGGGGCTCCATCATTATGACAATCCGTCGAAGATATTTGCATTGAGGGATTGTCCGATAACGGATAGGGCGGTGGTGGCGGCGTGGCGTGAGATCCTCGACCAATCGCGATTGTTCCCCGCGGTTTCAGTTTTGCGCGGGAGCGTGCGGACAACTTCAGACGGCCCAATATTTGTGATAACAGGAGGGACTCGCTGGCCTGATGGACCGGCGTTTTTTGATGCTGTGCCTGGTATTGCTGCCGTGTGGTGGGAGAATGAGGAGGGTTCAAAGCGCCTTGTTGGGGACAGGCGTCCGGCGCGGTCGCTTCAGCCGCCCGTATCGTTTCAGCAAGTTAATGCAGAGGTTGCACTGAATCTTCGAAAGCACGTCATTTCAATGATTTTGGGGTATTCACCTAAAGCGATGGTTGATGCTTACTCCGGCTCGGGGGACACTGCGATTCCGATTGCCAAATCGGGTGTCAGGGTTACTGCAATCGAGCTGGACAGCGAGGCTGCGAGGTGGTGTGGGCTGCATTTGCCGGAGGGGTCGGTCTCGCTGCGGGCGCGGGTCGAGGAGGCGCTTCCCAAAGTGCTTCCCGCGGACGCCGTCATTCTGAATCCGCCGAGGGCGGGGACGGATTCGCGGGTTACGGAGATCCTGGAGCAGTTGGCCGACAAGCCGCGGGTTATTGCGTATGTGAGTTGCAATCCGGCCACTCTGGCTCGGGATGTCGCACGGCTGCCCGGCTACCGGATCGCGTCGGTTGTCCCGTTCGACATGTTTCCTCAGACGGCGCACGTGGAGACTGTCTGTGAGCTGGTTCCGGAGGCCGCATGAAATACGTGGTGGATCTGAACGGCGAGCGGAGCGAGGTGGATGTGGCGGGCGAGACTGTGACGATCGATGGTCACGGGGTGCTTGCCAGGGTAGACGTCATCGACGGCACTCCGGTGAGGGTTGTGACGCTGGGCAGCAAGGTCCACAGGATTGTCGTCCGTCGCGGGACGACCCGGGGAGCGTACACGCTCTGGGTAGACGGCTTTCGGTTTGACGGGGAGGCGCTGGATGAGCGAACCAGGACGATTCGCGATATATCCGCTGCTTCGTCGAAAGCCAGTGGGCCTGCTCCTGTAGTTGCCCCGATGCCTGGGCTCATTGTTCGGGTGAATGTCGCGGTCGGGGATGCCGTTCAGGTTGGGCAGGGGCTCGTCGTCATGGAGGCCATGAAGATGGAAAACGAGCTTCGCGCGGCATCATCCGGGGTTGTAAAGGCAGTCCACGCCACACCCGGCAAAGCCGTTGAGAAAGGCGCCATCCTCGTCGAGCTTGGCGAGTAAGAGGCTGCGGACTGCGGACTACTGCTTCGGACTGCGGACCAACGGCACTACGGACTGCTGACAACGGCGATTTCGGACTGCGGGCCAACGGCACTACGGACTGCTGACAACTGCGATTTCGGACTGCGGGCCAACGGCACTACGGACTGCTGACAACTGCGACTTCGGACTGCGGGCCAACGGCACTACGGACTGCTGGCTGGGTGCGGGCTGCTGGCTGCGGGTTGCGTCAGCTCGCAGCGCACAACAGAGAGCTACCAGCGGACGGCTTTCTGCCGGATGCTGTGGCCTGCCGCAGTCCGAAGTCCGCATATGTCAGCAGTCCGCAATGCCGTTGGTCCGCAGTCCGAAGCCGCAGTTGTCAGCAGTCCGCAATGCAGTTGGCCCGCAGTCCGAAGTCTCAGCAATCAGGTTGCCCCGTTGACTTTATTCCGTGTAGCCCAGTAAGTTTAGCGGCTGTTCCAAATCGCAAACTTTACAGTATTGGCCGGTGCCCGGATGATCCGATCCATGGGTGCGGGCCCGATGCACGAATTGACTTTCCTTCTCTATGAAGACTTACAGCGCAACTCCCACGGACATCCAGCACGACTGGTACGTAGTCGATGCCGAAGGCATGGTCCTCGGCCGCCTCGCCGCGGAAGTCGCAAAGATCATTCGCGGCAAGCACAAGCCGATGTACACGCCTCACATGGACACTGGTGACAACGTCATCGTCATCAATGCCTCCAAGGTGAAGGTGACCGGGCGCAAGGCCGAGCAGAAGCGCTACTTCCATCACACCGGCTACATGGGGCACGAGCGGTTCACGCCCTTTGCATCCATGCTCGAAAAGCACCCCGAGCGAGTGATCGAGAAGGCGGTTTACGGCATGCTCCCCAAGACTGCTCTCGGACGCCAGTCGCTCCGACGCAAGCTTCGCGTTTTCGCGACAGACAAGCACTCCCACGCTGCGCAGCAGCCAAAGGTGCTAGACCTCAACAAGAAGAGTGAGACGAAGTAATGGCTGAGAGTCCCGCCACGCATACCATTGGACGCCGCAAGGAAGCGGTCTGCCGCCTATACCTCAAGCTGGGGTCAGGCAAGTGGCAGGTCAACGGACGCACTCTGGGAGATTATTTCCCGCGTTCAGCTCACGTCGCAGCCATTCAGCAGCCGTTCACCGCAACCGACACGCTCGGCCGCTTCGACATCATGGCCCGCGTTCAGGGCGGCGGACTCACCGGCCAGGCCGGTGCACTTCGCCTCGCAGTTGCCCGCGCCCTCGTCAAGCTTGACGAAGGCCACCGCCGCAAGCTTCGCGATCTGGGTCTTCTCACCCGCGATGCCCGTGCTGTCGAGCGGAAGAAGCCAGGCCGCCCGAAGGCTCGCAAGAAGTTCCAGTTCTCCAAGCGTTAATCATCAATGACTGAGCCAAACCTCGACCAACTGCTCGCAGCCGGAGTCCACTTCGGCCACCAGACCCGCCGCTGGAACCCGAAGATGCGCCGTTTCATCTTCGCGGAACGCAACGGCATTCACATCATCGATCTCCAGAAGACACTGCGTCAGCTGGAAATTGCCAAGGCCCTCGCGCGGACTGTCATCCTCCGCGGCGAAAGCGTCCTGTTCGTCTGCACCAAGCGCCAGCTAGTCAAAATCGTCAAGGATGAAGCCGAGCGCGCGGGCGCGATGCACATCACCGAGCGCTGGCTCGGTGGGCTGCTCACCAACTTCCAGACCGTCAAGAAGCAGGTCCGGAAGCTGAAGGAGCTCGAGGCAGGAAGTGAAGCGGGTGGTGACTTCGAGAACTACACGAAGAAAGAGCAGCTCATGATGAGCCGCCAGCGCGACAAGCTCTCCAAGAATCTGAGCGGCATCAAGAACCTTGGACGCCTGCCGGGCCTGATGTTCGTGATCGACTCCAAGAAGGAGCGCATCGCCGTTGCCGAAGCCAACAAGCTTGGCATTCCGATCATCGCCCTCGTCGATACGAATGCAGATCCTGATCTCATCACCGTGCCGATTGCCGGCAACGACGATGCTATCAAGTCGGTGGAACTGGTTGCCAGGGCAATTGCCGACGCGATCATCGAAGCCCGCCGCGAGGCTCCAGTGCGCGGCGAAGAAGAAGAGACCGAATCGTACACCTACAGCTCAGACCGTGGTGCCGAGCCGGAAAGCGAAGGCGACCGCAAGCGTAAGCGCAGACCGCGCCGCCGTCGTGCGAAGCCGGAGGCAATTGCCGCCCGTCTGAAGGGAGGCGCCGACAGTGAAGGTGGCGCCGAGGAAGGCGACGCGCCTCCGGAAGGCGAAGCCTCCAGCGACACCATGATCACCGGCGACGCATCCGATGTTTCAGGGGAGTCGGGAGTTAACGCAGAGAACCCGGAAGGTTAACTTCCCCCTGTCCGGGGGCAGTAAGCGCCGCCGGCCTGCAGGGTCGGCGGCGCTCTTTTTAGGAAGGATGCACACAACAAATTCACACAACTTACGGATCCTTATAGATGTTCACAGCGAAAGATGTAATGGCTCTCCGCCAGCGCACCGGCGCGGGAATGATGGAAGCGAAGCGAGCGCTTGAGGAAACTCAGGGCGACATGGACAAGGCCGCCGAGGCGCTGCGCGTCAAGGGAATTGCAAAAGCGGACAAGCGGTCCGGAAAGCAGACCAGCGAAGGAGTCATCTCCAGCTACATCCACCACAACGGCAAGGTCGGCGTTATGGTCGAGATCAACTGCGAAACCGATTTCGTCGCGCGCACCGATGATTTCAAGAACCTTGCAAAGGAGATCGCACTCCATATCGCCAGCGCCGCACCGGTGGCTGTCGACAAGGATGGCGTCCCGGTCGAGAACGTCGAGAGCGAGCGCAGGGTTGCTGAAGAGCAGGCGAAGGCCAGCGGAAAGCCGGACAACATCGTGCAGCGCATGGTAGAAGGAAAAGTCGAGGCCTATTACAAGGACAACTGCCTCATCTACCAGCCGTGGATTCGCGAGCCCAAGAAGTCCATCTCGGATCTCATCAAGGAGACGTCTGCGAAAGTCGGTGAGAACATCCAGGTGAGGCGTTTCGTCCGCTTCCAGATGGGCGAGGAATAAACGCCCTTGACCCCTCCCTCCTATTCGCGCGTTCTGGTAAAGATTTCCGGCGAAGCGCTCGCCGGAGGGAAGGGCATTGGATTTGACTTCGACACACTCGCGCGCGTAGCGGGAGAAGTAAAACAGGTAGTGGATTCGGGTGCCGGAATCGGGCTCGTGATCGGCGGCGGCAACATCGTTCGCGGCGCACAGTTCGCGCAGAACGGTATGGATCGAGTCGGTGGCGACTACATGGGCATGCTTGGCACGGTGATCAACGCGCTCGCCATGCAGGACGTGCTCGAGCGAACGGGCGTTGAAACCCGGGTGATGACCGCCATCAACATGGAACAGATTGCCGAGCCTTTCATTCGCCGCCGCGCGCTGCGCCACTTCGAAAAGGGACGAGTGGTCATTTTCGCGGCGGGCACAGGCAACCCTTACTTCTCGACCGATACGGCGGCAGCACTCCGCGCCATCCAGACCAAGTCGCAGGTGATTATCAAGGCGACGAGCGTCGACGGCGTGTACTCCGCTGATCCGAAAAAGGACCCATCGGCGACATTGTACGACGAGATCAGTTATCGCGATGTCATGCTCAAGGAGCTAGGCGTCATGGATCAGACCGCGATTGCTCTCTGCAGAGAGAACAAGCTTCCGGTCATTGTCCTGAACATCAACACACCGGGAGCGATTGCGCGAGCCGTGAAAGGCGAGCGCATCGGAACGATCGTCCAATGAGCAACATTCCGCAGATTACAAAGGATGCTAAGGCGGCGATGGAAAAGTCGCTGGAAAGTTCGAGGAAGGAACTCTCCTCCATTCGTACAGGCAAGGCGTCAACGAGTCTTCTCGATACGGTCCGTGTAGAAGCCTACGGCCAGTCGATGCCGCTCAATCAGGTTGCGAGTGTTTCCGCACCAGAGCCAAGAATGCTGACCGTCACGCCATGGGATAAGGGGCAGGTCCAGGCCATCGAGAAGGCGCTTCGCGATTCAGACCTCGGACTCAATCCTCAGTCGCAGGGCGGTACCATCAGGGTTCCACTTCCTGCGCTGAATGAAGAACGCCGGAAGGAGCTCGTGAAAGTCGTCCACAAGCTTTCCGAGGAAGCGCGAATCGGCATCAGGCACGCACGCACCGAAGGGCGGGACAAGCTCAAGAAACTGGAGCACACGAGTGAAGACGACGTCAAGCTCGCCGAGAAAGAACTCCAGAAAATTCACGACGAGTTCATCTCGAAGATCGACGACCTTCTGAAGGCCAAAGAAGCAGAGATCATGGAAGTTTGATCTCGTGAGCGAGCTCACGAGACGGATTCTGTTCGCGCTCGTTGGAGCGCCGCTCACAGTCGGGCTGATCTACGCCGGCGGATGGATCTTCACCGCCGCGCTTGGCGCGCTCTCCGCCCTGGGGGCCTGGGAACTCTTTCGCATGGCCCGCGCGGGTGGACATGAGCCGCTCGATGAAGTTGGAATCGTGCTTGCCGCCAGCGTACCGCTGCTGGTTCACGCTTCCTACCTCGGCGTCTTTCGCGCGACGATCACATTCGCGGTTATGCTTTTCCTCGCGCTCGCAGCCGCGATTATCTGGCTTCGCGGAACGGCGAGAAAGCCGCTGGTGTCGCTGTCACTCACCGTCGTGGGCATCGTGTATCCGGCACTCGTCGTCTACATCTACCCGCTGCGGTATCACGACTATGCAGTGGGGGCTCTGGCCGGCACTGTCCTGGTGATGTTTCCAATTTTCATCACCTGGGCCACCGACACCGGCGCCTACGCATTTGGAAGAATGCTCGGCCGCCACAAGTTGATTCCTTCCGTGAGCCCCGGGAAGACAGTGGAGGGAGCTGTCGGTGGCGTTGTCCTGGCTGTTCTGATCGCGTGGGCTTACGTGCAGTTTCTGCTGGTTCCGTACGCCCAGCTTACCATTCGCCCCATGGGAATCGTCGCCTTTGCGATCGTGATTTCAGTCGTCGGGCAAATTGGAGATCTGGCTGAGTCGCTGCTCAAACGCGATGCAGGCGTCAAGGATTCCTCCACGCTGCTTCCCGGTCACGGTGGGATTCTGGACCGTTTTGACAGTTTGTACTTCGTCCTTCCCGTGGCGTACCTAATCATTGGACTGTTCCTCAAGCCGGCTCCGGGATGAAGCAGCGCGGCGTAGCGATCCTCGGGTCTACCGGGTCGATCGGAACGACTGCGCTCAAAGTCTTGTCGCGGCACAGGAACCGATACTGCGTCACCGCGCTCACTGCGCACAGCAACGCGGAACTGCTCGACTCGCAGGAGCAGGAGTTTTGTCCGGCATATGTGGGCCTCGTGAACTCGAGCGAGCCCGCACGCACTGGATGGCACACTGGTCCTGAGTGCATGGTTCAGGCGGCCACGAGAGCAGACACGGATATCGTCATCAATGCTGTGGTGGGAGCCGCCGGGCTCGACGCAACGCTTGCTGCACTCTCCGCGGGAAAACGCGTTGCCCTCGCCAACAAGGAAACGCTGGTGATGGCAGGGGCGCTCGCAGAACGTGCCTGCAGGGAAGGCGGCGGCGAGATAGTTCCGGTGGACAGCGAGCACAGCGCGATTCTCCAGTGCATCGCGTCGCGGCCGGCGTCAGAAGTGAGGCGCGTGATACTGACCGCTTCGGGCGGCCCATTTCGCGGGTGGACCGAGGATCAGATCGAGCGCGCTTCACTGGAGGACGCTCTTCGGCATCCCACCTGGACCATGGGACGGAAGATCACCATCGACAGCGCGACGCTTGCAAACAAGGCGCTGGAAGTCATCGAGGCTCATTTTCTCTTCGGGCTACCGTACGACTGCATCGACGTCGTCGTGCACCCGCAGAGCATCGTCCACTCCTTCGTGGAGTTCATCGACGGCAGCGTCGTCGCGCAGATGAGCCAGCCGACCATGGAGCTGCCGGTACTCTACGCACTGACGCATCCGGGCCGCGAAGCAGACGACGGATCCGCGCCGTTCGATCCGGTCGCGTCCTCTCCCCTCACGTTCGAACCAGTGGATGCGGCGCGGTTTCCCGCGCTTCGCCTTGGAATTGCGGCAGGGAAGCGAGGCGGTGCGGCTCCTGCGGTGTACAACGCATCGAATGAGCAGGCAGTGGCGCTGTTTCTGGCCGGTGCAATCCGGTTTGGCGACATCCCACGGGCTATCGACAGCGCGTTGAATGCGCTTGGCGACCTGCCTGGATCAACGCGGGAAGAACTGCTCGGGGCTGACGCCGCGGGCCGGCAACACGTAATGGAGCTTTTCTGATGCTGGCATACATCGCACCAGTTTTTGTTTTTGGTATTGTCGTCTTTGTTCACGAGCTCGGCCATTTCCTCGCGGCGAAGCTGGTGGGAGTTTACACGCCGAGGTTCTCGATTGGCTTCGGTAAGGCGCTGTGGAAGAAGCGTTGGGGGGAAACCGAGTACATCATTGCGGCGCTGCCGATTGGTGGCTACGTCCGCATGGCATCCAAAGACGATGAGGCGACAGCGTTTCTCGAGGGGGGAAGCGAGAGCGCAACAACTCCCGAGGCGACTGCAAAGGCGACCGGCGAGGTGATGGATCCTGATGCAATGATGCCATTCGGGCCCAAACCGATTCCTGCCGACAGGTGGTTCGAGTCGAAGTCGCTCCCTGCGCGCCTCATGATCATGCTTGCCGGTGTGACTATGAACATGGTCCTCGCGCTCGTAGTCATGACCGGGATGTATGCGCATTATGGTAGCCCTTATCTCTCCACGACGGCTGACTCGCTGTTTGCCGACAGACCAGCCGCGATGGCTGGAATTCAGCGCGGCGACAGCATCGTTTCGATCGACGGAGAAGCCATTGACTGGGAAGGGCTCGTCACAAAGGTGAGCGCTTCACCGGGCCAGCGGCTTACGCTGGACGTGATCAGGGCAGGCGTTCACCGCAGCGTTGTAGTCGTTCCCCTGCCGGATACTGCATTCAATCCTTCCACGGGAAAAGTGGACAGCGTTGGACGAATCGGAATCCTTCCCTTGCAGCGGACCCGGCCGGTCGGGGCGGGCGAAGCCATCACATCTGGGTGGCGGTCCACCTGGGTGATGACGGGTTCCGTAATCGACGCGCTGCACGGGCTCGCTACCCGCCGGGTATCGGCCAGCGAACTGGGCGGTCCGATAATGATTGCTCAGGCGTCGGTTCAGGCGGCCAGAGGAGGAGGGGAGCGGCTGTTCTTCCTGCTCGCCCTCATCAGTGCCAACCTCGCGGTGTTCAACCTGTTGCCGATCCCCGTGCTCGACGGCGGTCAAATAGTGATCGTGCTCCTCGAGGGAATCAAGGGAAGTGCCTTCAGCATGCGCACCAGAGAGTACATACTGCGCGCTGGTGTCTTTGCGGTGCTGCTGCTCTTTGCGCTCGTCACCTACAACGATCTGAAACGCCTGGTCACCAGCATATTCGCCGGCTGACACGCAATTGTTCCCGGCGCCGATTGTTCAGGCCGTCAAATTCCGGTAACTTTGCATGCTATGCTTTTTCCGGACCTCGGCGATCGGGTGGCGTCCGTCAGGGCACGAATCGACGCCGCGGCTGAACGGGGTGGACGCGGGCAGGCCGTCAGAATAATCGCCGTTACAAAAACCCACGGGCCCGACGCCGTCGCCGCAGCGCACGCAGCCGGCCTCGATGACGTTGGCGAAAACCGCGTGCAGGAAGCGCTTGCAAAAATGACAGATGGCAATCCGCCGGTACGTTGGCATCTCATCGGTCACCTGCAGCGCAACAAGGTAAAAGCACTGGATAGTTTCTCGCTTTTTCACGCGCTCGATTCCTCTCGGCTGGCAGACGCGGTAAATCGCTTCGGAGAGGAACGCGGGCGCGCAGTGGATGTCCTCGTCCAGGTGAATCCTGCACGCGAGGAAACGAAAGGAGGGTTCGACATGCACGAAGTCGAAGGGGAATCCCGCCGGCTCGCAGGAATGGATGGGCTCAAGGTACGCGGTGTCATGACGATCGCGCGGCTGGGAGCCGACGAGGCCGAACTTCGCGAGACGTTTGGCGCTGTAAGACAGGCGGCGCGCGTTCTCTCCGAAGCAGGACACGAACCAGTCGAGCTCTCTATGGGCATGTCGAACGATTTCGAGATCGCCGTCGAAGAAGGCGCCACAATGGTCCGTCTGGGATCAGTACTGTTCGGAGCGCGTGAACAATGATTGATGAAGGATTTCACCTCACATCTCTTGACGTCAGGCGGTTCGATTTCGGCCGCGCATTCCGCGGCTGCGATCCGGAGAAAGTCGAACAGTTCCGGGAACAGGTCGCCGAGGAAATGGAGCGTCTGGGGAGAATCAACGCAGACCTCGACACCAAGGCACGCAGCTTTCACGAACAGTTGCGCGCCTTCAGGGAGCGCGACAAGGCGCTCAACGATGCGCTTGTCTCAGCGCAGCAGCTGCGCTCTGAAGTCCGCGAGCAGGCGGACCGCGAAGCGCAGCTGATATTGAAGGAGGCCCATGCAGAGGGCGAGCGGCTCATGGAGAAAGCGCGAACTGAAGTTCGCCGCATGGAGAGCGAGCTGGATGCGCTCGACCGGTCGCGCCGTACATACCTCGCCCAGATGCGGACACTCCTTGCCCGGCAGCTTTCCGAAGTGGAGGCCTCCGAAACAGGGCACGTCCCGCGCGCAGTCGAGCCAAACTCCAGCGAAGAATCCTGATGACGGAAAGTATTTCGCCGCAAGCAGCGCCGGCGCAGCGATACCGGCGCCTCGCCACCGGTGCAACAGCCGACTCAATCGAGCAGGACGTACTCGAAAATTGGACGGAAACCGATCTCTTCAAACGGGTCCAGTCCGCGTCTGCTGACAAGCCGTCTTACGTCTTCTTCGAAGGCCCGCCGACTGCCAACGGGAAGCCCGGAATCCATCACGTTTTCTCGCGCACGGTCAAGGATCTCTTCTGCCGTCACCGCTCGATGCGCGGGTTTCATGTCGCGCGCAAGGCAGGCTGGGATACACACGGCCTGCCTGTTGAAATCGAAGTAGAGAAGCAGCTGGGAATCTCGGGCAAGCAGCAGATCGAAGCGATAGGCGTCGAGAAGTTCAACCAGCTCTGCCGCGAAAGCGTGTGGAAGTACCGCGCCGACTGGGAAAAGATGAGCGAGCGGATCGGCTTCTGGCTCGACTACAGCGATCCATACGTCACCTACAGCAACAACTATGTAGAGAGTGTGTGGTGGGCTCTAAGGACGCTGTTCGATAAGGACCTGCTCTATCGCGGTCACAAGATTCTGCCATACTGCCCGCGCTGCGGAACTGCGCTTTCGAGCCACGAAGTTGCGCAGGGATACAAGGACGTCAAGGATCCCAGCGTCTACATCGCACTCGACCTCGGCGGAAAAACCAGCGACGGGCCGAGGCGGCGCATTCTGGTCTGGACAACAACGCCATGGACGCTGGTTTCCAACGTTGCGCTGGCGGTCAATCCTGAGCTGTCTTACGTAGAGCTGACAAAGCTTAAGGGTGACGGGAGCGAGACAGTAATACTCGCTGAATCGAGGGCCGCCGCCGTGCTGGGTGACGATTACACAGACCGGTGGAAGAGCGTCGCAATCCTGAGCGGAAGCGATCTCGAAGGCATGACCTACCAGCGTCCGCTGGATTGGGTTCAGTTCGATTCGGGAAAGCACGAGATCATCGTTGCGGAAAGTTTCGTCTCAGCCGATGACGGAACAGGCGTGGTGCACATGGCGCCGGCGTTCGGCGCAGATGATTACGCCGCAGGAAAGCGCCATCAGCTTGCATTCCTTCAGCCGGTTGACCAGAGAGGAGAATTCACCGCGGGCATTCCGCTCGTCGGCGGGATGTTTGTTAAGAAGGCAGATCCGCTGATTGTGGAAGAGCTGAAGAGCCGAGGCATTCTGTGGAAAGCGGGCGTGCTCGAGCACTCGTATCCTCACTGCTGGCGCTGTGATACGCCGCTCCTCTATTACGCTCGCACTTCCTGGTTTGTGCGGACGACCGCCTACAAGGATGCCATGCTGGTGCGGAATGCCCGTGTCGACTGGAATCCGCCAGAGATGGGCTCCGGCAGGTTCGGTGAATGGCTCACCAACAACATCGACTGGGCCATCTCACGCGACCGTTACTGGGGCACGCCACTCCCCCTGTGGATTTGCGACAACAATCCGGAGCACGTCGAGGCGGTTGGCAGTTTCGCCGACCTGTCCGCGAAAGCGGGATGCGATGTCGGCGAAGGATTCGATCCGCACAAACCCTACATCGACGCGCACGAGTGGGGCTGTGGCCAATGCACCGGCACCATGCGCCGAGCGCCCGAGGTGATCGACACCTGGTTCGATTCAGGTTCGATGCCCTTTGCGCAGTGGCATTTTCCTTTTGAGAATCGCGACCAGCTGGAGGAGAACTATCCAGCGGATTTCATTGCTGAGGGAGTCGATCAGACCCGGGGCTGGTTTTATTCGCTGCTGGCGATTGCCACCGGCCTTGGAGACGCACTTCCCCGGAATACGCTGCCGCACAACGCCGGGACTGGCGAGTCCGTCGAGACCGCTCCGTACAAGTCAGTCGTGGTGAATGATCTGGTGCTCGACGCGGCAGGGGCAAAGATGTCCAAGAGCCGCGGCAATGTAGTCGATCCGTGGAAAGCACTTGCCGAGTTCGGCGCTGATGCCGTAAGGCTGTTTTTTGTGGCGTCTTCGCAGGTGTGGGTACCGCGGCGATTTGACGAAGCGGCCATTCGCGATACAGCAGGCCGGTTTCTCGTCACTTTCAGAAACGTATACGACGGTATTTTCGCGGAGTACGCCAACTTTGGCTGGGCGCCTTCGAATGCAGACCCTGCCATTTCGGACAGGCCGCCGATCGACCGGTGGATTCTCTCGCGTCTTGCCTCGGTAGAAAAGCAGACGGACGCCGCGCTCGCGTCGTACGATCCGACGACTGCTGCGCGCACGGTGATGAGCTTTTTTGTTGATGACGTATCCAACTGGTACGTCCGGTTAAATCGCGCGCGTTTCTACGATGTGGATGGGCCCGACAACCGCGCCGCCTTCGCGACTCTTCATGAAGTACTCGTGGTCACGTGCAGATTGCTGGCGCCGTTTGCTCCTTTCATCACCGACTGGGTTCACGGCGAGCTCACTGGAGAGTCAGTTCACCTCGCTCCCTACGTGCGTGCGGAAGGCGACCAGAAGGATTCGATGGACCCTGACCTCGAATCCGCCATGGTGCACATCAGGACTCTCGCAACTCTGGGCCGGGCGGCTCGCGAGGAGGCGGGGGTCAAGGTCCGGCAGCCCATCAGTCGCATGGTATGCGTCGTTCCAGTGGCTCCCGGGTCGGGTTCCCGCATCCAGGCCCGGATGGACCCCCTGGTCGGTCTCCTGGCAGGTGAATTGAACGTCAAAGATGTTAGCTTCCTTTCTTCTGCGGACGACCTGGTTAAACTGGAGGCGAAAGCCAACTTCAGGAGTCTCGGCAAGAAGTTCGGAAAGGACACGCCCCTGGCAGCGAGCGCTGTGGCCGCGCTGGGCAGCGAGGCGTTGATGGCCTTCGAGAAGGGTGAAGTGCTGGCTGTTTCTGTGGGCAATGAGTCACGCACGCTCGATCCGGAGGATCTGACAATCATCCGCCGGGCGTCTGGCGAAATGACCGTCAGTGAATCTTCGGGGTATTTCGCTGCTATCGATCCAGCGATTACTCCAGAGCTTCGGCTGGAGGGCCTGGCACGGGAAGCGGTGAGCCGCATTCAGCGGATGCGGAAGGATCTCGGGTTTGCGGTGAGCGACAGGATCATCCTCGCCATCAGTGGAACCGGGGAGCTGGAATCGGCGGTGCGCGCCCACCAGGCGTGGATCGCCGAGGAAGTGCTGGCAAAGGAAATTTCAGTCGGAAACGACACGGGAAAATCAAACGCGGGACTGGCTGTTGACATCGATGATCAACCGGCGAGTATCGCAATAGAGAGGGCAGTATAGATGGCAACGCCAATAGCCGTAAAAAAGCAGAAGCCCATGACGAAGAAGAACCTCGATCACTTCGAGAAACGCCTCATGGAGGAGCGCAAGCGCGTCCTCAAGGAACTGGGACACTACGACGAAACCTTCGGGACCACTCCGCAGGGAGCCGACGGAAATCTCAGCGCGTACTCATTCCACATGGCGGATCAGGGCACCGATGCGATGGAACGCGAGAAGGCATTCCTTTTCGCGAGTCAGGAAGGGCGCTTCCTGTGGCATCTGGATGAAGCGTTGCGTCGTCTCTATCGCTCGCCGGAGACTTTCGGGAAGTGTCACAACTGCGGGCAGGACATTGCCTACGACCGCCTCGATGCGCTCCCGCATGCACGTTACTGCATTGACTGCAAGCAGCGTGAGGAAGATGCGAAGCGGCAGAGCTAACACGCCACTGTTCTGGTCGGTTCTGCTGACGATTGTCCTCGCGGACGTCGTCACCAAGGCCATCGCAGTCTATTCGCTAGTTCCTCAGCGTATTCCTCACGAGGTGCTGGGGGATACGGTCCGGTTCACGCTGGTCTACAATCCAGGCGCCGCGTTCGGCCTTCATCTGGGCGAGTATTCACGCTGGATATTCATGGCGCTCACAATTGGCGCACTGGTAATACTCGGCCGGCTTTATCGTTCAACGCGCGACGGTGATCTGGTGCGGACGCTCGCTATCGGACTCGTGTGCGCAGGCGCGGTTGGAAATTTGATCGATCGCATCCGATCGCCCCTCGGAGTGGTTGATTTCATTGACGTTGGTATTGGCGGCGCTCGCTGGCCGACCTTCAACGTCGCCGATATGGCAGTGAGCACCGGGGCGTTTCTTCTCGCATGGGTGTTGTGGGGCGAGGATAGCGAGCTCGAGAATCAGAAGGCACGAGCGGCAACGGATGGGGAATCACCGCCCGTTGCGCAGGGTGCGACAACTGCCGCAGCACGTGGCGGGAGTTCCGAAATCTGAGCGCCGGCGAGCGCCACGAATTCCTCATCGAGGTGACGGAGACGTTCGCCTCGATCTGCTTGTGGCATCGCGTGCTTCGCTTTCACGCACGCAGGCGGCCACGCTCATCGCCAATGGAAATGTCACGGTCAATGGAGCGCGTCAGAAATCGAGCTACCGGCCGGTTTCCGGCGATCGGATACTGATCGACGAACCACCCGATACGGCACGTCCGATTACCGGCGAGGACATTCACGTCGAGGTGGTGTTCGAAGATGAACATCTCCTGATAGTCGACAAGCCAGCGGGGATGGTCGTTCATCCAGCTCCCGGCAACTGGACTGGAACACTCGTAAATGCGCTCATGGGCCGGGGAGGAGATCTTTCCCCGGGTACGTCACCGGAGCGCGCCGGAATCGTCCATCGCCTCGACAAGGAGACATCCGGCCTGCTCATAGTTGCGAAGGAAGCGAGGGCGCACCGGATACTGAGTTCCGCCCTCGCTGCAAGGCGTGTGAAAAGACGTTACGCCGCGATGATCTGGGGTCATCTGGACGGAGATGAGCTGACAATAGACAAGTCGCTCGCCCGCGATCCGCGAGACCGAAAGCGTATGGCAGTCGTCAGTACTGGAAGGCAGGCGAAAACCGACTTCGTTCGGCTCGCCCGCTTTGGACCGGGAGACCTGTTGCGCGCTCATTTGCACAGCGGGCGAACTCATCAGATCCGAGTTCATCTGGCGTCGGTAGGGCATCCAGTAATGGGTGACGATGTATACGGCGGGGGTGGAGGAAGGCGGATCGCTGGGCTCGCTTCAAAGAGGCATTTTCTGCACGCGGCGTGGCTCCAGCTCGACCATCCGATAACTGGCGCGCCGATGGACATCCGATCACCCTTGCCCGACGATCTGAAAATCTCTCTCCAGACAATTGGAGAGGGCGAAGCCGTTGCGCAGGCAGAGGATCCCCTCGCCGCGCTCGGCTTCTATGATTAGCGCGACAAAACCGAACGAGGGTGACGGCCCCGCAGCGGCTGTTCCTGCCCCCAGGGCCGGCATGCGACGCGTACTCGTTTTCAGGGTTGCAGGGAGGACTCACTGCGCCGAAATCGATGAAGTCCGCGAAATAGTACCTATTGCGCCCACCACTCGTCTACCAGGTGCTCCTGCATTCGTGCGGGGCCTGATAAACCTTCGTGGCAATCTGGTGACTGTACTGGATGCCGCGATGTGCCTGCATGGTGTACGCGCCGACGACTCCAACGCGAGCATCCTGCTCGTGGAGCGGGAAGGACGCGTTGTGGGTGTAATAGTGGACGAAGTGTTCGATATCCAGACGCTGCCGGATGTCGAAGTGCAGGGGGGCGCGCGACTCGATCTGCGCGCCATGGTTGAAACGGCTTTCGCCTGAGGAGGCGCTCGGTGAACAACACGGTACTGGTGTGCGATGACGCGATTTTCATGCGCACAATGATTGGGGACATTCTCACGCAGGCAGGACTCGAGGTGATCGGCGAGGCGGAGTCGGGCACGCAGGCCGTCGAGAAGTACAAGGCACTCATGCCCGACCTGGTCACGATGGACATCATCATGCCGGAAATGGGCGGAATCGACGCGGTCAAAGAGATCACCAGCTTCGATCCACAGGCGCGCGTTCTCATGTGCAGCGCGATGGGACAGCAGGCGCTTGTTGCCGAGGCCATTCAGGCCGGTGCGAAGGACTTCGTCGTGAAACCCTTCCAGCCGAGCCGCGTGCTCGAGGCAGTGCAGAGAGTTCTCGGGTAATGAACACCGAGCGCTACGCGGAATTATTCCGCGCCGAAGCGCGAGAGCGGCTGGCAGAGATGAACGCATCCCTGCTCGCTCTCGAACGAGGCGACGGTGGCGATCGCGTAGCGGCTCTTTTCAGGGCTGTCCATACGGTGAAGGGCATGAGCGCAGCGATGGGATACGTGTCGGTGCGCGATCTCTCGCACGCTCTGGAGACGCTTCTCGATCTCCTCCGCCGGGGTGTCATGGTTGTAACGCCCGCGGTGATCGAGACGCTGTTCGATTCGGTTGATCTGCTTGAGTCCGCGATAGTCGCCGTATCGAACGAGGCCAGCGAGCCGATCGACGTCACCGCGGCAGTTGCCGCAATCGAGAGCATAACGGCGACGGTCGCCGAAGAACTGGACGGCCCGAATCCGACGATGGAATGGCCCGCTATGCGGATCAGCACACCGACGCCGCCCGCGCCTGTTCCTGTCGCGTCAAAAGCCGACCAGCAGCAGCGCTATATCAGGGTGGACGCGGCAAGACTCGACAATCTCATGACGCTCATTGGCGAGCTCGTCATCGCGCGAGGCCGTCTTCAGGACGTTGCCCGCAAGTCTTCCAATCCCGCCCTTTCTGAAGCCGTCCTCGAATCCTCACGTCTCATTGCAAATCTTCAGACGGAAATCACTACCGCGCGAATGATTCCCGTGAGTCAGGCGTTCGAGCGTTTCGAGCGAATGGTTCGCGACACTGCCCACTCACTCGGGAAAAAAGTTTCGTTCGAAATACTCGGCTCCGACATCGAGGTGGACAAGTCTGTGCTGGACGAGATCGGTGAGCCGGTGATGCACCTGTTGCGCAACGCCCTCGACCACGGTGTGGAGCTGCCCTCCGAGCGACTGATTGCGGGAAAGCCCGAAACGGCCAGACTCACGCTTTCGGCGTCGCGCGAGACTTCGTCTGTGGTGATCCGCGTCAGCGATGACGGTCGCGGAATTGAAATGAATCGTGTTCTCGAACGCGCGATTGCAGCGGGGCTCGTCGACGGGAATCAGGGTTCGCTGAGCGACGCGGAAGTGCTCGCTCTGATTGCCCGCCCGGGATTCTCGACGACGGCGCGGGTTACCGATATCTCCGGTCGCGGAGTCGGCCTCGATGTCGTCGCCACAAAGGTCAGGCTGCTCGGTGGCTCCGTCGAGCTGTCAACAGATGCCGGCGCCGGAACGGAAATCCGCCTGGAACTCCCTATGACGCTCGCGATCATCAACGCGCTGCTCGCACGGAGCGGGGATGAAGTGTACGCGCTTCCAATTACGCACGTCGTGGAAACGCTTCTAGTAGATCCCTCGATGATCACCTTCGAGAACGACCGCGAATTTCTTTCGGTTCGCGGACAGTCAATTCCATCGGTCCGGCTCAGAGAACGGGTGGGTCATCCGCGCCGGGACAAAGGTGGACACGCGGCAGTTCTCGATCTACCCGACGGAAGGATCGGGCTCGTGGTAGATGAGTTCGTTGGTCAGCAGGAAATAGTCGTCAAGACTTTCAACGCCGCGCGCGGCATGCAGCGGCTGTTCAATGGTGCAACCATTCTCACCAACGGATCACCGGCGCTCATTCTCGATGCGCAGGGAATCTCCTGAAAGAGGAAACATGCAAAGCATCGAGACATCTGGCGTAGCTGTTTCGCCATCGGTTCAACCGGGACTCAGTGATGAGCGCATGGACGCGCTCAAGGAAGTCGCCAACATCGGAGCGGGACACGCCGCTACGGCATTGTCGCTCATGACAGGCGCGCGCATCATGATCGACGTGCCGATGATCAACGTAGCTCCGATTGCCGACCTGATACCGGGAATCGCTGACGAAGGCGAAGAGGTTGTAACCGTTGTCATGGTGATGCATGGCTCGCTCACTGGTCACACGCTTCTCGCACTGCCACTCGTAACGGGCAGGCGTCTTGCCGATCTGATGCTGAGGCGCGAGCGACGCACAGGTGGCGCGCTCGATCTCCTCGAAGAGTCTGCTCTCAAGGAAGCCGGAAACATCCTCGGCGGTGCCTACATGACGGCGCTCAGTGAGTTTCTGGGAATGACGCTGCTGCCTTCGCCGCCGACGCTCGCTGTCGGGACTACCAGAACAGTCATGGAAGAGCACTCCCGTCAAAGCTCAAACGCCGCGGCAGCATGCTGCGTCGAAACAGAATTCAGCTTCGAGGAAATTGGCGAGAGGTTCCGCGGTTTCTTTTTGCTGCTTCCCGACGCCGCTTCGTTCGACGCGATCTTTGCCGCGGTAAATGTGAAGTAATGACCGCGCCCGCCGTACCCACGCCATCCACTCAGGATACGGCAATCCTCCGTTCCCTCGCGCGCCGGGTGGATCCCGCAGATCCTGGCGCACAGAACAACCTCGGCGTGCTCTATTATCGGCGCGGCATGTTCGACGAGGCAATTGCGGCATTTTCACGCGCCCTTGCACTCGACGAGCGAATGAGAGTCGCCCGACGCAACCTCGAGATCGCGTACGGAGAGACTGGGCTGCTCGAGAGGCGTGTGGCCGACCTCGAGAGGCGGCTCGCCGAATCGCCGGACGATGTGGGGGTGCTTGTCGAAAGCGGAATCGCCGAAAAAACCGCCGGCCATCTCGACGAAGCAGAGCAGAAATTTCGCCGCGCACTGGCCTCGGACCCTGAAAGCTCAGTCCTCCATTTCTTTCTCGCCGAGATTTTCTACAATCGCGGGCTGGGTGAAGAGGCGCTGAGATTCCTGCGCAGGTCGATCGAACTGAACCCTGCGAATCCCGACGCGCATTTTCTCGCTGGATTTATTCTTGGCGACCTTGGCCATGTCGAGGAAGCCCGTGAAGCAAATCGGAGGGCTGTCGCTCTCAATCCCGCGCTGACAAGAGCGCAGGCAAACCTCTCGCTCGAGCAGACAAAGTCGGTTGGCGGTTCGCCTGCGGCAGGTGCAGCTGCAACGCACGCCCCGGGCAAGGTAGGTAGTCCCCACCTGACGCTTGCACTCGCCCTGCGGTTGAAAGGCTATCACGCCGAAGCGCTGCGAGAGTGCTGCGCGGCGCTGGATGCAGGCGAGGACCCAGCGTCCGCGCTGGAAGCAATCGCCAGTCTACACCTCCTGCTTGGCGAACCGCAGAAAGCACTCGATTCGTACGACCGGTGTCTCGCGGTGAACGATGGTCAGCCTCGCATTCTCAATCAACGCGGCATCGCACTCTACCTGCTGGGCGAAGTCCACGACGCCGAGGAGAGCTTCAGGCGTTGCCTGGCGCTGGATAAGGCGTATGCTCCGGCACATAACAATCTCGGCGCTCTCCAATGGGATGCCGCCAATTTGAGGGACGCAACGAACTCGTTTCGGCGCGCTTCTTCCGGCGACAGGCCACTGCCGGGGGCGCGGCTCAACCTTGCGCTCGCATTGTTTCGGCAGGGTCACTTTCAGCTTGCGCTGGATACTTACCGGAACGTGCTTCGCGATCAGCCGGACAACGCTGCTGCCTGGAACGGCGTGGGCCGGGCGATGCTCGAGTTCGGCGAATTTGACGAAGCTCGCGATGCATGCGTTCGCGCGATTCAATACGATCCTCGACTTGCGACCGCGCACCGGAACCTGAGTCTCGCATTCGCGGGGCTCGGCGACGCGGACGCTGCCAGTGAGTGCGCCACGAAGGCAAAGGAGCTCGATCCGGCAGAATCGCCGCAGACCATGCTCCTCGAAATGGACGCCGCAGAGAACGCGGCCAGTCTGCCCGAGGGCAACGTCGCCGCGGCGGCGATTCCGGATTACACCCTTGCCGCCGACTACCTGTCAAAGGGCCTCTTTGATCGCGCACTGGCGGAGATACGTCGCGCAATGGCGCGCGGTGCAGACGAAAGCGAAGGAGCACGGCTGCTCGCGAAGTGCTTCGCGGCGCGCGGCGAATATGACGTGGCAGAGAAAGAGTTCGTTGCGATTCTCGGTGCCATGCCATCTGACGATCTTGCCGCGCTCGAGCTTGCTGGAGTGTATCGGGCCATGGGGCGGCCGGCTGATGCGCTCCGCAGGGTGGTGGGTCTGCTCCGTGCGAACGTCTATCACTTTGCGGCGCTCGTAGTGCTCGGTGAATCGCTGCTCGATCTCGAACGCACGAGAGATGCGGCGCGGGCATTCGCGCGCGTCCTCAAGTTCAATCCTAATCACGCGGTAGCGAGAAAGTATCGCAAGCTCGCATCCACAGAGGGGCGCTGATGGCAATCGAAGGACCGCTCCAGGATATCGGAATTCACGATGTGTTCCAGCTGCTCGATCTCGCGCGCAAGAGCGGCCGGCTGACCGTGCACTCCGAGGCAAGAGCCAACGAAGGCTGCGTCTACTTCGACAAGGGCGCCGTCGTCCACGCGACTATGAAGAACAATCCGCACACGCTGGGACTTCTGCTTCGCAAGGCGGGAAAGATCAGCGACCGTGAAATTGAAACTGCAATGCAGGCCAAGGCGGGGGGCGATTCACGGCTGCTGGGAGAGATTCTGGTCGCGAACGGATCCGTCACGCGGCGCGATGTCGAACGTTATATGCGGCAGCAGATCGAAAGCGTGGTGTTCGATCTCTTTTCGTGGAAAGAGGGAACGTTTTCGTTTGCCGATGTCCGGGGTGAGGGAATGCGCATGGATGCGAACGTGCGGGTAGGCATCGAGGCGCTGCTCATGGAAGGCGCGCGTCGCATCGACGAATGGTCGAGAATGCAGGACCGTATCCCGGGGGCGGATTTCATTCCCCGTATCGTTCAGCCTCGTCAGGAGTCTGAATCATTCATTGACCTGCGTCCCGCAGAATGGGAAGTGCTCACGCTGATCGACGGCGCGCATTCACTGCGCGACATCGCTGCGGAGCTCGCAGTGAGTGAGTTCGAAGTGGCAAAAACGGTCTATGGCATGTTGAGCACTGAACTCATCGAAGCCGCGAACAGGACGGAGGTGGCAGCGTGACAACCGAATCAAGATTTGCATTTGCCGGAGTACTCGGTGATGGCGAGCAGACCGCTCTTCTCCTCGATTACAAGGGCGAAGTGCGCGCCGGGTTGTACCTCGATTCTGACGGAGTCGATGTCAGCCGGGAAATCGGAGCGGCACTTGCCGGGGTAGGCAGTGAAGCGACTCGCGCGATGCGCCACCTCGCGATGGGCGAGTGGCGTGCGATAGTCTGCGAGTGTACTGATGCCAATCTTGCCTTCGGGCCAGCGGACGACGGGGATATAGTGTTGATCGCGGCTGCTCCCGAAGTACCCCATGGCTTTGTGCGACGGCTTCTAGACATGGTTTCCGAACAGGCGCTGGCCTGGCGGAGGAACGTGGCATGACCGACCGTTTTCACGCCTTCATCGAACGGATGCAGAGACAGCAGGGAATACTGGGAGTCATGCTGGTTGGCATGGACGATGGAATGGTGATCGCCGGAGACGCTGGTGAAGGAAGGGATTCGGACAGCGCCGCCGCGCTCGCTGCTTCGTTGTTCCGACGAACCAACAGCGCCTCCGCTGACGCCGGACTCGGAAGCACGAGCTTTGTACGTCTCGAAGCAGATCGCGGGCACCTGTGCGCAGCGGCACATGGAGAAGTCGTGGTCGTTGCCCTGACATCGAGCGCAATCAATCTTGGAAAGCTCAGACTTGAAATGCTGGGCGCGGTGGGGAGCATATGATAGCTGGTGCGGTTAGCGCCTCGTGGCTCGATGGACCACTCCGGCGTTTCGTGCAGGATTCGCGCGTGCAGCGCGCGATTGTTCTTCACCCTGACGGCAAGGTTCTCGGCCAGTTCGGATTCTCCAGTGCATCGGAGGTAATGACTGCCTGCGCCCTCGCCGCCGCCATCAACGCCTCCGGCCGCGAACTCGGTCGGCAGCTCGGCGGCCGGCCGTTCCTGGGCCTGCACCAGGGGGGGAGAACGCAGGGTGTATTCATGGGATCGTGCGCGGCGGCGGGATCGGAGTGCCTGTTACTGGCTGCCTTCGACCGGGACAGCACACTTGGCCTTGTTCGCCTCTACTTCGCTGAATTCCGCGATGCGATTGGTGGTGTCGATGAACAGAGGGCAGTGGCTTCCGGACCGGGCGATCTCGAGGCCGATCTCAACAGCAGTCTCGACGCGCTGTTCGGACCGCTGAACTGAGCGCCGGCAGACGCAATTATCCCGCATCGATCTGGAGCACGGACGGCATAGTTGGTCTTATCTTTCGTTCCGGGCACAGTTGTGCCTGGAATGCGGCAGCCATAGGAGACCGGAGCAGAGCGAGTGGATTCCTCAGAGAATAGCGGACGACCCGCGAAGGGCGAGCGGAACGATGGAGAGTTTGAGTCGTTTCTTGCTGAAATCACTCCCGCGCTCGAGACGAGCGTAGGACGCCTCGGCGTTGCGGGAGCGCTTGGCAGTGGATTTCAGACGGTCGATCCTGACAAGCTCGTGCTCAACTGGCCAACCATTGTCGAACGCGTGGTAGAGGAGCTGCATTAGTGGCGATTCGCGGAAGCCTGAGCGAGGCGAGCCTGCCCGATGTACTCCAATTGCTTGCCATGGGCAGCAAGACAGGCACGCTCACGCTTACCGTGCCCGGGTCTGGCGGGACCGTCTGTTTTGAGAACGGACGAATCTGCCATGGCTCAATAAACGGGCGCAGCATCGGCACCGAAGATTCCGTGTTCATGATGTTCAAGTGGCATGACGGCTCCTTCAGTTTCGAACCGGGTGTGCCTCCGCCGGCGACCGCGAAGCTGGTTTCAGTCGATCCCCAGGTGCTGCTGCTCGAAGGTGCCAGACGGGTGGACGAATGGTCGATGATCGAGAAGAAGCTGCCGAGCTTCGACGTGATATTTGCGCTGGACCGGCACCAGCTGCTGCGAAACAATATCGCCTTCTCCGAAGAACAGCAGCGCCTGCTGCCGATCATTGACGGCTTCCGCGATGTCAACGAGCTGATGCGCGTATCGAAGCTGGGTGAATTCGACCTTGGGAAGGCGCTGTTCGGTCTGCTGTCCGGCGGATTTCTGATTCCCGTTGGAGCTCATCAGGGCGGGAAGGTTCCGGTAGCCGACGGCGTGATCAACGAACACCGAAACCTCGGAATCGCATTCTACAAGGCGCGCATGTTCAGCGATGCCGCGCGCGAGTTCAGGCGAATTGGTGATCTGCGTTCCACCGATGCTAACTCGACCTTTTACCTTGGACTCATCGCGCTCCAGGAGAGTCGCTGGAATGACGCCGCGACTGCATTTCAGCGGACGGCTGCGGCTGCGCCACGCTCTTCCGCGGTGCTGATCAATCTGGCCTACGCGTACGAGCGGCTCGGACAGCTCGAGAAAGCGCGTCTCGCGTTCGAGCAGGTTCTGGCGAAGAGTGCCCGCGGCGAGCCACTCGCGTTCCTGGGCCTCGCGTCGATCGCGATTCAGCGACGCGATCTCGACGCCGCTGCGACGGCCCTCGAGTCCGCGCGAACTGCATGGACCATCGGTGCTCCCTCCGCGGCCTGGTATCACTACGCTGGACTCGAAGCAATTCTGCGGGGCGATGTTTCTCGAGCTGCGTCGATTCTCTCTGAAGGAGTTGCCAGGTTCCCGACTTGTGGAGCACTGCTGAGCAATCTGTCTGCGGCGCACGATGCGTGCGGAAACGTCGACGAAGCGCTGGAGGCGCATCGGCGGGCCGCCGCTAATGCAAGCTCCCGCTGACGAAGCAGGGTTCGCAGCCCTCTGTCGAAAAATAGAACGCGAGCGCGGTTTCAGATGCGGCAGCTACAAGGACACCTGCCTCAGGCGGCGGATTTCGGTGAGAATGAGGGCGAAGTCCGCCCCGACTTTTGCTGACTACGCAGGCGTCCTGGATACAGATCAAACTGAGTACGATCGTCTGATTGCCGTGCTCACAATCAACGTTTCGAAGTTCTTCAGAAATCCCGAAACCTTTGCCTGCATCGCGACGAAGGTTCTTCCCGAGCTCTGGTCCAGCAAGTCGCCACTGGTACGAATCTGGAGCGCGGGTTGTGCAACGGGCGAGGAGCCTTACTCGCTGGCAGTGCTTTGCCGCGAGCACGCCCTGGCCACGGATAGTCTTGCCCGCCTCGATCGCGTCCGAATCGTTGGCAGCGACGTAGATGCAGATGCTGTCTCTTCCGCAAGCAAAGGGCGATACACAGCCGCTTCGTTCGTAGATACGCCTCCTTCAGTCGTGGAAACGTACTTTCCACTCGAACACGGCCTGCACACAGTCGCACCTGAAATCCGCAATCTGGTAGCCTTCGAAACCCGTGACCTGCTGGAGGGATCTGCGCCCGGCGGGCGCATGCATCTGATCGTCTGCAGGAATGTCATCATCTACTTCACGCGTGACACCCAGGAGCGGCTGTTTGACCGGTTTTACGAACTGTTGCTGCCGGGTGGTTTCCTCGTCTTAGGTAAAGTGGAGACTCTGCTTGGAAAATCCCGTGAAATGTTTTCACCAGTGAGCTCTCGCGAGCGGATTTTCCGCCGCCTGTAAGAACCCTATCTGGGCCGAATCAAATTGCGTCAAACGAAGCGTGTGCTGGTGGTGGACGACAGCGCTTTCATGCGAAAGCTCATTACGGAAATGGTCGAATCCCGCGCCGACTACCTGGTTGTAGGGACGGCCCGCGACGGTGCTGACGCGCTGTTGAAAGTGCGCGCGCTTCGGCCTGACATCGTCACGCTCGACATCGAGATGCCAGGCATGGATGGCCTTACTGCACTCGGACTCATCATGTCGGAAATGCCGCGGCCGGTCGTCATGCTCAGCGCAGCGGGATCAGAGACCGACAACTCACTCGCCATCCGTGCCCTGGAAATGGGCGCCGTCGAGTTCGTGCGCAAACCTTCCGGACCTGTGAGTATCGACCTTCTGACCGTGCGCGCTGAAATGCTCCGCGCGATGAGCGCAGCGTCTGTGATGAGACTCACGGGTAGCAGGGAAGCGCTGCCGCCCGGCCGTTCTCCAGATTCGTTACCACACCCCGAAAGACGACGGACCGCAGCGCGCGCCGTTGTGGCAATTGCAGCTTCCACTGGTGGTCCGCGCGCGCTATCCGAAGTGGTGTCAAATCTTCCCGAGGATTTTGGCGCTGCAGTCGTCGTAGTTCAGCACATGCCTGAAGATTTTCTTGGGCCGCTGGCCCGGCGGCTATCGCAACTAGGGCCCTTACCAGTCACAGTAGCTCGCGAAGGTGAACGAGTGATGGCTGGACACATCTATTTCGCTCCCGGCGACCGGCACATGTCTCTGGCTCAGGGTGAAAACGGTGCGGTTATTCGCATCGAATCCGGACCAGCCATCTTTGGGCTGCGTCCATGTGCCGATCCACTCTTCATTAGTGCGGCTCGCGTCTTTGGCGAGAACGCTATTGGCGTCGTACTCACTGGCATGGGGCGCGACGGATCTGAAGGATTGCGCGCGATACGGGCGTCCGGCGGGGGGGCGATAGTCCAGGACAGGGCGAGCTCGATCATCTACGGCATGCCGCGGTCGGCACTTGCAGTTGCCGGAGCGGACCGCGTCGTGGCCCCGCGGCTTGTTGCATCGGCTGCTGCTGATCTTCTGTCTTTGCGGCGAGCGGTGGCTTGACTCCGTCCCGAAGCTCTGGCGCGGTGCGGGTCATCCGTGAGGATCACCTCGGCGCCTCTACCTTTATAGAGAAGGGGTGGCACAACATTGCGCACGGTGACTTTGAAGCGGCCGAGCTGTCGCTGAGGACCGCGATTGCGATGGCGCCGAGCGACGTGCATGCCCGTGCGCTGCTGGCGTGGGCGATGATGAGGCAGGGCCGATACGACGCTGCGCTGACAACGCTCGAGGAAGTCCTTGCACGAGAGCCAAAGAATCCGATGGCGCTTGCGACCCTCGGATATGTCTACATGAGAAAGGACATGCGTACGGAGGCCCATCGCAGCCTGACCTGCGCGGCGACACAGATGCGCGATCCAAAAGCGGCACTTTACGCCGGTTTTTATCTGGGGCTTCTCTACGCCCAGCAGAAAGACGTAATCGAGGCCGAGCGATACTTTCGGAGGACGCTGTCACTGGCGCCGAACTTCATCGAGGCCCTGTATGAGCTGGGCCGGACGTTCTGGCTGGCGGGCGACCAGACCCAGGCGGAGAATGTCTGGCGGGGCGGGCATTCGGCCAATCGGTTCAGCGAATGGGGCAAGCGGTGCGGCCAAGCAATTCGTCTTGCAGCGGCCGGCGTGGAGCCGCCGTCCTTCAGCTAAAACCCCCCGCCGGACAACATTAAGAAACAATGAGACATGCGCCCACCCGGGCACATGCGCTTGACACGCATTTCCTGCCCCTCTACACTACCGCGTCATGACTGAAACCGGCGCGGAATCGACGCGGATGAATCCGCGCACTCTCTCCATTGGACTCTGGGTGGCCGCGCTGGCTGTAATCGCCATTGGATTTGCGGATTTGGCGCGCGGCGGCACTACGCTTGCCCCTGTGTTGCTTGTGCTTGGTTACTGCGTGCTCGTACCTGTCGCAATTCTGAAGTAGGGCCGGATCCGGATTTCATCCGGGCGAGTAGCTCAGTTGGTTAGAGCGCCTGCCTTACACGCAGGATGTCGGGGGTTCGAGTCCCTCCTCGCTCATTCGTTTCGGGACCTGTCGACTGGTCCCGGTGTAGTACCAGATGTTCACCGTTGGAGACTAGACCATTGAGTGCAAGGAGTCTGACTTTGCGTCCTTATCGTAATACCCGTCAGCGCGCAGTGATGGCGCTTGCCACGCTTGTCGTGCTTCCTCTTGCCGCAGCGTCGGCCCAGCGAGGCGCGCCGGAACAGGTGCCGCGCGTCATGGTAGCCACTTTCATGAGCGCCGAAAAAGATCTCGGTCTCAAGGCTGCGGAAGAACTTAGAAACCGCATCACGCGCGACGTAGATGCGAAGAAACTCGTAGTCATCCCGAAAGCGGATATCAACAAGACGCTCGAGGCATCGGGTTACCCAACCACGGAAGCGCTGGCGCCAAACGATGCAAAAGCTCTTGCGAGTCTGCTCCGCGCCGATGAGTACGTCGAAGGCGTAGCTACCAAGACTCCAACCGGCTTCAAGATTGAAGCGCGCATGGTTCTCTCGCGCGACCAGACGCTCGGACAGCCACTGCCCGTTGCCGAAGCCGCCAAGATCGATCAGGCCGCGTCTGCCGTATCCAAGTCGTATCAGGCCGCACGCGAGCAGGTTGCTGGCGAGAAGGCATGCTACAGCCTCTTCCGCGAAGGCAAGAACGCTGAAGCCGTAAACATGGCCCGCTCGGCGCTGGCGAAGTACCCCACAGGTACGCTGGCGATGATCTGCCTCGCTAACGCCTACAACGCGCTCAAGCTGCCGGATTCAGTTCTGGCCGTTTCGGAGCGGATCGCAGCCGTGGACCCGCGCAATATCCCCGCGCTTCGGTTCCAGGCCGAGATCTATCAGGCGCGCAACAACACACCGAAGGCCCTCGAAGCGCTGACGCGCCTCATGGCTGCAGACCCTAGCAACGATCGCCTGCGCGAGCAGGTCATCGCCAGCCTCGTTACCAGCGGTCAGGCCGCGATGGCAGTGCCTATCGTTGAAGAGGCCATTCGCCAGAATCCAGGCGATCCCAAGACTCTGAACATGGCATGGCGCGTGTACCTTGCAGCCAACCAGTTCGAGAAGGCCATTACGACGGGTGCTGAGCTTATCAGGACCGACACGGCAGCCGCGGATGCCCAGTACTTTGTTCGCACGGCGGCCGCAGCTTCATCGCTTAACCCGGCACGCGCGGCGGAGATCGTCGCTCAGGGTATCGCGAAGTTTCCGGGGAACGCAGAGCTGCTCGTAGTTCAGGCAAATACGCTCAGCAAGGCGGGACAGAATGCCCAGGCACTCGTCGCAATCAACAACGCGCTGAGAGTGAATCCGCGCGCTGAAGGCGGCTACGCGCAGAAGGCGCTGATTCTCAGCTCGATGAACATGGCAGACAGTGTTCTCACCACCATCCAGACCGGCGTCGCCGCTGGTGCTGACAAGAAAACGCTTGCCCAGGTTGCCCTGAAGATGGGCAGTGATTCATACAAGGCGGGCAACGCTTCGAAAGACAGAGCCGACCTCCAGCGCGCGGTGAAGTTCCTTACGCTGTCAGACCAGCTCGAAGGGTCCGCCGATGCCAAGTTCCTTGCCGGTGCATCTGCATTCCTTATCGGACAGAGCGCCGTAAACGAGGCCCAGACAACCAAGAGCTGCGCTACGGCTCGCCTGGCCAAGGAATCGTTTGCAACCGCGCAGGAGAACGTTCCATCCGGTCTGAAGGATTACGCGGATGCGGCGAAGCAGCTGCTGACCGCGATTCCACAGTTCACGCCGGCAGTTGATGATCAGGTGAAGCGCTTCTGCAAATAGTTCGTGGAGTTCCCGGCGCGTATGACAGTTCGTATCACGCGCCGGTGCTCGCGGATGAGATAGTTGGACTGCTGGGAGCATCACAGGCAATTCTGGACTGCACACTGGGGGGCGGCGGACACAGCGCCGCCCTTCTCGCATTAGGTGCCCAGGTAACCGCGATCGATCGTGACCCGGACGCAGTACGTGTCGCTCGCGACCGGCTTGCCGCCTATGAGGCGGCAGGCCGGTTTCGCGTTATATTGGGCAACTTCGCCGAGGCAGACAGCTTGCTCCCCGATCGCTCCCAGCAGTTCGACGGCATTCTTGCCGATCTAGGCGTGTCGTCATTTCAGTTTGACGATGCGGAGCGGGGATTCACATTCCGTGAGGGAGCGCCGCTCGACATGCGGATGGACAGCGGAGCCGACTCCGATGCCGCCGCCCTGCTCAACTCTGCAGAGGAAGCAGAGCTGGCGCAGATTTTTCGGGATTACGGTGACGAACCCAAGGCGCGACGGCTTGCAAAGGAAGTTGTGAGACGCAGGCAGACGCGCGAATTCAGAACCAGTGACGACCTCGTTGGAGCCATAAGAGCGGTGATGGGATCCCGTTCGGGCGCGCCCGAATTTGCACGTATTTTTCAGGCAGTGCGAATTGCGGTGAACGATGAGGTTAACGTTCTTGCGAATGCGCTTCCTCTGCTTCGTGACCGGCTTGCACCTGGAGGAATTCTCGCGGTGATATCTTACCATTCTGGCGAGGATAGAATCGTGAAACATGCAATGCGGGAATGGTCGGCCGACTGCGTTTGTCCGCCGCGGCAGCCCATGTGCACGTGCCGTGGGCACGCGCTGGGCTCGCTCGTGTCCAGAAAGTCGGTTACCGCGGGAGATGCTGAGATGCAGCGCAATCCTCGCTCCCGCAGTGCGAGATTGCGCGCATGGCGAAGCGCGGCTTGAAGCGAGGCCGCTGGATCGTTACCGGCGGCCTGATAGCATTTGTCGTAGTCTCTTCAGCCGTCATCTCGAGGCGAAGTTACGGACACCGCCAGGGCCTCGAGGTCACAGCGCTTGGCCGCCGGTTGTCAAATCTCGAGAGCGAACGGGTGCGTCTCGACAAACAGATTCGTGAGGCATCATCAGCGTCGGTAATAATTCCGATTGCAGAGCGCCGGCTCGGAATGCACCTGCCGGCTGAATCCCAGATGGTTGTTCTCGGACGAGGCGTGGAGAAAAGTGGTACGCCCTAGTCGGGTCACGGTAATACACGCCGCGATATTCGTGTTCGCTCTGCTTCTGATCGGGCAGTCAGCACGCGTGCAGCTCGTCCAGGGAGACGAGTGGGCCGCAAAGGGGCGCCGGCAGCACTTCAGAGATCGGCAGGTGTCCGCGGCACGCGGCAGCATCTTTGACGCGACTGGTGAAGTCCTCGTAGAAAGTCGCAGCATGATGAAAATCAGCGTCGCGCCCAATGAAGTCAGGGATGGGCAAGCCCTGGCCGCCGCGCTTCGGAAGGCAGGCGCAGACAAGTCGGGCATAGCTGCCTCGCTGAACAAGCGCCGTAAGTGGGTCACGCTGCCGGGTCTCTATGTGGCCGCAGATGTCAATGAGCTCGTATCGCTTGCCGGAGTTCACGCGGAAACGGTGATGTCGCGGGAATACGTGAACGCCCCCGGCATCCGCCGAATCATTGGCGGCGTTGACCAGGAAGGCCGCGCCTCGGGAGGAATCGAACTCGCTCTCGACAGCCTGCTGAGGGGCGATTCGGCACTATCCGCCATTCCGCGCGACGTGCGAGGCCGGCGGCTCGACAACCCTGACTCCTGGGCTGGAATTCCGAGATCGGGAGGCAATGTCACCCTCACTATCAACAGGGACCTTCAGGATATCTGCGAACGCGCGCTTGCACGGGCTGTGGACAGTCTCGATGCTGCCGGCGGGGACATCGTGGTTGTAAGTCCGGCCACCGGAGAAGTACTGGCGATGGCCAGCCGCCGCCTCGGCAAGACATCGATGTCAGTCACTGCTGTCACCGAGCCGTTCGAGCCCGGTTCCACACTCAAGCCATTCATTGCAGCGGCGCTGCTGGACCTGAAGCGTGCTCGCACCGATGAAGTGATTGACACGCACAACGGCGTGATGGTGCTGAACGGCAGAACAATTACCGACGTTCACAAGGCGCGACAGATGCCCTTGTCGGATGTGATCAGATTTTCGAGCAACATCGGGATTGTCGGGTTCAGCGGGCGCCTGACGCCGCGCGAAAAATACGAGACTCTTCGCGACCTCGGTTTCGGCGCATCGACTGGTACCCCACTTCCGGGAGAGTCGGATGGAACGCTTCGGGAGCCAGCGCGCTGGAGTCAGCAGTCTGAAGCATCGATCGCTATGGGGTACGAGTTGAGCGTGACGCCACTGCAGCTTGCAATCGCTTATGCGGCGCTTGCAAATGGTGGCGAGCTTCTCCAGCCCCACATCGTGAAGGAGATTCAGGGCCCGGATGGAGAGCTGGTGTACCGGGCAAAGAGAAGAGCCGTCCGACGCGTATTCACGAAGCCAGTAGCGGATGTTGTGCGCGGATTGCTGAAAAGCGTTGTGGACAGCGGGACTGCAGTCAAAGCCGACCTCGCTGCATTTGCCGTCGCCGGGAAAAGCGGAACTGCGCGGCGAACGGTGCAGGGCCAGGGCTACGTGGCCGGAAATTACACCGCATCGTTTGTTGGACTCTTTCCCGCTGAGAAACCGCAGTATGTAATCCTGATCAAGCTGGATTCGCCCCGCCGCGCCTACTACGGCGGCGAAGTTGCGGCGCCTGTTACATCGGTCGTACTGCGAGCAGCGCTCGCTGCGCGCAACGCAGCACTCGATCGCGCCGAGCTGGCCAGTGTCGAACGGGACATACCGTTGGCGACGCCACGCAAGACAGGCGTCGCAGCAACCTCTGAAATGCGTAACGACGCGCAGGTCGCTGATGATCAGCCTTCCGCGCTTGCAGGGACTGCCGACCTCGCACCAGCCCGCGAGCGTACACTTCAACCCACGCGCTTCTATCGGCTGCCGCTGAGCACGGGCGTGCCCGCTCGCGACACCGTGATGCGAGCTGTTCCGGATATTCGTGGTCTGTCGACGCGCAATGCGGTTCGGGCTTTGCATGGTGCAGGATTCAGGGTGACGCTGTCGCGTTCGCAGGCCGCCCCCACTGTTCCCGAAGCCGGCTCGATGTTGGCGCCCGGCAGTATCATCAGACTTCACCATATTCCGTGATGCGTTTTACGCTCAACAGAATCATCGGCGCACTGGACGGTGCGGGCCTGCTTGTGGGGATTCGGGGCGAGTTGCCCGAAACCTTCGAAGCGCTATCTGACGACAGTCGCAGCGTCAAGCCGGGCGCCCTCTTTCTGGCGGTTCGCGGCTCGGTTCTCGACGGACACGACTATCTTGGCCGCGCAGGCGATTCCGGCGCATCGGCTGCGATGGTCGAAGACGAGAGTCGTACGACGCTGCCGGTTATCATCGTCCGCGAGAGCCGCAAGGCTGCGGCACTGGCTGCAGGCGCGGCATTCGACAACCCGTCGGCGAAACTTCGCATGATAGGAATTACGGGCACCAATGGGAAAAGCACGACGGCCGGTATCCTTCGCCATCTGCTCGACCGACCCGGAAACCGCGCCGCATCCATTGGCACTCTCGGCGTCCTCCTCGGCACTGAAGGCAAGGTTATTCCTGGCGGCACCGAGCTCACCACTCCCGGCCCTGTGGAACTACAGCGAATCCTGCGAGTGCTGGTCGATCAGGGTGTCACCACGGTGGCGATGGAAGTCTCGTCTCACAGTCTCGACCAGAACCGCATCGATGGCTTGAAATTCGACGCTGCTATTTTCACCAACCTCACTCGCGATCACCTGGATTACCATCATACGATGGAGGCCTATTTCGAAGCGAAGGCCCGTCTCATGGATTATCTGGAGCCCTCGGGAACGGCTGTCATAAACATCGACGACCCGCACTGGCAACAGCTGCCGGATTCACGGAAGAAAATACTGTTTGGGGTCAACGGCGATGCAGATGTGCGCGGCTTCGACGTAAAGTTTCGCTCCTCGGGCAGCGAGTGGAACCTCAGTCACGGCAGGGAGACGGTGCACGTTTGTCTTCCGCTGATCGGTGACGTGAATGTCCATAACGCGCTCGGCGCCGCCGCGGTGGCCATCACGATGGGCCACACGCTGAGCGAGATTGCCGGGTGTCTGGCGGATCTGCCGCAGGTTCCCGGGCGCCTCGAGGTCATCTCGAACAAGCCGACTGTCCTTCGCGATTATGCGCACACTCCCGATGCAATTGAGCGGGCGCTGGCGGCGATCCGACCGTTTACTGCGGGTCGGCTTATCCTGGTCTTCGGCTGCGGTGGTGACAGGGACCGAGGGAAGCGTGCAGAGATGGGCGCTGCGGCCGAGGCGGGCGCTGATGTTATCATCATCACCAATGACAATCCGCGAACTGAAGATCCAGATCGCATCCTCGACGACATCGAGGCCGGGATGACGCCCGGCCGACATGTCAGAGTAGTCAAGCGACGGGACGCCATCATGAACGCCCTTGCCCAGGCGCAGGAAGGGGATGTGGTGCTGCTTGCAGGGAAGGGACACGAGACCTATCAGATCATCGGCTCCGAGAAATTTGCATTCGACGAAAAGGAGATCGTGGCCGAGCTTCTTGCCGGTACGCCAGCTTGAGCTTCTGGACTCTGGAAAAGGTGGGTGCCGCACTCGGTGTGTCAGCCGCAACTCGCGGGGTTCCGAGCGCGGGTCAGGTCACCGGGATAACGACTGATTCGAGAAAGATCGAACGGGGACAGGCCTTCGTCGCCCTCACGGGCGAGAATTTCAACGGACATGATTTTCTCGAATCGGCCGTCTCATCCGGAGCAGCGGCACTGGTGGTTTCGCAGCCGGTACCGGCAGCGATCACAATTCCCGTTTTCGTGGTGCCTGACACGCTCGTAGCGCTCGGCATGCTCGCAGGGTTCTGGCGTCGCGCATGGGGCGGGCCCGTGGTGCTCATCGCGGGAAGCAACGGCAAGACGACTACCAAGGACATCATCCGTGCTGCCCTCAGCCGCGCGCTCTCGGTTCACGCCACAACGGGGAATCTGAATAATCGCATTGGCGTTCCCCTCACACTGCTTGCGGTTCCGCAGGGTGCGGATGTGGCTGTCATCGAAGCCGGAACAAACCTGCCAGGTGAGGTTGCCATCCTTCGCGAAATTGCGGACCCGGACATCTCCGTCGTGACCTCTGTTGCCGAGGAGCATCTCGAAGGCCTTGGCAACATCGAAGGGGTTCTAAAGGAAGAGGCCGCGGCATTCGAACGGGTGCGAATTGCAATTGCGCCGGCGGCGCAGCCTGAAATCGCTGACGCGGCGCGGGCAACTGCGCTCGAGGTGATCACTGCAGGTCTGGATGAGGGCGAGGTGAAGCCGGATTCCTGGTCAATCGCAACCGACGGTATGGGCACGCTTCAACTCGGAGACGTGACGCTCCGCCCGCCGCTTCGCGGTCTCCACAATCTCAGAAATACCATGCTGGCCATCGCTGTATCGCGCGCCTGCGGCGTGAGTGACACGGTGGCCGCGGCAGGTATTGAGGCGATGCCTCAGCCGAGCATGCGGGTTGCCTGGGAGCAGCTGGGAAGGGCGACGCTGATCAACGACGCTTACAACGCGAACCCGGGCTCTACCCGTGCTGCAATCGAGCTGCTGTCGAACGTGGGCCCAGGTCGGCAGCGCGTGATTGTACTCGGGACGATGAAGGAACTCGGAGAAGCCTCAGACCGATGCCACGACGAAATAAGTGCCATCGCGCTGCAGTCCGGAGCCGATCTCGTGGCCGGTATTGGCGAGTACGCAAAATCGTTCGAGCGAGTGCGGGCAGGGGACGAGCGAGTGATCGTGTCTGAGTCGGTTGCGGACCTTTGGCCACTCCTCGAGCCACGGATTGCGCCCGACGCGGTTATTCTATTGAAGGCATCGCGCGGCGTCCGGCTGGAGCAGCTGGTTCCGCTTCTCACTTCATGGGCAAATTCCTAGTGCTCAACTACCTGCTGACTCCGCTCTCTGGCGAATTCGGCTTTCTGCGGATTTTCAACTACATATCGTTTCGCGCGGCGGGTGCCGCCGTCACGGCGCTCCTCGTTTCTTTCATCGTGGGTCCGCTGATCATCACGCGCCTTCGGCGGATGAGGCTGCATCAGGTTATTCGGGAAGGAACTCCTGACAGCCATCAGGAGAAAAGGCGGACGCCTACGATGGGTGGGCTGATCATCCTCGCGGCAACGCTGATTCCAACTCTCCTATGGGCAAAGCTGAACAACCGCTACGTGCTGATTGCGATGTTCGTGATGCTCTGGATGGGCTTCATTGGTTTCTTTGATGACTTTCTCAAGCTCAAGCAGCGTCAGGCGGGCAAGAAGAACACGGGGCTGATCGAGAGCTACAAGCTGATCGGACAGATTTCCATCGGAATCGCCCTGGGCTGGTACCTCTGGCACTACCCGCTGTCGACACTTCCGGGCGCATCCACGACGCTGCCGTTCTACAAGTACATCCTGCTGGTGCCTACGTTCGGCTGGCTCTACGTGCTCTTTGTAACCTTCGTGCTTGCCGGTACGAGCAACGCGGTCAACATCTCTGACGGTCTCGATGGTCTCGCCGCAGGCCTCACCGCGATTGCTATTCTCACCTTCGCGCTTTTCGCGTACGTGATTGGGCGAGTTGACGCATCCACCTACCTCCAGGTGTTCTATCTCCGGGGCGCTGGTGAGCTGACGGTTTTCTGCGCCGCGATACTTGGTTCGTGTATTGGATTCCTCTGGTATAACACGCATCCTGCGCAAGTATTCATGGGAGACACCGGTTCGCTCGCCCTTGGCGGCGCGCTCGGAGTCATCGCCATTCTTCTTAAGTCTGAATTCGTATTGCTCATCGTAGGTGGCGTGTTCGTTTTCGAGATGCTCTCCGTGATTATTCAACGAGTGGTTTTCAAGGTTCATCGAAAGATGCATGGGCTGGAATATGCCCAGACACACAGGGTGTTCAGGCTCGCGCCGCTTCACCACCATTTCGAGAAGGGTGGCTGGGATGAATCCCAGGTTGTGGTGCGTTTCTGGATTCTGGGAATTCTTTGCGCCTTCCTCGCACTGAGCACGCTGAAGCTCAGATGACTCAGGAGGAACCCGAAGACGAAGTCGCGGTACTCGGCCTTGGACGCAGTGGTGTTGCCGCCGCCAGACTCCTGCTGGCCGATGGCAATCGCGTGTACGTATCGGATTCGGCATCGAGTCCAACTGTAGAGGATTCGGCACGCCAGCTTCGCGATATCGGTGCAGATGTCGAAACGGGCGGACATGACCTGTCCCGAATTGCACGAGCAGCGAGAGTCGTGGTCAGTCCCGGGATTGACCCCTCCACGCCAGCCGTTGCCGCAGCGCGAGCGGCTGCTCGCATGCTGATCAGCGAGATCGAGGTCGCGATCTCATATCTGACTGGAACGCGAATCATTGCGGTGACTGGAACCAATGGAAAGTCCACCACCACCGCGCTTGCAGGCCATATTCTGCGAGAGCTGGGCGAAAATGCGGTGACCGCCGGCAACATCGGTACTCCGCTCTCTGACTATGCACGGCACGATGCGCGCCCTGACTGGATTGCGCTCGAGATGTCGTCCTTTCAGCTGCACGATACGCCGAGCCTGGCGCCGAATGTCGGAGTTTTGACCAACCTGAGTCCCGATCACCTCGACAGATATCCCGGTCCCGAGGAGTATTTTGCCGACAAGGCGCTGCTGTTTGCAAACGGTTCACAGGCGTCGAAATGGGTGATCAATGCGGATGACTCGCGCGTGGTCGAGATGGCGCGATCCGCGAAGGGAACCAGCTTTCGCTTTTCCCTGATCAATGAAGCTGACGCGTGGCTGGACGAGAGCGGGATGATGCACCTGCTCGGAGCACCCCTGATGCACCGGAATGGGCTTCACATTCTTGGCGATCATAACGTAGCAAACGCGCTCGCAGCGGCCCTCGCAGTTGCAGTGTCGGACGAGAAATTCACCTCGTCCAGCGCCCGTGCGTCAACAGTGTCAGCGCTTGGTTCGTTCACCGCGCTTTCCCATCGCCTTGAAGTTGTAGGTGAGATTGACGGCGTGCAGTGGATCAACGATTCGAAAGCGACAAACGTCAGCTCGACTCTTGTGGCAATCGAAGGAATGGAGCGGCAGACGGTCCTGCTGATGGGTGGGCGGCACAAGGGGGAGAGTTATTCGTCGCTTTCTGACGCCATCAGGAGATCGGTGAAGACTGTAATCGCCTATGGCGAGGCGGGGCCGATTATCGAGCAGGATTTGCGAGATGTTGTCAACGTCGAGC
This sequence comes from Gemmatimonadaceae bacterium, assembly GCA_046593625.1. Lineage (GTDB taxonomy): Bacteria > Gemmatimonadota > Gemmatimonadetes > Gemmatimonadales > Gemmatimonadaceae > UBA4720. The sequence goes on along the minus strand of JBKJNN010000026.1, from coordinate 1,893 downwards.
TGCTCGGCGACGACTTCGACGAAGTGATGAAGCGAGCGAGAGAGTGCGCAGTGGAAGGTGATGCTGTACTCCTCTCGCCCGCGTGCTCCAGTTACGACATGTTCAAAAATTATGAAGAGCGAGGCGAGCGCTTTCGCGCCATCGCATTGGGAAGATAAATGGCGGCGACCGTGGCCGACGTTCGGTTCAGATGGTACATGGGACTGGAGGCGCGGCTGATACTGCTCGTTACCGCGTGCCTTCTCGCATTCGGGGTTGCAACGGTCTACAGCGCGAGCGCGATTCTCGCTCAGAGCAAGAATCTCGGCAGTGAATACTTCGTCGTCAGGCACCTGGGCGGAATAGCGGTTGGACTCATCACACTCGCTGTATTCGCAAAGGTAGACGCCGAAGTGTGGAGCAGATATGCGTGGCCCCTGATGCTGCTCTCGATGTTCCTGCTGCTGATAATCGTGCTTCCGTTCACCGAGTCGATTGCCCCCCGCCTTCGCGGCTCCAGGAGATTCCTGATCGGGAGTTCGCTTCAGCCGTCAGAGCTCGGAAAGATTGCAGTGATTGTCTGGACATCGATGCTCGTTGTGAAGAAGGGAGATACGCTGAGACGCCTGACCAAGGGCTTGCTGCCATTTCTCGTTGTCATCGGCATAATGGATGTTCTCGTGGCTCTCGAACCCGACTTGTCGGTGGCGATGATGTACACGCTGATGATGGGAATCATCCTGTTTGCCGGAGGTGTCCGCATCGGACACTTCGTAGTGCTCGGCGTCGTGGCAATTCCGTTGCTCTGGGGCCAGCTCCAGCGGCTCAACTACGCGCTGCTCCGAATGACCGCGTTCTTCGATCCGGGAAGCGCGCCGACGCATGTCAGTGACCAGCTTCGACAGTCGCTGATTGCAGTTGGTTCGGGGCAGCTGTTTGGTCTCGGTTTTGGGCAGGGAAGACAGCAACTCGGATTTCTTGCGCTGGCCTATGATGATTTTATCGCGGGGTCGATTGGTGAAGAGTGGGGATTCGCAGGACTGGTTGTTTTGGTCGCCGCGTTTGTGCTTTACACCTATCTCGGGTTTCGCATTGCGAAGAAGGCGAGGTCTCAGTTCCTTCAGCTCATGGCTGTCGGGATCACGACGACCGTGGTGATTACGGCTTACCTGCACATCGGAGTGGTGATCGGGCTGCTGCCAACTACAGGCCTTACGCTACCATTCATTTCATATGGCCGGTCGAACATGGTATTGTCGCTCCTGATGACGGGAATTCTCGTGAACATCGGCAGCACGCGTGAAAAAGTGATCGGTTCCCGCGCCACAGATCCGTCTTTTGCGATGAACCGAACCTGATGCGAATTCTCTTTGCGGGCGGGGGCACCGGCGGACATCTCTATCCCGGTCTCGCCATTGCACGCGCAATGCAGCGGCAGTCGCCGGGCGTAGATCCTTTTTTTGTCGGTGCCCTGCGCGGAATAGAACGCGACGTGCTTCCGAAAACCGAATTTCCGCACGCACTGCTCGACCTTCACCCGCTTTACCGTGCGCGGCCGTGGGAAAACTGGAAGACACTGCGCGGGGCGATGTCAGCGTGGCGGGAGCTTGGGCGTATCGTCGGGGAGGTGCGCCCTGCGGCAGTCGTCGGGACGGGAGGATACGCGTCAGGTCTTGCTCTCGCATACGCTGCAACGCATGGGATACCATACGTTGTTCAGGAGCAGAACAGTTACCCCGGCCTGACCACCCGGTTCTTCAGTCGTTGGGCGCGGCAGGTGCACCTTGGTTTCCCTGAGGCGGCGGCTCAGCTCAAGCCGGGCGCCGCAACACGGATACTCAATTCAGGCAATCCAATCGAGACTCCGCCAGATCCCCTTCCGGACAAGTCGAGTGCGCGAGAGTCGTGGGGCTT
>JBKJNN010000023.1:0-40168 GCA_046593625.1 Gemmatimonadaceae bacterium | reverse complement strand
GAGTTCAAGACCATCGCCGGCTGAGCGACACGCTTCTTTCACGGATTCAGCCGTTGTCTCGCTGCCCGCCAGTGCTTTTTCCACGGTACTGAGACGAGTCACCATAGCTGCCAACCCTGTCAGGGCGACGCTCGCATATGCGATCTTGCCGTCAGCAACGGTAACGAGCGCAGCTACCCCGGCTAACGCATAACCTGACGCTTTGTCAGCGTATTTCTCGTATGCGCTTCCGCTTCCCTTCGGAGGAATTGCAATTCGGATCTGAGTAACGATCTCACGCTCGCGCAATGAAGTTTCGAACGTTCCAGTGAAGTATTCGTCCGCGGGAATTATCCTCTCACCCGACACTCCGGTCACGACAATCTCGGCGTTCAAAGCCAGCATGACTGCGGGGAGATCGGCCCCCGGATCTGCATGCGCCACGCTCCCCCCGATTGTACCACAATTGCGAACCTGAACGTCGCCAATCGCCCTGGCTGCATCGGATAGCGCCGCGATGTGCCCGCCAATCAACTCGGAATCGCCGACGTCAGTGTGCCTGGTCATCGCTCCGATCACAATCTTCCCACCCGACTCGGAAATTCCGCTCATTGCCGCAATGCGGCTGATATCAATCAGATGTCCCGGGCTGGCAAAGCGAAGTTTCATCAGCGGAAGAAGCGAGTGACCGCCCGCAAGCAGCTTCGCTTCGTCGCCATACTGCTCCATCATCGCGAGCGCTTCGTCAACGCTCTTCGCGCGATGATATTCAAATGCGGCTGGATACATGGATCAATTCTCCCCGGCTGCGTTGTGAATCGCCTGCCATATCTTGCCGGGGGTGAGCGGCATGTCGAGGTGAGTGATGCCGAAACCGGACAATGCATCAATCACCGCATTGGCCATTGCCGGCGTGGAGCCAATGGTTCCCGCTTCTCCCACTCCCTTGACTCCAAGTGGATTCACCGGAGATGGCGTCACGGTTCGATCGAGTTCGTACTGCGGGAAGCACGACGCACGCGGAAGTGCGTACGTCATCATGGACCCGCTCAACAGCTGACCACCTTCGTCGTACGATGCCGCTTCCCACAATGCCTGGCCAACGCCCTGGGCAATTCCGCCGTGCAGTTGGCCCTCTACAATCATCGGGTTGATGACATTGCCTACGTCATCTACGGCGATGTAGCGTTTGACTTCGACTTCGCCAGTGCCTGTGTCGACTTCAACAACGGCGATATGCACGCCGAATGGATACACGAAGTTGGTAGGATCAAAGAACGACGTGGCCTCCAGGCCCGGCTCGATTCCCTCGGGCATCGAATGAGCAAGATATGCCGCGAGACAAATTTCACCCCACGCCTTGGACCGATCGGGGGATCCTTTTACGTAGAATTTGCCACTCTCGAACTCCATATCGGCGGGCGCGGCTTCGAGCATATGTGCGGCAATGACTTTTGCTTTCTCCCTGATCTTCTGGAGACTCATATAGATCGCCGTGCCGCCAACAGCCCCGGATCTGGATCCATAGGTGCCCATGCCGAACGGAATTCGTCCCGTATCGCCATGCACTACGTCTACATCTTCAAGCGGTACGCCGAGTTCGTTGGCTGCGATCTGCGCGAAGGTGGTTTCGTGTCCCTGGCCCTGCTGATGCGATCCGGTAAGCAGTGTCACTTTTCCAGTTGGATGAATTCGCACTGCACCCGATTCATATAGACCGGCCTGAGCACCCAATGCCCCGGCGACAGCCGATGGCGCCGCGCCGCTCGCCTCGACGTAACAGGAAATTCCGATTCCGATGTACCTGCCCTGGGCCCGCGCCGCAGTTTGCTCCTTCCGCAGCGATGCGTAGTCCACCATCTCCAGCGCCCGGTCGAGTGCCGGCTCGTAGTCCCCGCTGTCGTACTGAAGTGCAACCGGGGTTTGATACGGGAACTGTTCCTTTCTAATGAAGTTGCGACGCCGGATTTCAGCGGGATCAATTCCCAGCTTGTCCGCGGCGACATCGAGAACGCGCTCGATCAGGTAACACGCCTCCGGCCTTCCCGCACCGCGATAGGCATCCACAGGAGTGGTGTTCGAGTAAGCCCCAGTCACTCTGCAGTGAATGCTCCCGATGGTGTACTGCCCCGACAGGAGCGGAGCGTACAACCAGGTGGGCGTCGCTGCAGCAAAAGCCGAGAGATAAGCGCCGAGGTTGGCGACGGTTTTGACGCGGAGTCCAAGAATCCTGCCATTGTCGTCAAATGCCATCTCCACATCGGAAGCATGATCACGACCCTGAGCGTCGGTCATGAAACTCTCGCTCCTGGTAGCGGTCCACTTGACTGGAACCCCAAGCTGCCGGGTCACCCAGCTGCAGGTGACCTCTTCCGCATAGATGAAGATCTTGGACCCGAAACCGCCGCCAACGTCGGTCGAGATAACGCGAAACTTGTGCTCTGGTATTCCCAGCACAAATGCTCCGATGAGCAGTCGGTGCACATGAGGGTTTTGCGTAGTTACGTAGAGTGTGAGTTCGTCCGTGGCGCGGTTGAATGTCGCATTGCACGCACGCGGCTCGATGGCGTTGGCAATCAGCCGTTGATTGACGATGCTCTGAGAAATGATTGTCTTTGCTTTTGCGAACTGCGCCGCAGTTGCGTCGGCATCACCAATCTCCCAGTCGAAAGCGGCGTTGCCGGGAGCGAGGTCGTGAACTACCGGCGCATCGGGAGCGAGCGCGTCTGTCCCCCTGGAAACCCCACCGAGCACCTCGTAGTCCACCTCTACCGTATCAGCAGCATCCCGCGCGCGCGCCGGCGAGTCGGCAATCACGACTGCGACCGCGTTGCCCACGTATCGAACCTTGTCTGTTGCGAGAGGCATATGCTCGCCGATTTTCAGACCGGGCAGCAGCCAGCCAACAGGCAATGGGTTGACGCCTGCGGCCTTCATGTCCGGGCCGGTGTAGATCGCCCGAACTCCGGGCATTCCCTTCGCTGCGGTCGTATTCACACTGCGGATAAGTGCATGCGCGTGCGGGCTTCGCACGAATGCAGCGTGCATCTGGCCTGGTAGAACTATGTCGTCGGTGTACTGACCACGGCCCGTAATGAATCGGCCGTCTTCCTTTCGCTTGGGACTCGACCCGATCCCGTCAGGTACCGCTGTAGTCGCCATGGGATTCAGCCACCTGAGGGTTTTGCCATCGCGCCAGCAGCATGCTGCACCGAGCGGACGATGTTGTGATAGCCGGTGCAGCGACAGATGTTGCCGTCGATGGCGTGCCTGATTTCAGGTTCGCTCGGATCAGGATTGCGAGCCAGCAGGTCCATGGCGCCGAGTATCATGCCTGGCGTGCAGAATCCGCACTGGAGTCCGTGCTCCTGCCGGAATCCTTCCTGCACCGGGTGCAGTCTTCCGTCCCTGGCGATTCCTTCGATCGTTGTAACGGCACTGCCGTCGGCCTGGGCCGCGAGCACGGTACAGGATTTCACTGTCCTGCCGTCGAGAATCACCGTGCATGCGCCGCACTGGCTCGTGTCACAACCGACGTGAGCTCCTGTGAGTCCGAGCGTTTCGCGCAGATAATGGACGAGGAGCGTACGCGACTCAACGTTGTGCCGCTGTAGCTCTCCGTTGACTTCAACACTGATGTCAGGCATTTGCGACCTGGGTACCTTAAAGGCGCGTGAGGGCGACCTACGAAGCCACAAGCATGTACTACAGGGCGACAGGCGTCAAGAAATTCCTGTTTGCTGCACTGACCTACTCAAACGCCGCCAGGCCGGTCACCGCCTGACCGATGATGAGCGTATGAATGTCATGGGTACCTTCATAGGTATACACGCTCTCCAGATTTGCCATGTGCCGCATTGACGCATACTCGGCCAGAATTCCATTTGCGCCCAGGAGGCGGCGGGCTTCGCGAGCGATGTCAGTGGCGATGCTCACATTGTTTCGCTTTGCAAGGGACACCTGCTGAGGCGTATAGCTGCCGGCGTCCTTGAGGCGGCCGAGGTGCAGGGACAGGAGCTGTCCTTTCACGATCTCGGTGACCATGTTGGCGAGCCGCTCCTGCTGTATCTGGAACCCGCCAATCGGCCTGCCGAACATCACGCGATTGCCTGCGTACGAGAGCGCCTCTTCGTAGCACGCGATGGCAGCCCCAATGGCGCCCCACGAAATTCCGTATCTGGCCTGAGTGAGACACATGAGCGGACTCTTTATTCCGCCCGACTTAGGAAGGATCGCGTCGGCAGGAAGCCGCACATCTGCAAAAACGAGTTCGCTCGTGTCAGAAGCGCGCAGCGACAGTTTTCCCTTCTGGTCCTTTGCCGTGAATCCGGGAGCATCAGTCGGGACAATGAATCCGCGAATTGATGTGTCCTCTTTCGAATCGCCGGTCTTTGCCCAGACGATTGCCACCTGTGCGGTTGACCCGTTGGTGATCCACATCTTGGCGCCGTTCAACACCCAGCTTCCGTCCGCCTGCTCGCGTGCCCGGGTGATCATCCCGGATGGATTGGATCCGTAATCGGGTTCGGTGAGCCCGAAGCATCCGATGATCTCGCCGGCGGCCATCTTCGGCAGATAGTGCTTCTTCTGCTCCTCGCTACCGAAGGCGTAGATGGGATACATCACGAGGGAGCTCTGGACCGATGCAAACGAACGGACACCGGAGTCGCCGCGCTCCAGTTCCTGATTGATGAGGCCGTAGGCAACGTTGCTGAGCCCCGCGCATCCGTATTCCTCAGGCAGGTTTGCACCGAACACGCCGAGCTCGGCCATCTGAGGGATTATCTCCCTCGGGAATTTTCCTTCTACGTAAGCGTCGCCTATGATGGGGATGACCTTCTCGTCCACGAACTGGCGAATGCTGTCACGAATAGCGCGCTCTTCTTCGGAAAGCGCGAAGTCAATGTTGTAAATGTCTTTGGTGGCCATCCTCCAAAGATAGCGCCGCTCAGCCCGCCTGTGCCAAGCCGCGCCTTGCCCGCGGTGTAATGCCAACCGAACGGGACTTGGCCCTGAATTCGTGGCCGTGATCCACCTTTCGGCCGGTCTCATCCTGCCACTGGTGAACCATCTCGTGCAGCAGGGTGGCAATTGCCTCGTCCCAGCCGTGTCGGCGGATGTGCCGCCTGCTGATCACGATCTCGGCCCGGCATCGCTCCTGGCCTCTCAGGGTGTAGTGCCCCAGCCGTGATTTCATCCGCCGGGACACCCTGATCGGAATCTCGCTCAGCTCGCCGCTGAATTTCGTCGAGTTGAGCGCGCGATGAGCTTTTGTCAGGTCGTGAACGAAGCGCTCGTCTGCGGGGTGGGTGCGCTCGGGAGCGCGTGATTCTGAGCGTCCACGCGGTTTGCGCGGTACGGGTGGTGGCGCGAGGTCCAGCGTGAGCTGCGCACCGGCGAAGCCGATCAGACGGCGGAGCGTTCGAAGCAACGATGGGGTCCGGGGACAAACGTCTTTCCTTCGTCTGACCAGATGCGCGTAGTCACTTCGATGGTGGTATCTCCGATCGCGATGACGTTCACCGAGGAGGGCCGACCACCGCGCGATCTGCTGGATACTGTTCCCGCCGTGGAGATGACGGTTCCCTTTTTTGTGTGCTCGATGTAGTGAACCGACTCCTGGTGGTCGTGGCCGCACAGCACCAGGTCAACGCCCATCTGCGCGAAACGTCCCAGAATCTTCGGCGTGCGGTTCAGCCCGTGCCGCTGTGACAGCTCTCCCTTCACCGGGTTGTGATGCATCACGATCACCCTGGCATCTTCCGGGTCGCCGCTCCCGAACGCCTCCTCGGCCACACGGAACTGCTCATCGCGCAAATCTCCGATGATGGAGATGTCGCGCATGTTCCAGGTGAGAGTGCGGAGTGTCACGCCGTGAGAAGTATTGAGCCCCACGAACGCCGCACCGGGGACCTTGAGCACGGGCTCCAGGTCGTTCGATATGAACTGCTTGTAATTGTCGTACATCGAACCGCGGTCGCCGATTCCCAGCGGGGCTCGCCACCACTTCACGTCGTGGTTTCCCGGTACGGTGATGGTTTCGCTCACTTTCCGGGCGTCGCGAATGAACGCTGCAGCTCGCTGGAACTCGCCTGCGCGTGCACGCTGGGACAGGTCGCCCGAGATTGCGACCACGTCGAACTTGTCGTTCGCGATGATCGCCTCGATCGCTTCTATCTGGGCGGGAACAGCCGGGCGTCCGAAGTGCAGGTCCGAGACGTGAAATATCGTCGTCACGCCTTGCTCGCCTGCACCTACTGCGCCACCACCATTTCAGCGAATCGAGTTGCCAGATCACGTGAAAGCTGACGGAAGCCGTAAGGGCTCAGTGCGTCAGCCACGGCCTGAGGGTCTCGAAGCGGCGCCGCATCTATATCCCCGACCCAGGAAACGCGGGAGGTTCGTGAATCAATCAGCAGCATCCTGACCGAGCCCTTTCTTTCTCCACCCCGGGTGTCCAGGTGTACCTCGAGCGGGACGAGAACGTAGCGAGCGCTCGTTAGAGCAGCGAGACCTCTGATGGCCGAGCCAATGGATTCGGGCAACGGAGTGTCGCCCGCCTTTAGGCGTCTGATTCCGGCAGCACCCAGGTCGCGCGGATTACCGGCGAGACCGCCATTTCGATCGGCGGACTCGGTAATTGCGCGCGCAAATGTCCAGTTTTTCTTCACTCCCTGCCGGGCGAAGGCATCCGCGATTTCATCGTCCAGGATAGGCAGAGCCGCCTGAGCTTCAGGCACAATCTCCCATGCCCCGCTCGCCGACGGCATTGCCAGAAACTGAGTGGGAAGCACAAGAATCTGCCTGCTGACAAGTCCGGAAAGCGGCGTCAGGGGCGTCGTTGCGTCGCTTGACCCCGGAGAAGGAGTAGACGCACAGCCTGTGATCAAGGATGCTGCGGCGAGTGCGCCCACGAAAGCGCGAAGGAGTATGCGTTGGGTCATGTCAGATTGCGGGAAACTTAACTGAAACGCAATTTCACCGTCCACCTTCATAATATTGAATGCGCCGGATTGTCCAGACGCTGTTGATGGTAGCGATAGCCATGCTCGGCGCCGCAAGCTTCGCCTGGCTGGGATTGAAACGGGGAGAGCCCGTCAATGCGGCATGGCTGCTTACCGCTGCGGTCTGCACCTACATCATCGCGTATCGCGTCTACAGCCGTATCATCGCCAGCAATATTTTCGAGCTGAACGACGATCGCGCAACGCCCGCCGTCCGTTTGAACGACGGCAGGGACTACTCTCCGACTAACAAGTGGATTGTATTTGGCCATCACTTCGCGGCCATCGCGGGGCCGGGACCGCTCGTGGGGCCGACTCTCGCGGCGCAGTTCGGATTTCTTCCGGGTGCCCTCTGGATAATCGTTGGAGTCGCGGTGGGGGGAGCGGTTCAGGATTTCGTCATACTCTGCGCCTCCATGCGGCGCGACGGAAAAACACTCGGCCAAATGGCGAAGGACGAGATCGGGACGGTAGGCGGTTACACCGCGCTCGTGGCCGTTCTCGGAATAATGGTGGTTCTGATTTCGGTTCTTGCCCTGGTTGTTGTAAACGCGCTCAAGTCGAGTCCGTGGGGAGTGGTTACGATTGCCCTCACAATTCCGATTGCTCTCTTCATGGGCGGATACATGAAGTGGATCCGCCCGCATCGAGTTCTCGAGGCGAGTGCGATTGGGATCGTGTTCCTGATTCTCGCGTTGTACGCGGGGCGCTGGGTGGCGGAAAATCCGGCGCTTGCTCCCATATTCACTCTCAGCGGCACCACGCTCGCAGTTCTGATCATGATCTACGGATTTGCTGCGTCGGTATTGCCGGTCTGGTTGCTGCTGGCGCCCCGGGATTACCTGTCGGCGTTTGTAAAGATCGGCGTTGTGGTGGCGCTCGCGCTGGGAATTCTGATAGTGCTGCCGCCGCTCCAGATGCCTGCGCTCACTCAGTTTACAGACGGCACCGGCCCCGTGTTCGCCGGCAAGGTTTTCCCCTTCGTGTTCATTACGATTGCCTGCGGGGCGATTTCTGGCTTCCACGCACTGGTTGCTTCAGGCACGACACCGAAGCTCATTTCGCGCGAAACCGATGCGCGAATGATCGGATACGGTGCAATGCTCACCGAGTCACTGGTTGCGGTGATGGCTTTGATTGCCGCGTGCGTTCTCACGCCGGGAGTCTATTTTGCGATCAATGCACCGGTCGCGGCTCTTGGCACGACTGCAACCAGTGCGGCCGAAGCGATAAGGGGTTGGGGATTCGTGCTGGATCCTGCCGAGATAGAGGCGCTCGCGAGACAGGTGGGCGAGGTTTCACTGCTGTCACGCACGGGTGGCGCGCCGAGCCTTGCTGTTGGAATGGCGCACCTGTTTTCATCGGTGCTCGGGGGAGGCGCTGCGATGGCGCTGTGGTATCACTTCGCCATCATGTTTGAAGCGCTTTTCATTCTGACCACGCTCGACGCAGGGACGCGGGTAGGACGGTTCATGCTTCAGGATCTTCTGTCTCACGTATGGGCTCCCATAGGCCGAGTGTCGTGGTACCCGGCGGTGGTGGGAACGAGTGCGGTCTTTGTGATGATGTGGGGATACTTCCTCTACCAGGGAGTTACAGATCCGCTTGGGGGCATCAACTCCCTGTGGCCGTTGTTCGGGATCTCGAACCAGCTTCTGGCGGCGGTAGCTCTTTGCGTGGGAACGACGATCATCATCCGGATGGGGAAGGCGCGATACGCCTGGATGACAGTCATTCCTCTCTGCTGGCTTGCGGTGGTGACGCTGACTGGCGGGTGGCTGAAAATATTCTCGGACAGTCCCCGGCTTGGATTCCTTTCTCACGCAAGGATGCTCGACGCAGCCATGTCGTCGGGAGCATTGCCGCCCGGCGTGTCGACTATGGATGCTGCGCGCCGCATGGCGTTCAATGACCGGCTCGATGCAGCTGTAGCCGCGTTTTTCATGGCAGCGGTGATCGTGATTCTTGTCGAATCCGCGCGCGTCTGGTTCGGGATACTTTCCGGACGGACAGAAGCGAAAACCACGGAAGTGGAGTTCAGGCACACGGAGGAGTTCGCTGCGTAGCTGGCGGGTTTGCGTTGTGGACACGCATCGTGACGCGTGGTTCACGTGGTAATTTGAGAGTTGATTCCTTTTACGATACGGATGGACGATGAAGAGAATTCTGCTGGCACTCGTGATTGCCGCGCCCGTCGGAGCCCAGCAGCAGGGCCCGTCGAGCTTTGACTTTTCTATCAAGAACATCATGCGCGGGCCGGAGTTATACGGGCGAGCGCCTTCGGATGTGCGGTGGAGTGCGGACAGCAAGTGGATCTACTTCACGTGGCTCGAGCCGGGGACTGACTGGCGCGAGAACGCAAGGCGATTTCGCGTGCGGGCAGTGCCTGGAGCGAAACCCGAGCGGGTCTCACCTGCGCAATTCGATTCCGCAGGCGCATCGGTAACAACCGGCCAACGCTCCGCCAACGGCCGTATGATGGCTGTGGAATACGCCGGCGATATCTACGTAACCGACACACAGCGCGGCACCACCCGTCGTCTTACGCAGACAATCGCGCGAGAGAGCCAGCCGCAGTTTTCCCGGGACGGCACAAAAGTCTATTTCATTCGCGACAACAACGTCTACTCGATAGAGCTGAGCAACGGGTTTCTCAGGCAACTCACAGATCTGCGCCAGGGACCTGAGCCGACAGATTCGGCCAAGGCTACGGGACAGCGAGGACGCATCGAGCAGCAGCAGCTCGATTTGTTCGAGGCAATCAGAGACCGCGCCCGTGCGGACAGCATATCGAAAGCGGAGAGGAAGGAACGGGAATCGAGGGGCCTCAAGGCATACTACACCCAGCGCGGCGAGGTGCTTGCAAACATCTCCCCCTCTCCTTCTGCGGATGCTCTGATCATCACAACACGCATCCCGGCCCAGGGAGCGCGAGGCAATGACATCCCGAGGTTTGTCACCGAGTCCGGTTACATCGAGCAGATCAAGGGCCGGGACAACGTCGGGGATGTGCAGGACAAGGGACGCGTTGGAGTGGTGAATCTCACCACCGGGATCGTGACATGGCTCAAGCCGTATGCAACCGATTCGGCCAAGGGGTTTGTGCTGCCGCTGGGCTGGAGCGACGACGGGAGGCGAGGAGCTTTCTTTGCCTATGCATCCGACAACAAGTCGCGGGTGCTGCGCACCGTTGACGCGAGCGGCAGCATGACGACGCTGGAGACGCTTCGCGATACGGCATGGGTCGGTGGCCCGTGCAATTTTGGCTGCGCCGGATGGTACGATGGCGGACGCCGCTTCTATTATGTCTCTGAAGCGACGGGCTATTCACACCTCTATACCGTCGCGGCAGACGGGAGCGACCGGAAGCAGCTCACGAGCGGGAGCTGGGAAGTGCTCGATGTCGATCTTTCGCCCGATGGCAGGACCTTCTACCTCCAGACCAACGAGCCGTCGCCTGCTGAAGAGCAGTTCTACCGGATGTCAGTGAACGGCGGGGCTCGTGAAAGACTCACGGCAAAGTCCGGCCGGCATCGCGTTACGGTCTCGCCGAATGGAGCGCTGATCGCGGACGTGTATTCGTATGTGAACCGTCCGCCAGATCTGTTCCTCGCAGCCAACAAACCTGGTGCGCCGATGTCTCAGCTCACGCTGAGCCCCAGCAAGGAATGGCTCTCGTTCAACTGGATCGAGCCCGAGATAGTCATGATCCCGGCGAGTGACGGCAAGATGCTGCCCGCGCACATATATCGTCCGAAGGACATGTCCGCGCAGTCGAATGGCGCCGGCGTGATCTTCGTGCACGGGGCTGGATACCTTCACAACGTTGGCAACTTCTGGAGTGAGTATCCGCGCGAGTTCATGTTCAATCAGTATCTCGCATCGAAGGGATATACGGTTCTGGACGTGGATTACCGGGCATCCGCAGGATACGGCCGCGACTGGCGCACTGCCATTTACCGGTACATGGGGGGGCGGGATCTCCAGGATCAGGTGGATGCGTCAAAATATCTGACGAAAGAATTCCAGATCGATCCTGAGCGTATCGGCATCTACGGCGGCAGCTACGGTGGGTTCATAACGCTGTTCGCACTGTTCACGCAGCCGCAGTACTTCGGTGCGGGCGCCGCTCTCAGAAGCGTCACCGACTGGGCGCACTACAACGATGGCTACACCTCGAACATCCTGAACTTTCCGCAGACCGACACGCTCGCGTATCGTCAGTCATCGCCCATCTATTACGCCGATGGGCTCAAGGATCCGCTCGTGATTCTGCATGGAATGGTGGACGTCAATGTGCTATTTCAGGACGTCGTGCGATTGACCCAGAAATTGATAGAACTGGGCAAGACCAACTGGGAGCTGGCGGTTTATCCTGTGGAGGATCACGGCTTCGTCAGGCCTTCCTCGTGGGCGGATGAGTACCGGAGAATCTTCGAGATCTTCGAGAACAACCTGCCGTCGCGTGTGCCCATCAAACCCGACGCGCCGTGACTCTGCGCCTATTATCGGCTTGCTCGAGTATCGCGCGCGGACTGCGCGCGATACTCGGTGCGCCCGATTATGAGCGTTACGCATCGCACATCCGGCAGCAGCACCCGGAGCGTCAGCCTCTTTCGCGCCAGCAGTTCGAGTGTGAGAGAATGGAAGCGAGATACAGCCGGCCAGGCTCGAGGTGCTGCTGACGCGAAAGTGCGGCAGCCAGGCTGAGCGTGCCTGAAAACATCCCACGCACGCTTTTTGTCTACAAGCGAGCCGGTATCGACACCGCGGAAATTCGGGGGCGGCAGGTTGCGGCTCACCTTGGCTGCGATGCAATAGCGTTACCAGACCTGGATGTGGAAACCGCGCGGCAGTATGACATCGTCGTCTATGTGAAGCGGCTTCCCGCGGAGACGACGCTCGAGCGAATCAGGTCGGCCGGCGTACGTCAGGTTCTCGATATTCTCGACAATTATTCGTCGTGGTCGCTGCGCGGAAAAGTTCGCTACCTGGACGCTTTCATTGCGGCCAACCTCACACAGCAGGTTCACCTCTCCGCCAGGTACGGAATTCCGGCCGTCGAGATTCCGCATCATCACTGCAACTTTGGCGAGCTGCGAATCCCGGACCGCACACGGCGGCCCATACTCGGCTTCATTTCCACCCCGGGTACGCACCGGCTGAACGAGCGCCTTGCACGTGAGTCTGGCTACGACTTCGTGACCAACCTTTCCCGAAAGGGAGAGGGAGGATTCAAGAAACTTATCCAGGATTACATGGCGATCGACATCGGCATCGCGTATCGCATGGACAGTGACAAGCTTCGGTTCAACTGCGCCAACAAGCTCACGAATTTCATGAGCTTCGGGATTCCGTCAGTGCTTACGCCTGAAAGCGGCTATCTGGAGTATGGCCGACACGGCGAGACTGTGCTGTACGCGCACGACAAGCGGGACTTTGTCGATCTCATTCGATGGCTGGCGGAGGACGGCGACCTTCGAAAGCGCATGGGTGACGCATGTCACGAGGCAGCGAGGCCGTTTCATATCGAACGGATCGGCGCGCGATATCGCGACTTTCTAGGCGGCGTGAAACAGAACTGACTCTGCTCCGACCGACCGGCAGTGCGGTTTTACGCTGCGGGAACGGTGGTACGGCCCGGCGCGACCACGAGCATTCCCACCGCAGCTACAAGTGCGAGCGTTGCCCCAAACAGAAATGCATTGTGGGCACCGGTTCTGTCCCAGATAGCGCCGAAGATAAGTGACGCCGGGAGTGCGCCGAGTCCAATGGCGAGGTTGAACCAGCCGAATGCGGCGCCGCGGCGTTCCTTGGGTACGAGGTCGGCAACGAGTGCCTTCTCGGTCCCTTCAGTAAGAGCGTAGAAAACCGCGTAGCTCGCAAACAATGCCCAGGCATGCCATTGCGTGTTGGCCATCGCAAATCCGAAATAAACCGCAGCGTAGATGAGCCATCCGGAGACAATGAGGGGCTTGCGGCCGAAGCGGTCGGAAAGCGTCCCGCCCCATGTGCCGAGCGCTGCTTTTATGAGGTTCAGGAACGCCCAGAGAATGGGTGCCAGTGCTACTGCCACGCCGAGCTGATTGGCACGCAGAAGCAGGAATGCGTCGGTTGAATTTCCAAGTGTGAACAGAAACACCACGCCGAGGTAGAGCCAGAATCGCCTGCCGAGTTTTTCGGTCATGGAGAGGTGTGGCTTGGAGCCGTCTGCTGCTGCCTCGGGCTCCTGATGCGCGACCTCCTTGACGGCGACAAGAAGGACGATGAACGCGAGCGCGCCGGGAATGGCCGCGAGCCAGAAAACGTTTCGCAGGGAGAGGTTGAACTGGTGCAGAAGCGCAAACGCGATCAACGGTCCGAGAACCGCGCCGGCGTTGTCCATTGAAGCGTGAAATCCGAACGCCCTGCCTCTCGATTCGGCGTCCGCTGAATCGGCCAGCAGCGCATCGCGTGGTGAGCTTCGGATGCCTTTGCCGACGCGGTCAGTGAGGCGGATGGCCAGCACCTGAGTGGCGGTCTGTGCAATTGCAGTGAACGGCCGCGCAACAGTTGCGATACCGTATCCAATCAGCACGAGTGGCTTGCGTTTCTTTACCTTGTCCGACCACCAGCCGCTCGCAAGCTTGAGCAGCGCAGCAGTCGATTCTGCTGCTCCCTCGATCGCACCTATGAAGCTGGCGTTCGCTCCGAGTACCGTGCTGAGGAAGAGCGGCAGCAGAGGGTAGATCATTTCCGTCGCTACGTCGGTGAGGAAGCTTACCCCACCGAGAGCGAGGACATTCCGGCTCAGCTTGCGGGCGATACCCTCACCTCCGAGTTATCGCCCACCGTGACTTCACCCACTACTCCCTCCAGAACGGAATCATCACCGACCAGAGAATTGCGAATTTCCGATCTCGAAATCCGGGCGCCGGTGCCGACGATAGTGTGGCTCAGCGTCGAGTTCTCGATGACGCTGCCGCTGCCGATGGACACGTTCGGGCCGATCGTCGACGCGGTAACGGTCACATTGTCTTCGATGTAAACGGGATCGACTATCGTGCAACCTTCGCTTGGTGCGGGTTTGCGCGCGCGGCCCTTCTCCAGCATCGTCTGGTTTGTTTCGAGCATCGTCTCGATCTTGCCCGCGTCGTACCATCCCGCGACGTCGATCACCTTGATTCTGGCGCCCTTGTCGATCATGTACTGGAACGCGTCTGTGAGATAGTACTCGCCCTTGTTCTGCGGCGCCGCGAGCACGTGGTCGATTCCCTCGAAGAGGAGCTTCCAGTTCCTGATGTAGTAGAGGCCGATGTTGGCACGCCTTGAAATTGGAGTGCTCGGTTTCTCGACAATCTGTGTCATGTGATCTTCAGAATCCGTGACGACCACACCGAACCTCTGATAATCCTCGACTTCTTTCGTCCAGATGATGCCGTCCGCATCTGTGCGATTCACTATGGATAGATCTGCGTCGAAAATAGTGTCAACGAAAATGATCAGGACGGGCTGGTCAACGTGCTCGCGCGCCAGGGCAATAGCGCCTGCGGTGCCGTCCTGCACCTTCTGCTCGATGAACACTGATGGAATGTCGAGACTCTTTCGCGCGAAGTCCTCTACCTTTTCCTTGAGGTGCCCCGTGATGTAGATGACCTCCTCGATGCCTCCGAGCTCGCGCAGCTCATCGAGGACGTAGGACATCACCGGCTTTCCGGCGACTCTCATCATCGGCTTCGGCGTGACGTGCGTATGCGGGCGCAGGCGAGTTCCCTTGCCTGCCAGCGGGATAATGACTTTCATGGTGCGCTTGTCCCCTCTCTGCCGTATCTGTCTGAAATCCGCACGACATCGTCAATCTCGGGAGTGGATACCTCGAGAACATCGCAGTCTGTCACGGCTTCCATCTGGTGAATTGTGCCCGGGGTGATTCTGAACGACTCGCCCGTCTGAAGGCGAACATCTTCGAGTTCCCCGTCCCGTTGAACGCGATAGATCAGATCGCCCGAAAGGAGATAGACGGTCTCGTCCTTCCGCTCGTGGTACTGCACAGACAGCGCCTGACCCGCTTTGATGTGCAGAATTTTCCCAACGTACCGGTCGGTGCGCGCCCAGATAGTCTCGTGACCCCAGGGTTTGGGGACGGTCGTGATGGCGACGCGATCAGCCTTCACGGCCACGCCGGCTGCGCTCCCACCAGGTTCATTCGTTTCGGTCATCCGTAAATATCTCCCCGTACCGTGATCTCCGGCAATCGAAGCGGGCACGGTTTCTGCCTTTTGTGGCAATATGATTCTCTCACCGAAGTACCTCCCGCGGCTCGCGTCGACGGTGGGACTCTTCACGCGCTATGGCCTGTTCGACTTTGCGAAGGGCCAGGGCCTGCTCGAGTTGCAGGCAGTTCAGATGGACGAAGCCACGCCCGACCCCGATGGCGGACCGTCCGACGAGAAAGCCGTGGCATTTCGCGAACGTCTCATCGAGCTCGGGCCTGCCTATATCAAGCTGGGGCAGATCCTTTCGACGCGTCCCGATTTGCTGCCTCAGAACTATGTGAGGGAACTGGAATCACTGCAGGACAACGTTCCCGAGATGAAGCTCAGCGATGTTGAAGCGACCATCGAGGAGGAGCTCGGCGCACGTGTAAACAAGCTCTTTGCGTCGTTCGATGAAGTGCCGCTCGGAACCGCTTCGCTGGGTCAGGTTCACGCCGCGCAGCTTCGGGACGGCCGGGATGTGGTAGTGAAGGTTCAGCGCCCGGGCATACGCGAAGTCCTGATCGAGGATATCGAATATTTTCGGGAGCTTGCGGGGTTTCTTGCCGCGCACACCTCCACCGGCGACAAAGTGGACGTCATCGGCGTGGTTCAGCAGCTGGAGCGCGCCCTTGCCGATGAGCTGGACTATCGAACCGAGGCGCGGAATGCTGCGAGCTTCCGGAAATCACTGGCCGGTTTTCCGCACATACTGATACCTCGCGTCATTGACGCGTACACCACTCACCGCGTTCTCACGTCTCAGCGCGTGAGGGGCTTCAAGATCAGCCAGATCCCGCCGATCACGCGCATCGAGTATGACTTCAGCCCGCTTGCGAACGAGTTTGCCCGGGCCTACCTGCATCAGATAACGGGCACCGGCCATTTCCACGCAGACCCTCATCCCGGCAACATCTTCGTGATTCTGCCCGGCCGGAAAAATCCGATGACTCCGGCTGAGGCGGCATTGCTGGACCGGCGTACCGAGGAGCGCGCGGCTGCGACACCACTGATTCGGTCCGAGACCGAGGCAATGCAGGCGGCCACCGATGTGGCAGAGCCAGGTGACCCGAAGCTTGCACTGATTGATTTCGGGATGACTGCGCACCTCACCGAGTCGATGCGCGATGCGGTTGTGCGTCTGTTTCTCGCGATGGCTGACAACGAGGGTGATGCGGCGGCCGAAGTCCTTATCGAGATCGGCGAGCACGATGAGTCGTTTGATCGATCAGCGTACACCCGCGAAGTTGCTTCCGTGATTGCAAAGCACGCCAATGAGACGGTTACCGACACTCCGACGGGGATCGTTCTCTATCGGATGATCAGCATCGGGTACAAGGCGGGACTCAAACTTCCAGCCGAGCTGACACTGCTCGCCAAGGCGCTGTTCAATCTCGATGCAATCAGCCGCGCTCTGGATCCGATGTTCAACCCGTCGGAGACAATGCGCGAATATGCGAGCAACATCGCAAACGAGCGCGCCAAGCGCGACCTGTCGCCGAGGCGTCTCTTCCAGCTGGCGAGTTCAACAAGTGACCTTGTGAACGCGCTCCCGCGACGGCTGGATACGATTACCGAGCGCATGGCGCGCAACGATTTTGCGTTCCGGGTAGACACGCCTCAGCTTCCCCTTCTGCTGAAGGGGATGGAGAAGATCGCGAACCGGATTTTTGTCGGGCTCGTGCTCGCCGGCCTGCTGATCGCCAGCGCGTCGCTCCTTCAATATTGGAAGACCCTCGGCATTATCTGCATTATTATTGCGGCGGGCATCGGGCTGTGGATGGTTGCAACCGTGATCATTGGCGATAGGAAGAGAGAGGGGGGGTAGTATCTGGAACCTGTCGACGTTTTCGCTGCTCGACATGCTTCGCTGCAGCCGAGGGCTGCGGCTGGCGACCTCAGGCAGCGCCACACTGGAGGCGGCCGCCTCGGCAATTGTGACCTACCTATATGCCGAAAGCGCAGGCACCGACCCCGAGACTCCGCAGTGCGCACTCATCCGCTTTTACAAAACCATGGCGTTTGCTGACCTGGACTCCGGCCAGCAAGCCTTCGCGAGGTCAAAACTACACGGTGCAGATCCGGTTCCCGACACGCGCGTCCTGACGCTTCTCGCGACAGTCGGTGACAGGCCGGAATGGTGCGATCCCAGTCTTTCCGTTGGACACCGAGCCATCCCGTTGCCAAGCGTAGAGATCGTCGAGCAGGCCCCGATGATATCCGAGCTGATCAGGGCGATGGGGTTCGCGATAAGCGATGTTATTTCTCCGCGACCTCAATTACTCGATGACTCGGGGAAGACCTACAATGTCTTCCACGTGGAGAAGGCCCTCGCAAGCGAATTCATTCCCGTCCAGGACAATTTCGTGAAGCGATTTGGAATCGAATCCGTCGTCGGATTCGGCGGGCTGCTGTCGAGCGGTGAGTTCTTCGCCGTTGTCATGTTTTCAAAGGTGAGAATTCCGTCGGAGCCCGCAGGTCGATTCCGTAACGTTGCTCTGGACGTCAAAGCGATTCTGCACCCGTTCGCCAGTGCCTCCAGGTAGAGCGCCTTCGACAGTTTTATTCGCGACGGCCCGCAATCACCCTCTGCACATCGGATAGCGACTGGCCGACAGACCTCAGCGCAACCAGAGTATGAAAGACGATGTCGGCTGCCTCTTCTGTAGCTCTGGCTGCATCCCCATCGGCACAGGCAAGCACAAATTCTGAGGCCTCTTCCCCGATCTTCTTCAACCTCAGATTGCGGTCCCCCAACAACCGTCTGGTATAGCTCCTATCGGTCGTATCCGCGGCCCCTGACGCCCGGCTGTCTATCGTTCGGGCCAGCGCGGCCAGCGCTCCGGGCACCGAATCGGCGAAGCAGGAAACGCTCCCCGTATGGCATGCGGGTCCGCTCGGCATAACACGGGCGAGGATAGCATCTCCATCGCAATCGGCAATCAACTCTTCCACGCGCTGGGTGTTGCCGCTCGTCGCCCCCTTGTGCCAAAGCCCCCGGGTTCGCGAGCGATAGTGCATTTCGCCGGTTTCAAGCGTTTTCTCGAGAGCTTCCCGGTCGGCCTGCGCCACCATCAGCACCGCTCCGGTTGTGGCATCCTGTGCAACAACCGTAACCGTGCCGCCGCCCTTGGAAAAATCGAGCGTGGCTATATCAAAGTTTTTCATCGTCCCGTCATTCAGGTGAGCCGTATAGCAATCTGCGAGCGGTCGAAGCGAGTGCGGTATTGGTTGCAATCACGCTTCCCCCGAAAGGTGTTTCCACCCCGCTCCAGTCGGTGAACACGCCATTAGCTTCGACGATCGCCGGTTCCAGCGCCGCAACGTCCCACGCAGACACCACCGGATCAACCATCACCTCAGCGCGTCCGGTTGCGACGAGGAGATATCCCACGCAATCTCCCCAGGTGCGGCTGACGCCTGCGGCCGCGGATAGAGCTAGCCAGCCCTTGAGTTTTGCCGGCTCTGCCTTGAACGCTGCGTCCGTGGTCAGTACAGTCGCGGCGCTGATATTCTGCACTCCCGAAACGGCGGCTCGTGAGCCGTTCCACCAGCACCCCTCTCCCCGGCCTGCCACCAGTGTCTCCTCCAGCGCCGGGAAGGAAGCGCCGCCCGCGATCACGACCCCATCTTCAACAACGGCGACGAGACTTCCCCAGAACGGAACCCCGAGCACGAACGCTCTCGTCCCGTCAATGGGATCGACAATCCATCGTCTCTTCGCATCGGATCTTACGGTTCCGTACTCCTCGCCAAGAATTCCGTCGGATGGAAACCGCGCCTCGATCCACTCACGCACCAGCCGCTCCGACGAGCGGTCAGCAACAGTGACCGGACTGCCATCGAGCTTGATCTCGGCATCGAGCCCGGTGCGGTAGTACTGCATCGCATTGGCGCCTGCAATTCCAGACAGTTCGCCGGCCGCTTCCATGTAAGTGGCTACGCTCATGCGGCGAACCTCACGGCAATTCCAGCGCTCTTCATCGCTGACTTTATCTCCGCGACACTGCACGAACCATCGTGGAATGCTCCCGCCATCAACGCAGCGTCGGCACCTCCATCGGCAAGCACGTCAACAACGTGGCGTCCGCCGCCGCCGCCGCCAGAGGCGATCACAGGTACTTCAACAGCATCGGCGACACTACGCGTGAGTTGAAGGTCATACCCATCTCGCATCCCGTCGCAGTCGATGCTGGTAAGCAAAATCTCGCCCGCGCCTCGGCTGGCACATTCGACTGCCCAGCTCACTGCGTCCAGGCCCGTTGCCTTCCTGCCTCCGTGAGTGAACACCTTCCATCCAGTTCCCTCTCGCCGGGCATCGATACTGGCAACCACGCACTGCGATCCAAATCGTTCTGCGGCCTCCGCGAGGAGTTCAGGACGTTCTACGGCGGCCGAGTTGATGCTTACCTTGTCTGCACCGGCCTTGAGCATTGCGCCGATGTCCGAGATCGAGTTGATGCCACCTCCTACTGCCAGCGGAATGCTCAAGCCGTTCGCAGTTCTTCTCACGGTTTCCGAAAGCAGGGCGACGCTATCAGTTGACGCGGCGATATTGAGAAACACGATCTCGTCTGCGCCCTCGCTGCCGTAACGCGCCGCCAGCACTGCCGGATCTCCCATCTCCTTCAGTGACTCGAACTGCACTCCCTTCACCACTTGCCCCGCCGCAACGTCAAGGCAGACAATCAGACGGCGCGTAAGCATCAGATCTTCCGGAGCGTCACTGCGCCCTTGGTGCTGAAGACAGTATCGCCTTCGCGCAACGCATCGCGCATTGCAATTCCCAACGCCTTGAACGCTGCCTCGACGATGTGGTGCCTGTCAGTGCCGCGGAGAACCCTGATATGGAGCGTCATCGCGGCGTTCTGCGCGAACGACCGCATCCAGTGATCATAGAGGCCACTCGGAAGGGGACCGCGATAGTAGGCACGTCCACCTGTGTCTATCACTGCCTGCACGAGCGCATCGTCCATCGCTACGGTTCGATCGCCATAGCGATAGCAGGCTGCGGGAAGCTGGTCGGCAAAGGCGGTTCCCAATACGATTGCGACATCCTCGATGAGATGGTGCTTGAGATCACCGGTGGCCACAACGGAGATATCCAGGCCCGAGTATCGGGCAAGGGTCGTGATCATGTGGTCGAGAAACGGAATTCCCGTGGACACACTGCACTGTCCCGTTCCTGCCTTGAGTTCCACTTCGATTTGTGTCTCGCGCGTGTTTCGCTCCAGTTTCATCTCTTCCATTCCTCTTCGAGTTCAGCGGCGCTGAGCGCCCCGGTGTACAAAGCCATTCCCACTACGACTGAGGCCACGCCGATTTCTGCCAGGTCGCTCACGTCCGAGTAGCTCGTGATTCCGCCTGACGCCTGCAACGGATGCGCAGATATCGAAACGATCTCGCGCATCAACGCCACATCAGGCCCCTTCATCAGCCCCTCAACGTGAACTGCCGTTACCAGAAGCCCCGCGAGTGGCAGGTGAGTGAACATCTCCAGCTGCTCCTCAATGTTGCGTGTTGAGTCACTCGCCCATCCATGCGTCACGACTGTCCTACCCCTGACGTCGAGTGCAACCAGAATTCTTTGCGGAAACAGCGTGGAAATCTCCTCTAGCCATTCATTGTCCTCTATCGCTCGCGTACCCACCACCACGCGAGTTGCCCCAGCTGCGAGCATTTCTTCAACTGCTTCTGTTGTTCTGATGCCGCCGCCCACCTGAATGCTGGACGCTCCGTTCTCCAGAATTTCCTCCACAATGGCAATGTTGGATCCTCTCCCAGTCGCAGCATCGAGATCAACGACGTGAAGTGTGGCGAAACCTTCCCGCTCCCACCGCCTGGCAACTGCGACGGGGTCATCAATCTCGATCAACTGCCTGTCATACGACCCACCCACGAGCTGAACGCACCGCCCGCCACGAAGGTCAATTGCCGGAGTCACGATCACCGGCCAGCCTCCTTCAGAAACGCAGCGATAGCAGAAAGTCCTGCGGAGGAACTCTTCTCCGGATGGAATTGCATGCCCACTATGCTGCCCCGCCGAACCGACGCGGGAAAGCGATCAGCTTCGTGAGTTGTCCACGACGAAACCGTTTCCAGGTCCGTTGGCCGGCAAACGTAACTGTTGGCGAAGTACGCGACATCCAGGTTACTGCCGCTCAGCAACGGCTCCGTCACGTCCTCAAGCGTGTTCCATCCCATCTGTGGAACTCGCTTCGCCGATATACGTCGCACCGACCCTGCAATCACACCCAGACCCCGCCCCGGGCCTTCTTCACTTTCCTCAAACAGCAGCTGCATACCGAGGCAGATGCCGAGACATGGCATTCCCTGTTTGAGGGCGGTGGCGATGTCGTCGCGGTGCGGATCTAGAAACCGTGTTGCGCTTCCAAACGCGCCGACCCCGGGGAGAAGCAGCACATCGCAGGAAAGCGCGAGTGCGGTATCCGACGTTATGACGGCATCGGCACCTCCCGCACGCACGGCCCTGGCGAGCGAGAACAAGTTGCCCGCGCCGTAATCCAGAATTCCCGCTCTCATGAAACCGCCTCTCTGAAAGCGTCGAAACAGACATTCATCATCTCGCGTGGCCCGATAGAAATCCTCACTGCATCTCCAATTCCGGAGAGCCCGTCAAACCTCCTGACGGCAACGCCGCGAAGGCGCATTCGCGATTCAACGCTAGCGGCATCGCTCACCGGAACCAGCACGAAATTCGCGGCGCTGTCGAGTGGAGGATAACCGACAGACGTGAGCTGCTCCGAGAATGTGCGTCTCAGAGCGATTGCTTCATCGACCGACTCGGCGACCCACTTCAAATCGTTATCAAGCACGCGCACGGATACCTCCTCCGAAAGCTGGCTCACCTTGTATGGTCCGCGCGCACTTTCTACCGAAGCAATCAGCCGGGCGTTGCCCAGTCCATAGCCAACGCGGAAACCAGCAAGGCCGAACGCCTTGGACATGGTTCTCGTAACGATGAGATTGTCATAACTGGCGAGAAGCTCAACGGAAGACTGACCGCCGAACTCGATGTATGCTTCATCGACAATAACGACGCCCTTTGCTCTCGCTACAATTGCTTCGATGATCTCAAGCGATAGAACTGAGCCGGTGGGATTGTTTGGCGAACAGAGATAAATGATGCTCGCTTCCGTGGCCGCGAAGTCGGCCACAATGCCGGGACCCGGGACAATCGACACGACCTCCAGGCCGCTCACTGAAGCAAACACCTTCATCATGCTGAAGGTCGGATCCATCTCGGCCATGACGTTCCCGGCTTTCCTGAACGCTCTGATTGTCGAGTCGAGAACGTCGTCTGAGCCGCAGCCCGTTACGACCATCGACTCGTCGAGGCCCACGTAACCGGCAATCGAGCGCTTCAGGTTGTCGGAATACGCGGAGGGATATCGCGAAGCTGCGAGGCACGATGCGATAGTCGTCGCGACCGATGGGGGCGGGCCCCATAAATTCGTGTTGTCGCTGAGGTCAACAGCGCACCCAGCGAGTGTTTCCTGATATCGCACCGCTCCCGGGCTCGGGGTCATTGAAGGCTCCACGCCCGCGCAGCACTCGCGTGCCCCGGCAGGCCTTCGGCCGTTGCGAACGCCGCCGCGTCTTCCGCAAGAGACGCGGCTCCCTCCGAAGAAATTGTCTGAGTGGTAGTCCAGCGAACGAAGTCGAGCGTAGAGAGACCGGAGTACCACCTGGCGAGCCCACCCGTTGGCAGAACGTGATTGGCGCCGCTGATGTAGTCGCCAAATGCCACCGACGAGCTCTCACCTATGAATACAGTTCCAGCAGACCTGGTTTTGTCTGTGATGGATTCCGCATCGCGCGCCGCTATCAGCAGGTGCTCGGGAGCAAATTCGTTTGCGGCAGCGATGGCGGCTTCGAGCGAGTTGGCGACCAGGACGCCACCTCCGTTCACGAGCGCTTCCTCGATGATCCTTCGACGTGGTTGCGACGACAAGGCTCGGACGATCGCAGCCTCGATCGCTTCAGCAATCCCGCTCCCGAGGGCGATCACTACAACCACCGCCCGAACATCGTGCTCCGCCTGTGCCATTACTTCGCGGGCAATCAGCGCAGGATCTGCAGATTCATCGGCGATCACAACAAGTTCGCTTGGTCCCGCCGGGCAATCGATCCCCACTCGCGACATGAGCTGCAGCTTCGCCTCGGCCACGTAGGCGTTGCCGGGACCAACCACCCTGTCCACGCGCGGAACCGTACGTGTTCCGAGTGCCATGGCAGCGATCGCGCCAGCTCCGCCGAGGGAGAATATACGATCGATCCCGGCGATCTTGGCTGCCGCAAGGATCGGCGCGGAAGGATTCCCGTCACTCGACGGTGGCGAGCAAAGTATCAACTCGCCAACGCCGGCGACCTTCGCCGGAATCGCCGCCATCAGTACGCTGCTGGCGTAGGCTGCCGTCCCACCTGGGGCATAGATGCCCACTCGAGCGAGGGGATCGGGGCGGCGCTCTACGACGATCCCTGGTTCCACTTCCACTACCACTCTCATCGGTCGAGAAGCGACATGTACGCGCTCGATGTTGCGAGCCGAGCGGACCATTGCTCGTTTGAGCGCGCCGTCGATCGAGTTTGCTGCCGTGCGGATGACGTCCTGGGACACCTCCAGCTTATCCAGCTGGACGCCATCAAACCGTGCAGCGAATTCGAGCAACGCACGATCACCATCAACGCTCACGCGATCGATGGTGTCGCGCACGGAGTCAGTCACGGCGCGGTCGGAAACAGCGGTTCGGTCGAACAATGCGTTGCGGGCCGCTCCATCGAGTGAATCGAGTTTTCCAGAAAAACGAAACCTGGTTGTCGCGACCGTCATGGGACCAGTCGCTCGATGCGGGTAAGCAAAATTCCCTCGGCGCCAAGTTCCTTGAGTGACGCAATGGTGCGATACACCTGGCCCGCGGGAACGACTGCGTGGACCGCTACGTGCTCGCCGCCGTTGAGTATGTCGACGACGGTAGGGCCTGTGATTCCAGGGAGTATCTGCTTGACGCGGTCGAGGGCGGCCCGAGGCACGTTGGCCATCAGGTAACGCTTGCCGCGCGCGCGGATAACGGATGCCAGCGCACCCACAAGTTGATCGAGTGAGTCGAGTTTTTCGGCAGACCATGTTGTCTTCCGTCCGGGAGCAGCGTACAGGCGAGCGCTCGACTGCATTACCGTGGCGACCTCTCGGAGTCCGTTCGTCTTGAGCGTCGAACCCGTGGAAGTGACATCGAGAATGAAGTCTGCAATGCCCAGGTGCGGGGCGATTTCCGCGGCTCCGGAGATGGGCACTATCTGGACAGTGGCACCCTCGCTCTCGAAGTATTTGCGTGCAATCGCGGGGAACGCCGTGGCCACCCGTGAGTCTGCCGCGATAGACTTGACGGACGCGAACGACGCCTCATCCCTGCACGCCACCACGAGTTTGCACTTGCCGAATTCGAGGTCGAGCAGCGATTCGAGATCGCGTTCGGATTCGGAGACCAGATCGTAGCCGGTGATACCGGCGTCTGCGGCTCCATCTGCTACGAACTCGGGAATATCCTGGGCCCGGACAAAGATCGCCTCGAATTCGCCGCCGAGTGACGCGGTGAGCGCGCGCTCGCCGCGAACGAGGACGTCGAGTCCGGCCTGATTGAACAGTTCTCGCGCGTCTTCCGAAAGCCGGCCTTTATTGGGTAATGCGATTCTTAGCATGATCGTATGTGTGAGGAACAAAAAAAAACCCGTCCAGGTTGGACGGGCTTGGATCGCGCTCGAAAGCGCGAGGGGAAGGAGTCAGCGGTTACGCGTGCACGCTCTCCAAGCCCCAGCCCGTCAGGCTGTGGTGGCGATGCGTACGATGCGAATAAGCTGCTCTGGAGATCGTCATATTGATATTCGAATGGTAAACGGTGCTTCGATCATTGGCAACTGCCCCGTCCGAAGAGGGCGAATTGAAGGCGGATGGACTATTCAGCGACGTATCGCCACGGATCGTTCGGAGTCGCGCGGCGCCAGACCGTAAAGAACGCGAAGCGCGGCGATGTTTCACCCGGCGGGGGTGGAGCATTGCGCCAGATGACGCCGATGCTCACTCCCAGATCTCCGCTCGACGCAACGAGCACTCTATCAGAACGCCAGGAAAGCGAACTCGTCGTGGAGGGAGTGTTGCCTCCCACTGACTTGCTGATGTCCTCGGGACCGAAAAGGAAAGTCGGTTCGCTTCCCATGTTCATTGCGTCGGGAGCGCCGTACTTCATGAATGCGGCGCCGAGTCCCATTGTCTGCGCATCGTTCGAGAAGTCCTGCTCGGCGCTCGAAAGGCTCATTCCGTTGCGCAGGAGAACTGCCTGATCGACGGACGGCCCTGTAAGCCTGAGCGGCAAGGACGGAGGAATAAGTTGCAGCGACACTTCTCCTTCCGGCCGCGGCGTTCGCTTGTATGCGGCCACGCGCCACTCGTCGTTCTGCCTTACCCAATAGGCCAGGTACTTGGCATGCGCGAGGGACTTGTCTGCGTTCTCTACCGTCATGTATCCGTAGGTGAAGCCGTGCTGCCCATCGCCTGATATTCCCGCCCTCACTGGAGTCCAGGTCGCGGTGGCCTTCGCGTTATCCGCGTTTACCGCGAGAACATCGCGCACTGCCGCTTCTCCGTTTGCAAACTTGCCTCCGGGCAGTGGCATCACAACGTCCGGGGCGAGCATGGCGATAATTCCGGAGATGAGATCCGTGTGGGCGCTTTTTTCGGAGAACGAGCGGTCGGCTGCAAGTAAACCGTTCGCTAGTCGCTCGGCGTTTCGCGGCTGTGGTGTAGACGAAGTCGCCAGCGGCGGTGATGAACAGGCCATAGTCACGAGCAGTAGAGTGAGGGCACGCATGGTATAGCTCGGGATGAAGGAGGAATCCGCTGTATGCAAAGTCTACTCGCTAATTCGGTCTCTGTGCTGTTGCCTGGTCAGTGTTCTGTCCGGGTTTTGTAAGAGGGGTTTCCCTGCTCTGCAGCCACATGGTGTTTGGTGAGCGGTGGACTGCCCGGTTCGGCACCTTTACCTTCCCCTTCATGACCGACCGCCCGACCGATGGAGACTACCTGCTCGGTACCGAAGACGATGAGATAACCCGTCTCGGACTTCAGCACGCAGTATGGAGGCCGCGTGCGACGAGCTCCTGGCAGCGCGCAGGTTTTTCGCCGGGCAGCCACATAGTGGATGTCGGTTGCGGCCCCGGATACGCAACTTTCGACCTGTCTGATATCGTCGGTCCCGGTGGCACGGTGACGGCCATCGACAGGTCGCGCCGCTTCCTTGAACACCTTGCTGCGAGACTGGCCGAGGAGCCGCATCGCAAGGTCGAAACGATGAGAATCGATTTCGACGTTGATGAGCTGCCGGCGATGTCGGCAGACGCGGCCTGGTGCAGATGGGTCTTTGCCTTCGTTACGCGACCGCGTGAATTGTTGAGAGGAATACGCCGGATGCTCAGGCCTGGCGCGTCGCTTGTACTGCACGAGTACTTCGACTACGGCACGTTCCGGCTGGTACCGGCTGATCCTGCTATCAGCCAGTTTGTCGACATTGTAAAAGCGAGCTGGCAGGCAACCGGCGGTGAACCGGACATCGCTCTCAGTCTGCTGTCCTGGCTTCCGCTCGAGGGATTCAGGATTAAAGCAACGACCCCTTTTATAGATGTCGTGGCCCCGACGGACTTCATCTGGCAGTGGCCTGCGACATTTATTCAGACCGGTGTCTGGAGGATGGTAGAACTAGGGAACCTGACGTCGGATCAGGCGGCGGGAGTCATTGATGCTTTCGCGCGGAACGCAGCGAACCCTCACGGGCGCCTGATTACTCCCGGGGTGCTGGAAATTATTGCTGTAGCAGAAGACTGACTGCGCGCCGGTTTCGGCGCGCCTCTTCGGCTAGTGTGCGAGCATCTGGCCTTTGAGTCGCGCCAGCCTTCGGCGTACCGACCCGTCCATCACCGTGTCGCCGATTCTCACTACGACTCCGCCAAGAATCGCGGGGTTGACGTTCATGTGAGGCACGACCGTCTTGCCGATGACGCGAGAGAGCTGCTCCGCAATTCTGGCTTCGTCAACGGCGCTTGTGGGCTGTGCAACTGTGACGTTTGCGTGAACGCGTCCTTCGTGTACGTCGAGCAGTTTGTCGTATTCTGACGAGATCAGTGGAATCAGCATTTGACGACGCTTGCGCACCAGGGTCTGCAGGAATCTCAGGAAGTGGCGCGGTACTCTGTCTCCGAGTGCCTCGAAGAACACGTCGTTCTTCTGGGCTTCGCTGATTTTTGGAGATTCGAGGAAATGGCGCAGTGTTGAGTCCTGCTCGACGCCTGTTGCGACGTCGCGCATGAGCTTGCCCCACCCCGCCGGATCATCGGCGCGGCGCGCGAGTTCAATAAGCGCCTCGGCGTAGTTTTTCGCGATGGAAGTATCGCGCATCAGCGGGTTGTCTCGGTTGCCGGAATGGAGGAGAGGAAGCTTTCCACGATCTGGCGATTGGAGGCATCGTCGAGATTTTTCTCGATGACCTTGCTTGCTCCGGCGATAGCGAGTTCGACTGCTTCGCGGCGGAGTTCTGCAATGGCGCGCTGCTTTTCAGCGTCGATTTCGCGGCGTGCCCGCTCCAGCATTTCCTGTTGCTGGCCGCGCGTTTCCTCTACCATCTCACCCCGAATTTTCTCGCCCACCACGCGTCCCTCGGCGATCAGCTTCTGCGCTTCGCCGCGGGCTTCTTCGATGGCTGCCTGGTGCTCGGCGAGAAGGGTTGCGGCTGCATCACGGTCAGCCTTGGCGTCGGCGATTGCAGTTTCAAGCGCCTTCTCGCGTGCTTCTACAGCGGCGGTGATCGGCTTGAAGGCATAGCGTGATAGCACGAACGCCAGCGTCACGAAAATGATGAGCGTCCAGAACATGAGTCCGCCTGACGGCGTGAGCAGTCCGCCCTTGGCGGCTTCTGCGCCTTCAGTTGCGGCAGCGTGCTCCTGGATCAGCATCAGGAATGGAAACAGAGAGGTCATTTATGTCACCCAAGTAGATCCGGTGGCTCGCGCAGTGTACGCGAACCACCGGCAAAAGTTGCTAGAACTTGCCCTGAATCAGGAATGATACGACGATGGCGAACAGTGCCGCGCCTTCGATGAGTGCTGCGAAGATGATGGCGCCAGTCTGGATGCGGCCGGCCATTTCGGGCTGCCGAGCCATGCCGTCCATCGCCTGACCGGCGAGGCGGCCAATGCCGATGCCTGCGCCGATGACGGCGATGCCGGCTCCGATGCCTGCGCCCATGAGGGCCCATGCGGCGGAAAATTCCTTGGTATACGTCACCGTGGCCTGAAGAAGAGGAAACAAAGTCATTGTAATGCTCCGAGATTCGTGCTTGTCATTGACGGAGAATGCGCCGTCATTCGCTGTCCGTCGGCGAGGCGTGTGCCTCAACGGACTTCCCCAGCCACCCGGCCGGGTACGACGCGGATTTAATCCGCGTTGAAAACTCTGCTAGTGCGCGCCCTCGCGAATCAATCCGATGAATACGCTCGCGAGCAGTGCGAACACGTACGCCTGAAGGAACGCGATGAATACTTCCAGAACCATGATTGCCAGTGCCATCGCCAGCGGGAGCGGAGCGAGTGCCCAGCTTCCGAATGTGAAGATGAGTCCGATGAGCGCGAGCACGACGATGTGACCGGCCGTCATGTTGGCGAAAAGACGAATCGCAAGTGCGAAGGGCTTAGTGAATTTCCCGATGAGCTCGATTGGAGTCATGAGGGGAGTGAGCAGCGCTTTCATGATGAACGGCTGGTCACTCGGCCAGTACACGACGGTTTTGATGTAGCCCTTGCCGAGTGTGCGGATGCCCGCGAGCTCCACCATGAAGAATGTGACGATGGCGAGAGTTGCGGTGACTGAGATGTTGCCGGTTGCGGTCGAGCCGTAGGGAATGAGGCCGAGCAGGTTAGCGAAGAGGATGAAGAAGAAGAGGGAGAGGATGAAGGGAGCGTAGCCTTCGCCGTGGTGACCGACGTTAGGCAGCACGACTTCCTGCCGGATGTATAGGACGAGTGCCTCTATCCCGTTGGCGAACCCCTTGGAGTGACCACCGGTGGCGTGCTGGCGCTTGTGAGCGCGTGCGGCCATGAGGAGAGTCACGAGGCACAGGGTTGCTGCGATGAGCAGCATGACCACGTGCTTAGTGGGGGAGAGGTCTATTGCCATTCCGCCGAAGTGGATCGGGGTCCAGTGGGGCAGGTTCACTTCGCACGCGAAGCCCGCCTTGAAGCATGGCAGCTCCAGGTGGTGGGAGTCGGTGATGTGCGGGGTGATGATGTCTTGGCTAGCGAGCATAGGATATCAGAAAGGATTCGAGCAGCATCGAAGCGAACAGAAAGACAGCGAAGCTCGTGAGAGCCGCGGTAAGCGGCAGCCCGAGCAACCTTGTGAAGATGAGGCCGTAAAGGACCAGGGATAGTCCCCGGAGGATTGCGCCCATGCCCCAGCCAGCGAGGGCGGCGTTTCGCCGTCCGGCGTACTGGACCATTCCGTATGCAGCCATTTGAATCACTGTTGCCAAGACGCCGCTGATGACGATTGCGTGCCTTTCTGCAGCAGTAGTAAAGCCTTGTGCCAGGATCCACCCAGTGATGGCGATCAGCGCGACGAGGAGGAGACCAAATCGAGCCATTTCCTTCACTGTTTTTGCTCTTTGTTGCGTTTACGCCGGGCGTCGTCTGCCTTTTGAGCGGCGGCGACCCGACGGTACATGCTGTAGAACGCTGCTCCTCCGCCGATGAAGACGCCTGCGAGCACGAGGACCGGTGATGTTCCGAGTTTCCGGTCGGCCCATTGACCGAGGAGCAGGAAAGCGACGATGGCGATAGCGAACTGGAGCCCAGCGCCGGCGAAGGAACCGAGGTTAAGCTCGTCCTCGTTGGCGGGGCTGTCCTTGCTCCGCGTTTCGTTACTCATTCCGGGATGAAATTTAGCGCTTGTGAAATTTTTCTCAAGCTTGGGTCTTGACCGTTAGGCTGTGGGCGGCGGGGGGTTCGAGGGGCGGAAAACCGAAGGGATACCGAATGAAAGATTATATTGCAAGTAATGGATTTTCTTGGAGTTACGGGTTACTTGCTTATTGCAAGATCGTCATATTGTTGATAAGTTGACTTCCCTTCACTTGTGAAGTTTGTGATGTCCCCTGAACTACGCGCTTTGGTCGCAAGGTTGTGATGACGAATCGACTGATTATCCCATTGTTGTGTGCTGCTTCGGTTGTCGCGTTTGCGCGCGGCGCGACGAGTGGTAAGTCGACTCTTGCTGCGTCATCGACCGATAAGCATTCGAACAGTGCGTTGAGTTCTGCGTTTGCGGTAAAGGCGGGGAACGGAGTTGAGTTTTCGCTGGATATTCGGAACAACACATCGAAGATGGTTGAGCTGCGTTTTCCGTCTGGCTTGACGCATGATTTTTATGTTCAGGATGCATCTGGAAAGGAAGTGTGGCGTTGGAGTTCCTCGAGGATGTTTACGCAGGGACTTCAGAACAAGCTGGTGAAGGCCAAGGAGACGGCGGTGTTTACCGAGGAGTGGGATGCGGCGAATGTTCATGGCAAGTTCACTGCTTTTGCGGTTTTGCCCGCGGCCGATCATTCCATTGTAGAGAGGGTTGAGTTTGAGTTGAAGTAAGACGATGCTGGTTGGTTGTTGAGGTCAGGACCCCGCGAGAGCGGGGTTTTTTGTATGTCGGGGCGATGGAATGAGGGGCGTGAGAGGATGCTGACGCATGTGTGACGCAACCTTCCTATCTTGTAGCCTATGAGCAGCGAGAGCGAACCGCGGACCGTCCGTGTGTATTTGGTGGGAACTGCGAAGATACAGACTGAGGGCGGCGTCATTGAGCCCACTGCGGAGATGAGTTTCGCAACTGCCTTGTATCTTGCCTTGGAACCCCACCGCGTCAGCCGGAGAACTCTGCAAACTCTTCTGTGGCCAGAATCCGAGAGCGACGTGGCAGCGCATCGGCTCAGACAGACTCTGCTAAAGCTGCGCCGTATTGGATTGCCGGTGCAGTCGGCTGGAAAGGCACTGATTTATCTCAACTCCAAGGTGGTAATCGACTCCCAGGTGCTTGAAGCCCTCGGCGGTGCAGACCCATGCATTGAAAGGATTGGTATGCCAATTCTCGCCGGATTTAATCCGATTTTCTCAGCACCATACCAGCTCTGGTTAGACTCGAAGACCGGTCAGATTGCAGCCGGACTTTCTCGGGTTTTGCTCAGCCTCATTGCTGGCGCAAGAGTCGCAGGGAAATGGGGAGACGTCGAGAAGCATGCAGTAGACCTGCGGACTCATGCTCCATTTAACGAGGAAGCCACCCTCGCTCTCGCCGAGTCTCTGGCAATGCGCGGCGATAAAATCCAGTCGTTGAAACTGCTGGACGACTATCTAGAGGACGTTGGAACGGGCGCTTCAGACTTAAGGGTTTCACCGAGTACGATGCGCCGCCGCATTACTGATCGAATGCCCCGGCGTCCGCATGACCTTAGTGCAAGCGCTCCACTCATCGGAAGGGAATCCCACCTTCGAGCTCTGGATGGACTACTGAGCCAGGCAAAGGCGGGCCATCCGAAGGCATGCATTCTCCTAGGCGATCCGGGCATCGGCAAGACTAGGTTGCTTACTGAATTTCTCGGCTTTGCATCCCTTCAGGGGGCTGGGTGGCACTGTGTCTCCTGTCGGTCGTCCGATGCTGCGCGTCCGCTCGCACTTCTGTTGGAACTAATCCCTTCGCTAAGGAGCATGCGAGGGGCGATTGGCTCCTCGCCGAGCACACTTGAGTTCTTCGACACACTGACCACGCATCGCCCAACCAAGAACGCTGGGCCTGCGTCCGTGAAGAGTGGGCTCACTAGCGCGCGGCTCGACATGTGTATGGCGGACATCCTGGGTGCTGTAACCGAGGATTCGACGCTCATCATTGCGGTCGAGGATTATCAGTGGATCGATCAGGCGTCCGCAAGCGCGTTAAACGGCCTCGTTGAACGCCTCTCCAGTCAGCGCTTGCTCCTCATTTTGACAAGCAGAGCAATGCCGGACCTATCTCCTCCCACGCTGCCTGAACAAGTAGTTGAAATTCGCATTCCCGCGCTGGACGACTCCGCCTCCGCTGAAATGATGCATTCCATGGTGCGCCAGCGCGGACGCGAAGTTAGCGATAACTATTTGTCGTGGTGCACCCGAGTTGCCGAGGGGAATCCGTATTTTTTACACGAACTTGCCAATCATTGGCTTGAAACCGGAGAAGAGCATCCCGCCCCACCTCTGCTCACCACGGTCTTGCGGCAGCGTCTGTCCCGCCTCAGTCCCCTCACACTTCAGCTAATTCAAACTTGCGCGCTATTAGAGAACCACTCAACGCTGGATAACCTTGAAGAGGTTTTGGGATTCGAACCGCATGATCTGCTGAGTAGCATCAATGACTTGGCGGCTGCAGGTATGGTTTTGTTCGCGAGCCCGGACCCTGCGTCGAAGGCACCCGGACTGCTCAAAAGTCGGCATGACTTGCTTTCCGAAACGGCACTAGGCCTGCTGGCACCGCCCGCGCGTGCTTACCTGCATCGCCGAGCTGCAGTCGTGCTCGAGAGAAAAATCAATGAACATCCCGAGGCATCTACGCTCTGGTCGTGCGCAAAGCATTGGCACCTTGCGGGTGATCTTCCGAAGGCCTTTCGACTCGCCATGTCCTGCGCGACTCATCTGCTCGACGCGGGACTTCCCGGCGACGCCGCCACAGCATTCGAGAAGGCTCTCGAGTACTGCGGTAGCGACTCAGATCGACTTGGCCTCCTTGAACTGCAAATCACCGCATACTACCACAGTAGCGATTGGGATCGAGTGCATTCGACTGCACTGATGGAACGGAAACTTAGAACTCAGATTCTGCCTGAAGCGAACCAGCATGATGACATTGAGCTAATGCTTCTACGCGCCAAGTGGCAGACCCTGAACTGGAACGACATTCTCGCGCAGTCGACTGAGTGTCTCCGGACGACTACCGCGGAGGCCCGACATAGAGTTGACGCGGGAACGATGGCCTTGATGATTCTGACATTCTGCGGTGATGCAACCGCAGGGAAAAGAGTGTTTGATGTTCTCGGTCAACTGTCCAGGGCTCCTGGCGTAAGCCCCGCTGCCAGTTTGCATGCAAGCATGATCTACCACACAAATTGGGGATCGCTTACCGAGGCAACCACGGCCGCTCACCAACTTGTAGCTCTCCAAACCAATGGCCGCGACGTCGGTGCCCTGTTCCGGTCTCTTTGCAACGCATCAGTATCCTTTCGGGCCGCAGGACTGATTCAAGAAGCAACGGCGCACTTGGAGGCGGCACTAGACCTAGCCGATCGCCACAACTTGCATTTATCAAAATCTCGGGCGATTCCAATGCTGGCCAATATGTTCTTGGAACAAGGCAACACCTTCGAGGCGAAAAAATGGCTCTCCGTTCTTCAAAGCGGTCCCATCGCCGAAAGTGACAACTTGGGCCGAGCAGAGATTTCGGCGATCGGTGCGAGGATCGCGTTGCTCGAGGGCAGATCCGACGAAGCACGACATATCGTTGACGTTGAGCTTAAACACATGCGAGCCGACCAAGTCCCACATCGGAGGACATACGCTGCTGCCCTCCGCGTGGCAGCTGAGCTAGCGACAGATCACCGGTGCTCTCGAGTGGCTCTGTCAAATCTCGAATCGAATTATTTGCTGTCGCGCGGCAATGTATTCCAAGCCTTTTCGACCTTCGCGCTCCATGAGGGATTGCTGAGTGTTGGCGATAGGACCAAGGCTGAAACAATTCTCAACGAGTATGTGACTCACCATCGACGTGAGTGCGGACCCTTGCCCACCCACCTGCTGGAATCTTTACATCGGTTGTGGAAGACAGCGCGAGAATCCGCGGGCGAGCCACCGGAGATCAAAGGCAGGCGCGACTAGTCAGCTAGCCAGAAGCGGTGACGAAGTAGTGGTTTTTCGGCGTTCTTGCTCTGCTATCGCCGGAACCAACGGGACGTCCTGATCGAAGAGCCGAGGATAGATGGAACTATTGAGAAGCCTATCGCATATCGTCGGATCGAATTGCCGACCGCGGAGTTTTTTGAACTCGCTGCTAACTTGAGTCTCCGTTAACGCAGCACGATAAGGACGGTCGGTTGTCATTGCGTCAATCGTGTCGGCAAACATTATTATCCGGCTGGCAATCGGGATGCGATCACCAACCAACCCGTCGGGGTAACCCGTACCGTCCCAGTTTTCATGATGGTGCCTGATCGGCGCGACAACATCGCTTAGCTGCGAAACCGTCCGAACCAATTCTTCACTCTTGATTGGATGGGTCTGCATGATGGCGTTCTCTTCAGCCGTGAGCCGGCCCGGTTTGCTAAGAATGGGCGCAAACACCTCGTGAATCTTCCCGACATCGTGGAGCAGTGCGGCAACGGCGACTCGTTCAACGTGCTTCTCTCTCAAACCGATTGCCTGGGCGATGAGACGTGCATTTCTTGCAACACGCCTGGAGTGTCCGGATGTATAAGGATCGCGCGCTTCGATAGCAGCAACCATCAGTTGGAGAAGTTCCTGATTGGTTTGCTGCAATTGCCAATTGACCTTGTTGATCTCCCGGTAGCCGAGAGCGAGAATCATGAATGCGATTGCCCCAACTGGTCCCCAATAGACAAAGAGGAGCGCACAAACATAAACGAAAGGCAATGTCAGCAGATCGGCGATCACGGTAACTCGTGCTCCGCTCCACCAAACCTCAAAGAACGTCTTCCCCTCACTGAGGGAGATAGCACCAGCCAGCGCACTAGAGTGAACGAACGCGAATGCCGTGAGGGCCGCTGCAAAAGCTGGGTAGTTTACCGCCGCACCGGCTCGTAGGGGCTCTCCTCCGAGGTAGATATATGCCAGGATTGCGCATCCCACCCAGACCATCGCTTGAGCAACATTAAACAATGCCTTAATCAAGACCCGTCTCGCCGCAACTTCGACTACCGCGGTGGCTAAGCCAAGCAGCACAAGCGTAATCCACGACGGTGCCACAATTACCGACGCAAGCATCGGCAGGAAAGCGATCGAGCCAGTCTCGCGCCGGGCCGCTTTCTTGTAGGCCAACAGCCCGCTTAATGCTGCGAGCCCTGCGAACCATAGCGCACCCCTTAGGGATCCCTCGGACAAATCCGGGGACAGGTCGTAAATCCAAGCGACTGCAACAGCAGCTAGGACAACGAGACTCGCGACAAATAAGTGAATACGGTTCGACATAAAAAAAATGAAAACCCCCACTCCTCAGATCAGGTCCACGCGCCGTGATCAGCCAAGGCCAGGATGCTGTTAATTAGAGCAGCAAGAAATGCCATTTTGCGTCACCTCCCGTAACGTCTGTCGTAGCTCGGCGCTCGCTCCGCTACGCAATTCGGTTGGCTCAGCTCAGTTTCTGTCTTGCCCGCTCGACTCCGCTCGGTTTCTGAGGGAGGGGGTTTTTATCTGTTGTAATCCCCGTTAAAGGGTGAAACTACAAATCAAAAATCCGCGACTCGCGCCGCCTGACTTCAGTCTTGAAAAATCCTCAGTTGTTATGCTCTATCCACCTGTTCGTCGCATCCAGTACAGCAAGAACTCCCGCCGACTCCGCGCTCTCACGCATCTCAACGCTGCCAGTCAACATCTTGTTGTCCCGACCCGACCTCACACTTACCGCCACAAATACAAAAGTCCGATCAAACGCATCAAACACCTTCACTCCCTGAACACCAAGCTGACCTTCCCGATTATCCGCATCAGCGATAGCAAGCAAAGTCGCCCGCGCAGCAAGTTCGACGCGCGAACGGTCACCCTCTATTCCGAGGGCCTCCCCGATAAACGACGAGTTCCCTTTTCGCAACGTAACGCGACAGGATAACCCCTTCGAACGAGATCCCCGAACCTCCACATCCTCGAAATAGAGCCGCCGCGCAAATGGTCCCGTGCGCGGCGCCGGATTCGCCGAATGCACCTCCTCCGACTGCACCGCCGGCGGCAAACTCGCCGCCTTCACCTCAGGCTCCAAAAGCTTCGGCTTCGTCTCACTCGTCGTCGCAACAGATATCTTCCGATGATCTATCCTCATCGCGAGGTGCGCAATCAAAGCACTCTCAATATTTCTAACCATCTGCTTCGGGGTCAGCTCCGAAGTCGTCAATACATGGATCTGATCAATCGCACCGCTGTCTCCAGCAATAATTCGAGCGGAAATCACCCCAGGCAAAGTAAGAATCAGCTCTTCCGCACGCTTGATCGGGAGAACACTGCCAGCTATCGGTGAAGTCACTTGAATCCTGATGAGGTAAGACTGCGCTGCCTAACGAGAAACGGGCAACAATATGAGTATCAATAGACCTTTAATCAAGCGATAATCAGAGAACAGGAATGTCGTAATCCCTGAGTTTTCTGTACATCGTCCTCTCACCGATACCGAGAAGCTCCGCCGCCTTTCTCCGATTCCCCTTCGTTTCAGCCAAAGCGGCAGTTATCGCAAGCCGCTCGATCTCCGCCATAGTCATGCCCGGACCAATCGTCAGAGTCACAGGAACAGGTCCCTTCACTAGCGGCTCAAGCGCACTCATCGCCGGTTGATTATCAACATTTATTCCGGCATCAGCTGACTTGCTCGCAATCACGCGAGTACCACCCGGACGATCACCATTGTAACGATCTCCGCCTCCAGAACCGCGATCATGTCCGACATCGTTCACTCGCGATCGCAGCTCCTCCATCTGGAGCTTCAACTCGACAAGACTCCTGACAATAAACTCCATCTCCCTACCTTCGGCCTGCATCGAACCACGAAGAACAGGACCTACATGCACAGGCAGGAATCTCGAACTCCCACCCTCGCGAATTTCACGAGGAATCGCATCGGGAGTTATCTCCCCCCCCGGAGCAAGCACCACCATGCTCTCAACAAGATTCCTCAACTCCCGAACATTCCCAGGCCACGAGTAATCAGCAAGAAGCTGCATCGCATCGGCTGATATCCCGTGGAACGGCCGGTCATGTCGCGCCGAATACTCCCGTACAAACTGGCGGACCAGCAACGGGATGTCATCCGGACGTTCACGCAACGGCGCCAGATATACACTAAGCACATTGAGCCTGTAATAGAGGTCCGATCGAAACAATCCCTCCGCTACCCGCTGCCTCAACGGCTGATTCGTGGCCGCCACTACTCGGACATCAACCTTGATCGGAGACACACCGCCAACCCGCGTAAGCTCACGCTCCTCGAGCACACGAAGCAGCCGCACCTGAGTCTGCGGAGGGATCTCCCCTATCTCATCCAGAAAAATTGTCCCGCCATTCGCCAGCTCAAAGCGCCCAAGGCGCCGCTCCGCCGCGCCCGTGAATGACCCCTTCTCATGGCCGAACAACTCGCTCTCCACCAGCGTTTCCGCGAGCGCGCCCACATTCACAGCAATGAACGGCTTGTTGCGCCGCGGACTCAAGCGATGAATCGCTCGCGCAACAAGCTCCTTCCCCGTTCCGCTCTCGCCCTCGATCATCACCGTGCTCGACACCGGGGCCATCTGTTCGATCTTCACGAGCACTTCGCGAATCGCATCGGACTGCCCGATGAGTCCCGTTATCCGGGTCAGCTGCTGCCGGTCGAGCACCCGCCGAACGATGTCCACGAGGTCTCGCGTCGCCACAGGCTTCGCGTAGACATCGACAAACCCAAAGGCGCGCAGACGCTCCCGCATCTCGCTGTCGTCGACGTCAGCCAGACCCACCACGGAACCGCCCTCCCACAACTGCTCACGCACTACCTGGATGTTGTTGGGATCTGCAATTGCCCCGGTAAAAACGAGCACGTCAGGCTTGGAACGCCTGATCTCCCCACGTATATCGTCGAGCGGAGAAACGAGCACGGTCTCCACCCCCGCCTGCTCCAGCGACGCATTCAGGGGGATAGCGCACTCTATGTCGCTCAAGGTGATCAACACCTTCACGGATCACCCCCGTCACCGGGTTCGCCGTGCGACGTTCGCCCGCACAACACATCCACTGCATGATCCACTATCGGCTCGAGCGCGGCGAGTGCATCACGCACACCACCTGGCGAGCCGGGAAGATTGATCACCAGCGACGAAGCCCGCACACCCGCCACTCCGCGTGACAACGCAGCCCTGGGGAAGTTTCCGAACGATACCGCCCGCAAATACTCCGCAATCCCCGACGCCTCGCGTTCAATCACGCCGCGAGTGGCCTCAGGCGTCACATCCCGGGGCGAGAGGCCGGTACCGCCTGTAGTGAGCACCACATCAACGGTGCCCGAATCACACCACTCGATGAGAACAGGCACGATCACTGAAGTGTCATCCGCAACTGAAATCCGTGCGACAACGGTATCTCCCCTGCACGCGCACCAATCCGCGATGGACTGCCCGGAAGCATCGACGCGCGTTCCCGCGGCGACGGAATCAGATACGGTCAGAATCGCAATGCGCATCTAGAGGTGCGTACCTTCCTTGTAGAACGGCGTCTTCTCGACGACCGCTGGAACTCGCTTGCCGCGAATTTCAATCTCCAGCATGCTCCCAGGCGCTGAATGAGCGGTGGGTACGTAGGCGGTTCCGATGGGCACGCTGAGCGATGGACTCATCGTTCCGCTCCGCACCTCTCCACTCCGCTCCCCATTCACGCTTACCGGATACCCGTGGCGCGGAAAGCAGCGCTCAGTCGCCGTAAATCCGACCAGCTTGCGTGCTACTCCTTCCTCCTTCTGCCTGACAAGCGCATCACGTCCGACAAAGTCACCCTTCTTGAGCTTCACGAGCCACTGCAGATTGGCTTCAAGTGGCGTGACGCCATCGTCGATATCGTTTCCGTAGAGCGCCATTCCCATCTCTAGTCGGAGCGTATCACGGGCGCCCAGGCCGACCGGCGCAACATCACCCTTTTCCAGAATTGCGTTCCAAACGTTCACTGCATTCTCATTGGGGAAATACAGCTCGAAACCATCCTCCCCGGTGTAACCGGTACGAGAGATCGTGATTCCGCTTACCCCCGCCACCGTACCTACCGTAAAGTGGTAATACTTCACCGCCGCTAAATCCGCATCGGTATGCCGCTGAAGAATCTGCGCGGCCTGCGGACCCTGGAGCGCAAGCAGAGCCGTCGCGTCGCTCACGTCCGCGAGCGTGGCATCGAACATCTGAAGATGGGGTGAGATGTGAGCGAAATCCTTGTCGGCATTCGACGCATTGACAACCATCATCACATGGTCATCAAACCTGTAAACGAGGCAATCATCCTCGATGGTGCCTCGATCATTCAGAATGGTCGAATAATGTGCCTGACCCACCGCCAGAGCCCCGACATCATTCGTAGTCACGTGATTGACGAAATCGACGGCACCTCGCCCGCGAACGATGAACTCGCCCATGTGACTGACATCGAACAGTCCGGCAGATTTCCTGACGCTGTTATGTTCGGCGGTTATGCCTGTTGGGTACTGCACGGGCATCAAATACCCGGCAAAAGGCACGAGCTTGGCACCCAACGCCGCATGGACATCGGTCAGCGGTGTGCGCTTAAGTGTTTCTGTTGATTCGGCTTGCGCCATATGTTCGCCGCTCCGGTAACGAAAAGGGTGACTTCACCCGGGGCAGTCAATATGGCAGACCAGACCCCGCGGAGCGAGGGCGATCACCCGATTCACGCCATCAGAACCAAAAATTGCCGCGAACGGCAATCAGAAGTCGGCCAGCTCTCCCCCGCCGAGGGTGCGAACCTCCCCGATGTCCGGAGAGGAACCCGAAACAATGCCCTTCAAAACCTCCCAAAGCACGAGAGGCCGAGACTTGTCGTTCTTCATGTAAACAACCGAATCGGCGTCCACGA
>JBKJNN010000119.1:0-2698 GCA_046593625.1 Gemmatimonadaceae bacterium | reverse complement strand
CGGCATGAACTTCAGGCAGGACGCCTACGACGGACTCGGCTTCTTCCAGATCGGAGAGCAGGCCCAGACATTCGACGGCTCACCGGTGGATGAAGTCCGCTACTGGAACAACGTCTCTATCGCAAGCGGACCAATCACTCCCTGAGTAATTGCACTTGCACGCCGGGTCGGGTGAAGAAACCCGATACCGGCTGGACACACGCGAGGACCGGGCACATTATGCGGCGGGGGGGCGGCGCTGACAGGACTGCTTCTCAGTCTCCTACGCACTCCCAGCCACCCGACCAACTATGTGCGGACTAGCAGGAATTCTCAAAAGCGGACAGCCCGGCGGCGAGGCGCTGAGCCGCATGATCGAAGCGATGACGACGCAGATCGTTCATCGCGGACCAGACGATGACGGCCACTTCACCCTCGGCGATGCAGGGTTGGCCCTCGGCTTCAGACGCCTGTCGATCGTAGACCTCTCGCGACTTGGCCACCAGCCAATGCACTCATCGAGCGGCAGGTACACTATCGTTTACAACGGCGAAGTCTACAATCACGCAGATATCCGGAAACAGCTCGAACAGAATGGCGCACGGTTTCGCGGGCATTCTGATACAGAAGTGGTTCTCGCCGCGTTCGAACGATGGGGCATCGAGCCGGCCATTGGCCGCTTCATCGGAATGTTTGCGATTGCTGTCTGGGACGCAGAAACGCGAAAGCTCTCGCTTGCGCGCGACCGCCTCGGCATCAAGCCGCTCTTCTATTCGCACACCCCCGGGACGCTCACGTTCGGCTCGGAGCTGAAATCGCTCGTCGCCGTCCCCGGCTTCGACCGAACCATCGACCGCGATGCCGTCGCGGAATATTTCCGTTATCTGTACATCCCCGCTCCCCGCACGATTTACCAGCACACTCGCAAGCTGCTGCCTGGGCACATCATCACGTTTGACGAAGGAGCATTGACGCTCCCGGAGTCACGCCCCTACTGGTCGCTAGACGCCGCGTACCGCTCCGGTGCCGAAAACGCCTTTCAGGGTACCGATGAAGAAGCCGTTGCCGAGCTCGATCGCCTACTCTCGGACGCGGTCAGACTCAGAATGGCAGCTGACGTGCCTCTCGGAGCGCTGCTCTCGGGAGGGGTTGACTCTTCGGTAGTCGTCGCGCTGATGCAGGCGAACGCAGTCACTCCGACGAGGACCTTCTCAATCGGATTTCCCGGCACGGTGCACGACGAATCAGTTCATGCGGCCCAGGTTGCACACAGGCTCGGCACCACGCATACCGAGATGTCTGTGACGCCTGACGACGCGCTGGCGGTGGTGCCGCTGCTCGCTCAGATGTTCGATGAGCCGCTGGCAGATCCGTCGCAGATCCCCACCTATCTCGTCTGCAAGCTCGCTCGGCGCGAGGTCACCGTGGCGCTGACGGGCGACGGGGGCGACGAGCTGTTCGCCGGGTACGACCGCTATCTCCACGGTGAGCGGATGATTCCCGATCTCCAGAAGGTTCCGCGCACCGTGCGGCGCGGAGCGGCAATGCTCGCAGGGGCCGGCAGCGCAGACTTCTGGGACAGGACTTACGAGAAAGTGTCTCCCCTACTTCCCCCTTCCCGACGCTATCGGCTTCCGGGGCAGAAATTTCGCAAGCTCGGACACATGCTTTCGCTGGAGAGCAGCAACGACATGTACAGGTCGCTTCTCTCCACCTGGCAGAATCCACCGGAAATAACCCGCGGGATCGATTCAGCCGGACGAGTCGAGGCGCTCCTCGATCACTATCGAGACCTTCCGCTGCTCGAGCGAATGATGCTGGTGGATCAAACGACCTACCTTGCGGACGACCTGCTCGCCAAGGTCGATCGGGCGAGCATGGCGGTGAGTCTCGAAGCGCGCGTGCCCATCCTCGATCACCGGGTTGTCGAATTCAGCTGGACACTGCCGCGGCATCTGAAGGTGAGAGACGGAAAAGGGAAATGGCTGCTTCGTCAGGTTCTGTATCAATACCTCGAGCCGGCCCTCATCGACCGCCCGAAGGTGGGCTTTACCGTCCCTATTGCCGACTGGCTGCGTGGACCACTCAAGTCGTGGGTGGAGGCGCTGCTCGCTGCCGGCGAAGCAGGCCAGGCCGACCTCGTTGACATCGACTC
This sequence comes from Gemmatimonadaceae bacterium, assembly GCA_046593625.1. Lineage (GTDB taxonomy): Bacteria > Gemmatimonadota > Gemmatimonadetes > Gemmatimonadales > Gemmatimonadaceae > UBA4720. The sequence goes on along the minus strand of JBKJNN010000119.1, from coordinate 564 downwards.
GGCGCGCGCCGCATGGCAGCGTTTCCTAGATGGCGCTGACGAACTGGCACTCTCGATGTGGGCCGTCGTCATGTTCCTCGCGTGGAGAGCGCGCTGGTCAGATTGAACCATCGCCTGCTGTACGTATGGGATGCCGATTATCCGTGGGACGTTCGCACTGAAAAAATCGCGTCCGCGCTCACACTCGCGGGACATGAAGTTCATATAGCTGCGCGCAACAAGGCGTGGAGACCCGCTCGTCAGCAACTTCCCGAGGGCACAGTGCACCGCATGCCGCCGTGGAGAGTGCTCGGGCAGCGACTGGATTCAGCGCTCGGCTTTCCTGCCTTCTTCAGTCCACGCTGGCTTGGTCTCATCAACAGAATCATCCGCGATCACAGTATTGACGCGGTCATTGTTCGAGATCTTCCGCTGTGCCCCACGGCCCTCTGGGTTGCCCACCGCCACGCCATTCCGGTGATATGGGACATGGCCGAGGACTATCCGGGAATGATGCGCGCGACCTGGGACGCAGGTCGCCAGGGGCCGTTCGATTTCGTGGTTCGCAATCCGGGCGCGGTTGCC
>JBKJNN010000061.1:0-63785 GCA_046593625.1 Gemmatimonadaceae bacterium | reverse complement strand
ATCGTTCACGCACCGACCACGCTGCTCGCAATGATCGATTCTTCGATCGGCGGAAAAACGGGCGTGGACACTGTGGCAGGCAAGAATCTGGTGGGCGCTTTCCACCCTCCTGCAGGGGTGCTGGTGGACCCTCAACTCCTTGCTACACTTCCACTTAAAGAGCTGAGAACGGGTTTTGCCGAAGCGCTCAAACATGGCGCGATTGCAAACCGGACTTACTTTGATTCCGCGGTCGATGCCATACCACGCGTTCTATATGGAAGGGGACAGGCGGGTGACTCGCTGGCGGAGGTGATCGTCGGTAGCATAGGCATCAAATCGGGCATAGTCGCTCGCGATGAACACGAAAGCGGAGTCAGAAAGATTCTTAATTTCGGACACACTGTCGGCCACGCGATTGAACTGTTGAGTGACTACACCTTGGCCCATGGCGAAGCAGTTGCCATCGGGATGGCACTCGAAGCCAAAATTGCCGAACGAGCTGAAATCGCCGAGGAGGGCACAGCAAATGAAATCAGGAACGCTCTCGCGTCTGCTGGACTGCCGGTCGATCTTCCCGCCGGCATGGACGCAACCCGGGTCTTCGACGCTATGAAAGGCGACAAGAAGGCCCGCGCAGGTTCCCTCCAGTACGCACTTCCCACGCGTGTTGGCGAAATGGCCGGCGCGGATTCGGGATGGGCGGTGCCGGTGAGCGAATCCATAGTGCTCGAGGTTCTCTCCTGAAGCGCGCAGACCTTTTCACCGGGGTTGTCGCGGTAGCAATCGCGATCCTCTTCATAGGCACGGGTGCCGCGCGGCTTCCCATCGGAAAGGCGGCCTACGCTCACGCACCGGTTCTCGTGTATGCGGAGCCGCTGCTGGATCCGCTGGTTGTTACGGCGAAGAAGATTGCAAAGGATCGTGGACAGTTCCGGCGCGCAAGCGCAGGCGAAGCAATTCGAATGCGCGCCTCGGGCATCGTCCCCAATCCGCATCATTTCGCGCGCGCGGTGCCGGGTGAAGAAGTTCCGATTACGATCACGCAGTATTGCCTCAAGGGCACGACGCGCCGCGGCCGCTTCGTTCGTCCCGGTATCGTCGCCGCGGATCCGCGCATCTTCCCCCTGGCCCGCTACGTCGAAGTCTTCATGGGCAAGAAGTACCTCGGCCGATTCCTTGTGGACGACACTGGCGGCAATGTGATTGGCGCCACGCTCGACATCTGGACGCCATCATGTCGTCAGGCTAGGCGCTTTGGCCGCCATCGCGGCAAGGCGGTGCTGGTCGCAAAGCAGGAAGAGCACATCCTCCCCACTCGGCTCGTTGAACTCGAGCTGATCCCCGATCTCACTGCTATCGGCGAGCTGTTCGAGTCGGTTGCACGTCGTTAACGCAACGAGGGGCGTGGCCCTCTAATTGCCTTGCATGCAGGCTTAACGTTCAACCTGGACTGAAAAAATGTCATCATTCAGTACCTACCTGATCGGCTTCATAGTCCTGATCATCGGACTTGGCGTCGCTGCATTTCTGCTCGGCGCACCGCCGATGTGGATCGCTGTCGGCGTGATCGTGATGATCGGAATCGGGATTCTGACCGGAACTAGCCGAACAAAGACCAAAGATCCGCCGACAACTGGCTGAGATTGGCCGAAGCATCACAAAACTGTGTGGCATGAAACGTGGCTGTTGACCGAGTCATACCCGGCGGTTACCATGCGTTCGATATGGTGATTGCGAGCTAAACGCTCGCCCAACATCCCACCGGGGCGTGAATGCAGACTACGACCGAGACCAAGTCTAAAGGCTTTTTCCGTTCGTCTCCCTCTACCGCATTCGACCAGTACCTCCAGGACATTCAGAAACTCCCGCTAATACCTGACGCTGAAGAAGAGCGTCGCCTTGCGCGTCTCGCACAGGCGGGAGATGAGAAGGCTGCGGAGCGACTTGTCACTGCGAATCTCAGATTCGTCATCTCTTACGTAAAGAAGTATCAGGGCCACGGTCTCGATCTGTCCGAGCTCGTCGCAATCGGTAACGAAGGGCTTCTCAAAGCAGTTCGGAAGTTCGATCCAGAGCAGGGCGTGAAGTTCATCTCCTACGCAGTATGGTGGGTGAGACAGGCGGTTCTGAAGGCGCTGGCCGAGCAGACCAGGTCAGTCCGGATTCCGCTGAACCAGAACTCCCAGCTCATCAAGCTGGCCCGCGCACAGACCGTTCTCTCCCAGGTTCTCAAGCGCGATCCCACCGACAACGAGATTGGCCGCCTCCTCGAAGAAACTCCCGAGGCAGTGCGCTCTGCAAAGCAGATGTCGGCCACTGAGATCTCCCTCGACGCTCCCATCGACCGCAGTGACCGCGAGGCCAGTACGCTTGGCGAACGGTTTGCCGGGGTGGATGGAACAGAGATCGAGGAGGTCACGGACTTTCACCTGATGAAGGAATTCATCGACAAGGTGTTCCGTCGGTACCTCACGCCCAGGGAGAGAAAGATTCTTCATCTCTACTACGGGCTCGAGCAGGGTTCTGATGCCATGACGCTCGAGAAAATCGGCGCGCTCATGGGTGTAACGCGCGAGCGCATTCGCCAGATTCGCGAGCGTGCATTCGAGAAGCTTCGTGAGTCGCCGGACGGTGCGGCCCTCTCGGGATTCTGGAAGACAGCCGACTGATCAACACCGCTACGTGACGGACGCTTCAAGAATTCCGGCGTTCGTCAACCCGAAGTCAGGAAACTTCGATGGAGCCCGTACTGCACTGGAGCAGGCGGGCTCCTTCGACGTGCACGAAGTTGACCCTGCAAAGCTCGACGAAGAAATCCGCAAGTCGATCAAATCAGGAGCTGCACGTATTCTCGTTGCGGGCGGCGATGGCACCATACGTACGGGCGCATGCGCAGTCCGCGAAAGCAAAGTGGAGCTTGCCGTGCTGCCATCGGGCACCCTCAACCACTTTGCCAAGGATCATGGCATCCCGATAGATCTGGCCGAAGCAGCGGCGGCTGCGTCGGGAACGGTAACAATCGCGGTGGATGCGGCGAGCGTTGGAGACACTCTCTTTCTCAACACAAGCTCCATCGGCGCGTACGTGATGTTCATGCGCTTCAGGGACAAGCTGGAAAAGCGGTTCGGCTACAAGCTGGGCAGCTTCTTCGCCATGATCTGGACGTTCGTCAGGATGAGAACGATGGCCGTGGAGATTGAGATAGACGGCAGGAAGGCCATCTATCGCACTCCTATCGTGTTCATAGGAGTAGGCGAGCGCGAACTGCAGGCACCGGCGTTCGGGAACCGCGTGAAAGATGGCAAGCGCGGCATGCACGTCATCATCGTGAGCGGGAGGAGAAAAGCGCGGTTGTTTGCCCTCGCCCTGGCAGCGGCGGCGAAAGGCGTGAAGGAGGTATCGCGCACTCCGGAACTCGACAGCTTCATAGTGGACCGCTGTACTATTACAATGAAGCGATCCACCGCAATGGTTGCCATGGATGGTGAGGCGGAGCAGATGAAGACACCACTCGAATACAGGTTGGAGAGGGACGCGATTCAAGTCGTAGTCAGATGACCGCTCCAGTGATGGATGGCGCGCTCATCGAACAATTCGAGCGGATCGTCGGCGTGCGTTTCGTAATGCAGCGCGAGAGCGACCTGCTCGTCTACAATTCCGACGGCCTTCCCGGATACAGGCGAATGCCGAGCCTGGCGGTCTTCCCGGGTTCACGCGATGAAGCAGTTGCTGTAGTGCGCCTTCTCGCCGAGCACGGCATGGCCTACGTCCCGCGTGGAGCAGGAACAGGGCTCTCCGGCGGAGCACTCGCTGACGATGTGGTTCTCCTCGGCATGCACCGCCTCAAGCGCATCGTCTCGATTGACCCGGATAACCTCCGCGCAGTTGTCGAACCCGGCGTAGTAAACCTCCATCTCAATCGCGCTGTCGCGCCGTACAACATGCTGTACGCGCCCGACCCGTCGAGCGACGCCGCATGCACAATCGGCGGCAACGTTGCAGAGAACGCAGGTGGTCCGCATTGTCTGAAGTACGGGGTGACGCTGAATCACGTCCTTGCGATGACGGTGATTCTCCCGGACGGCGAGATTGTCACACTTGGAAACGCTGAGGGAGAAGCTGAGGGTTACGACCTGCGCGGCGCGTTCATCGGATCTGAAGGGTGTTTTGGAGTGGCGCTGGACGTGACTGTGCGGCTCACGCGAAAGCCAGCTGCAGTTCGCACGATGCTGGCAGACTTTACTTCAGTGGACGATGCAGCCCATGTCACGTCTGAGATCATCGCATCCGGCATTGTGCCGGCCGCGCTCGAGTTCATGGACGCGCCGACTATTCAAGTTGTCGAATCTTCTGTATATGCTGCGGGATATCCAGCCGACGCCGCTGCGGTCCTGCTCGTGGAGCTGGACGGAACCACGGAAGGCGCGGATGCCGATCGCGACACAGTAAGAGAGATATGCCTCGCGGGCGGTGCGAGGGAAGTGAAAGTCGCGCGCAACGACGCCGAGCGGATGCGGCTGTGGCAGGGACGCAAGAAGGCGTTTGGCGCGATGGGAAGAATGGCTCCTCACCTCGTTGTGCAGGACGCAGTCATTCCCCGCACGCGCCTCGCGCAGGTTCTCTCGGAGATAAGCGCAATCGCAAAGAACAACGGCGTAGTGGTATGCAACGTCTTCCATGCAGGCGACGGAAATCTTCATCCAAACATTCCGTACAACGCCGACAATCCGGATGAAGCAGCGCGCGTGCACAAGGCAATGGGCGAAATCATGCGCGCATGCGTCGCCGCTGGCGGAAGCATCACCGGCGAACATGGAGTCGGCCTCGACAAGATCGGCTACATAGAGCTGACGTTCTCTCCGGACTCACTTGCTGCGATGTGCCGGCTGCGGGAAGTGTTTGATCCAGACCGCAGGTCGAACCCCGGCAAGGTTGTTCCCGTGCACGCATGCCAGGAATGGCGCTCCACTCCCGCCGCGCGTCAATCATGAACGCCACCGGTGCGGGAACAGACGTCATTCAGGAACTCGTCCAGGATGCAGTCGCGACCGGCACTCCGCTTCGTGTCTCCGGCCGCTCCCACTGGATGGATGCGATGCGGCCGGTTGGCGCAACACGCATTGCATCGCTTGCGGCTCACTCCGGCATCGTTGACTACGTGCCAGGCGATCTCACGATCACCGTCCGCTCCGGTACCACGCTCAGGGAAATCGTAGATGTAACCCACGCCGAGGGTCAGTGGCTTCCCATCGATCCGTTCGGTCCCGCCGACGGAACAATCGGAGCGACCATTGCCACGGGTTCGTTCGGTCCGCTTGCTCACTCCTTCGGCCGCATCCGCGATCTCGTACTCGGAGTGGAGTTCGTGAGCGGCACGGGCGCCGTCGTGCGCGGCGGTGGCCGAGTTGTGAAGAACGTCGCGGGCTTCGACCTTGTCCGGCTCATCACTGGATCGTGGGGCACGCTCGGCATTCTCACTGAGGCCACTCTCCGCCTGTACTCTCTGCCCTCCCCGCCGATTTCCATCTCCGTCGACATACCTGAAGATCCAGTTCAACTCTCGGCGCATCTCGTGGCAATCCTGTCGTCACCGGGAACTGCATTCGCGATGGAACTGCTGGATCCTGCAATTTCCGCCCGCGTCGGCCTCGCCCGAAAACCGCAGTTGCTCGTGATGCTCGGCGGCAACGCTGCGGGCGTGGCCGCGCAGAAATCGGCGCTTGCCGGGATCAGTCAGTTGACCGAAGTGGATCGATCTGCGTGGGGTGCGCTTCGAAATGTCGAAGCCGCAACGACAGAGGACAAAACGCATTCTCCTCCGATCGTAGTTCGGCTCTCGACTCTTCCGTCACGACTTGCAGAGCTATGGAGCAACGCGAGCTCCGCCCTCCGAGACGTTGACAGCGCGTTAATCCACGCGACGCCTTCACTGGGCATCGTACGCTGTATCCTGTCAGGAGGAACACCGCTCTCCTCGCTTCGCAGTCTCATCGAATCCACAAAGGGATCAACCGCAATTTTCGAGCGGCTCCCATCAGCTGCGTGGGACGAGATGTCGCCCAGTGTGACAACGGATCGCGTTTCGCAGGGTATCAGGAGAGCGTTCGATCCTTCAAGTATCCTCAACCCCGGAATCATGGGACCGCTGGTTTGAGCACTCCGCTCGTGGTTATTGACGAAGCTGCGACACCCGCTGACGCGATGCCTGCGTGCGCGCTGCCCGATACTCCGCTTGCTGCTGCATTGCCGGGCATCAACCAGTGCGTACACTGCGGCTTCTGTCTCCAGGCGTGTCCCACATATCAGGTGCTGGAGGACGAGAACGAAAGTCCGCGCGGCAGGATCTTCCTGATGAGATCTCTGCTCGAAGGCACCGTAACACCCAACGACTCACAGCTCCGCGCGCACATCGACCGCTGCCTCGGCTGCCGTGCGTGTGAGCCCGCCTGTCCGTCGGGCGTGCCGTACGGCCAGCTTCTCGAAGCGACGCGAGCTACGCTGCGCGAGTTCGAGCGTCCGGCGCTCATCGGCCGCTTGATTCTTTTTGTCTTTGCACATCCGGCACTGATGCGCATTGCGATGTTCGCATCGCGTTTGCTCGCGGCTACGCCGATACCCACCGTGATGTCGCGCGTGAGGGGCCGGCTGGGGTTCGGGATGGCAATGCTGGCAGCTTCTGGTTCACGGCTGGAGCGCGGTCCCTACGAGACGGAGAATGACGGCACACGTGGAGATACGGCTGTGCTTAGAGGATGCGTGATGGAAGGGTTGTTCACCGAAACCAACAGGGCAACCGAGCGCGTGCTGAAGCACAACGGTTACCGCCTGGTAGAGGCGGAGGGACAGGCCTGCTGCGGAGCGCTGCATGCGCACGCCGGCGACCTCGAGTCGGCGAGAAAGCTCGCAAGGAACAACATTGCCGCGTTTGAAAGCTCAGGCGCGCAGCTGATTGCGGTGAACGCTGCAGGTTGCGGCGCGATGATGAAGGAGTATGGCCATCTGCTTCAGGACGATCCTGAATGGCATGACAGAGCGGCAGCGATCGGCTCACGAGTGCGGGATGTCAGCGAGCTGCTCGCTGCGGTTGGCCCGCTGCCGGGCAACCCGCTCAGACTTCGCGTGACGTACGACGCACCGTGCCATCTGGTGCACGCTCAGCGCGTAGTGAATGCTCCGCTCGCGATGCTTGCCGCCATTCCGATGCTAGAGCTGATTCCTCTACGTGATTCGGAGATGTGTTGTGGGAGCGCGGGCATCTACAATCTCATCGAGCCAGAGGTGTCTGACGCCGTACTCGAGCCGAAGCTGGAGAATATTGCAGAGTCTGGTGCGGCTCTGGTTGCGACGGGCAACCCCGGATGCCTTATGCAGATCGGAGCGGGCCTCATCAGGAGCGGTTCGAAGGCGAGGGCAATTCATCCGGTTGACCTGCTCGATGCCTCGTACGCCAGCGGCAGGCACTGACTTCAGCATCGTTGAGTTTGCCCCCTGCCGCTCAGCGTGCGAAGGCATTAATTCAATAGTATGACTGATGCCAGCGAGTTCGCTGCACTGCGCTCAGGTGCGCTGCTGGTTGACCGCAGTGATCGGGTGCGGTTCAGATTTGGTGGAAACCGCGCTGCCGAGATACTGACGGGGCTGGTGACCAACGACGTGCTTGCGCTGCAGCCGGGGCACGGGCAGTACGCAGCTGCCCTTACACCGAAGGGAAAGATTGCTGCGGACGTTCGCATCTTTGCGGATGACGACGGCATCCTCACCGACACTTCAGTGCGTGCGGCGCAGAACTGGCGCGAGATAGTGACCAAGTATGTCAATCCGCGGGTTGCACCTTACAGGGACGTGACACTCGAAACGCGGGACATCGGGGTGTTTGGTCCGAGGGCGCGCCACGTCGTCGCTGGCGTTACGGGGCTGGACATGGTCGCGCTCGGCGCCCTTGCACCCTACTCGCATGCTGCGGCGGATATTGCGGGTTCAAAGGCAACTGTAGTGCGTGTTGCGGAGATTGACGCAGAGGGGTACGAGATCATCATGCCGGCGGCAATCGAGAAGGAGTTGCGCGGAATGCTGCTTACTCATGGCGCGATGACTGGGAGCGCGCAGACGTGGAACGTGGCGCGCATCGAGGCGGGTCGTCCTGAGTGGGGAATCGACATGAACGATTCAACGATTCCGCAGGAGGCAAACTTCGATGCACTCGAGGCTATCTCGTATACGAAGGGATGTTACACCGGCCAGGAAACAGTGGCGCGCGTGCACTTTCGCGGGCACGTCAACCGGTTCCTGAGGCGGCTGCATTTCGTGAGCGCTGTGATTCCGCCGACGAATGCAGAGCTGGTTGATGATTCCGGGAACGTGGTCGGTGATGTGAGGAGCGTTGCTATGTCACCGCGGCATGGTGGTGTTGCGATCGCAATGGTGCGTAAAGAGGTGGCGCCGGGAGCGACACTGCACGCTCGGTGGGCCGGCGGGGAATGCGCGGTCCAGATCGCCGCTTGAGGGTATAAAAAAAGGGCGCGACCGTTGAGGTCGCGCCCTTTTCATGCTCCGAAAAGCTTACTTCTTGGTCGTGTCCATCATCATCTTGGACGAATCCATCATCATGGTGGAATCCATCATCTTCATGCCGGTGTCCATTGCTGCCGGTGCCGGTGCCATCATTGCTGCGGTATCGACCGGAGCTTCGTCCTTCTTCGTGCAGGCGGCCAGGGCAAGAACGGCTGCGACAAGAGCAATGCGCTTCATGTTACTATCTCCATAGAGAGGGGCCAACGTGATTAGACGCCGGTCCGTGCACGCAGTCGCGATGCCCGTCAGTGGCGCGGCCCAAAAGTTATCCTATCCAGAAATGCTGTCAAGTCCGCACGGCGCTACATTTCCCTCTCAGCCAACGTTCCAGCCGGAGTCAGCTTTTGCCGCACAAACGCCCAGAAACATTTGGATCACTTAAAAAGTCCCCGTGGGGCGACCCCGCCCGCGCCACACGATCAGTAAAAGATGAGTTGAGAACCAACCTTCTGGCGCGCCTCGCCGGCGGGGGTCCGCTCTTCGAGGGTGTCGTTGGTTATGAAGACACGGTCATGCCTCAGATCGTCAATGCGCTTCTTTCGAAGCACAACCTCATCCTGCTGGGGTTAAGGGGCCAGGCGAAGTCGCGAATTCTGCGCGCGCTGACATCCCTGCTCGATGACGCCATTCCTATCGTGGCGGGCAGCGAGGTCAATGACAACCCCTTTGCGCCGATCTCCAAATACGCCAGAAAGATGCTCGAGGAGTGCGGCGACTCCACACCAATTGCCTGGGTCGAGCGGGAGAGCCGGTTCATCGAAAAACTCGCAACGCCGGATGTAACAGTTGCCGACATAATTGGAGATGTGGACCCAATCAAGGCTGCGAGGGGCGGTCACGTGCTGTCCGACGAGCTCACAATCCACTACGGAATGCTTCCGCGCGCCAATCGCGGCATCTTTGCCCTGAACGAACTGCCGGATCTCGCGGGCAAGGTACAGGTGAGCCTTTTCAATATCATGCAGGAAGGCGACGTCCAGATCAAAGGGTACCCCATCCGGCTACCGCTCGACGTACTCCTCTGCTTTACCGCCAATCCGGAAGACTACACTGCCCGCGGCAAGATCATCACTCCCCTCAAGGACCGCATCGGGAGCGAAATTCAGACGCATTATCCCGAGGCAGTCGAGACAGGCATGTCCATCACCGCCCGGGAAGCCTGGATCGACCGGGGCGGCAAGCCGGTTCGGATCCCCGGCTTCATCTCGGAAGTCGTCGAGAGAATTGCATTCGAGGCCAGAGACGACAAGCGGATCGACAGGCGCTCGGGTGTTTCGCAGCGGATGCCCATTTCGGTGATGGAAAACATCATCTCCAATGCGGAGCGACGAACGCTCCTCACCGGCGAGAACGAAATCGTCCCAAGGATTGGCGACATCTACGCAGCACTTCCTGCCATCACCGGCAAGATCGAGCTCGAGTATGAAGGCGAGCTGGTGGGCGGACACAACATCGCACGCGAGCTCATTCGTCGCGCTGCCGACGCAACCTTTCACAACCGCACGTCAGGCGTCAACGCGGACGACATGATCATGTGGTTCGACGCAGGTGGGGCATTGCAGGTGAACGACGACGTCGCTGTCACCACAGTGGTTGACGGATTCCGAATCGTTCCCGGCCTGCTCGGACTCGTTCAAATGACGGGACTCGCGGAGAAAGACGACACACCCATCGTCGCCGCAGCGTGCGAGCTCATTCTGGAATCACTCGTCGCACGGCGAAAAATCTCCCGCAGTGACGCGGGACTCTACGGACGCGTGCAGGAAGAAAAACGGCGCCGCCCCTACGCCGACTGAATGCCGATCGTCACGATCTCCCGGATGTATGGCTCAGGCGGGTCGGAAGTAGCGGCCCGCACAGCCACAGAGCTGGGATGGTCTCTGCTCGACAACGCCGTCGTCGATTCCGTAGCCGCACGGCTCGGCATCACTCCTTCCGAAGTCGCGGCCCGCGAAGAGCGCATACCCTCTCTCGTCGAACGGCTAGTTGAGACCATGGCGCTCGGCTCGCAGGACTGGCTGTCGCCGCTCTCCGCCGGCAAGCGTCCGCCTACGGATGACGTCCTCGCCGAAGTCACCCAGCGCATTGTTGAAGAAGCAATTGCGCGAGGACCGCTCGTCATCGTAGGCCGTGGTGCCCAGGCCATGCTCGCTGAACGTGCAGACACTCTTCACGTATTCTGTTACTCGTCGCGCGCGGCACTCGTGGCGAGGGTGATGAAGAGTGACAACCTCGACGAATCAGCAGCAACGAAGATCGTCGAGGAGACCAACTCACACAGGGAACAGTTCGTGCGCAAGCACTGGAACCGCACCTGGCGCGAGCATGCCAACTATCACCTCACGGTCAACACCGACTGGCTCGGCATAGATGGCGCCGCGGACGTGATTATCTTCGCGGCGCGCCAGCGATTCGGCCTCTGATCAGTCGCGCGGGTTTGTAGCCCATACTGTAGCGTCAGTTATGAAGCCGCGGTCCTCCATCTCGAGCATCGCGCAGATCGTATGCGCTATATCTGCCGCCTCGAGCTTCGTCGAATTTTCCGGTCTGGCGTTTCCAGCATTGACGAAGAAGTTGGTCTGTACCTCCGATGGATTGACCTGCATCACCCGCACGTTGTTCTTGCGCAGCTCTGCCCGCCAGCAATCCGTCATTCCGCTCACCGCGAACTTCGTGGACACGTAAGTAGTCCCGCCGGGCGATCCCTTCTGCCCGGCGGTGGATGCGATGTTGACAATGTTGCCGCGATCCTGCTCGACGAAGTGCCTCGCCGACTCCCTCGCGACGAGCATGGCGCCGAGGACGTTGGTTTCCCACACGCGCCTGAAGTCGTGTGAAGCGGTTTCGATGAGCGGCGCCCAGTGTCCAAAGCCAGCGTTGTTGATAAGCACATCGAACGAGCCAAACTCCGCGATCACCTTCGCCACCATTCGCACGACGTCGTCTTCATTGGAGACATCACAGACAATCCCGAGCGCGCCCAACTCCGCAGCTGCTTCATCGAGAGCGTCAGCCTTCCTGCCGCAGATGGCGACTTCCGCCCCGCGATCGCGGAGAAGCTGCGCGGTAGCATATCCGATACCCGAGCTTCCACCTGTCACCAGCGCTTTTGCAGTCCTGAGATCCATGGATCCTCCTCAATGAGAGTTGCGGGTTACGCTCCGAGAACTCTCCGCGCAGCGCTGACGAAAGCCGACACATCATCTTCCGTCGTATCGAACGATGTCACGAACCTCGCCTCGGACGTAACCTCGTCCCAGACATGAAAAAAGAACTCGTTCTGAAGTGCAGCGATGTGCTCCCGCGGAATTGTCGCGAAAACCTCGTTCGCCTGAACGTGCTGGGTCACCTGACATCCGGGCAGTGCCGCTATCCCGGCGCCAAGCAGTGCAGCCATCCTGTTTGCGTGAGATGCGCTCTTCAGCCACAGATCATTCGTGAACAGCGCATCGAACTGGGCCGCAACGAATCTCATCTTGGAGGCGAGCTGCATTCCCTGCATGCGCCGGTACGCGAAATTTCGCGCCAGCTCCACATCGAAGAACACCACGGCCTCGCCTGCGAGAATACCGTTCTTGGTGCCGCCGAGTGAGAGAACATCCACTCCAGCACCTCCGGAAATTTCGAGCAGGGATGCACCCAGCCCCGCAGCAGCGTTCGCGAGCCTCGCTCCATCCATATGCAGGCGCAGGCCATGCTCGTGCGCGAAACAGGCAATCACCGCTACTTCATCAGGCGAATACACCGTCCCGAATTCCGTTGCCTGGGAGATTGAAACAGCGCTCGGCTGCACATGATGATCGTTGCCGAAACTGTGGAGATGGCGAGCGATGCCATCGGGATCGATCTTGCCATTCTTCGTCGGCACCGGAGACAGCTTGCATCCGAGATGTTTTTCAGGAGCGCCACACTCCGACGTGTAGATGTGCGCGGTTTCGGCGCAGATCACGGTATTGAACGACGATGTGACGGTCTGAAGGCCCAGGACGTTTGCTCCTGTTCCACCGAAGACGAAGAAAATCTGCGCCGCTTCGCCCAGCTGTTCCCGGAGCCGCGCGATTACCTCCGCGGAGTATGTGTCGTGGCCGTATGACGGAACATGCCCCGTATTCACGGCGGCGATCGCGTCCAGCACTTCGCGGTGCACACCCGCCCAGTTGTCGGACGCAAAGTGACGACGCGGGCCGTCGGATTCAGGCATCACGACGGCTGCCTCTCAATCTCAGGCACGAATCGGCGCCCCTACTGAGCTTTTGCGACCTCTGCGGCGAGCTCCGTGTAGGCGGACTCGGTCAGTGCACCGAATTTCAGATTGCGCCACAGTATACGGCCGTCCTTGCCGATCACGAAAACGGTGCGATTGGCGTAGGTGCGTCCAGGCACGTACGAGCCATACTTCTTTGCCAGCTCGAGATCCGGATCAGAGGCGAGCAAAAAGGGGAATTTCAGTTCCTGCGCCCATCCTGCGTGCGTGGAAACGCTGTCCTTCGAGATTGGCAGTAGAACCGTCTTTGAGCCGAACATGGTGGCGTATTCGTCGCGGAACTTCGTGAGCTGCGCGGTGCATCCGGATGAATGGTCGGCGGGGTAAAACGCCAGCACGACTACCTTGCCGCGAAGCTCACTAAGCTTGATTGGCTTTGCACCCGGCCCGTTTGCATCAGCCCAGTCGATGGTGAAGTCAGGAGCCATCATGCCGATATCGATGTCGGCTGGAGGAGCAATTATTGCTGGCGCTGCCGCTGGAGCCGCCGGCGAAGCGGAAGGTGCGGGAACGGCTGACTGCGCTGACGCTATACTCGCCGCCAGCATGCTTGATGCGGCAAAAGCTGTAAGCGTACGGATGGTCCGGGACATATTGAACTCCACCGAAGTATTTGGGGAATGACGATCAGAGCTATCGGCCGATGCCCTGAAATCTAACATCCGTTCTCGACCGCCTCCTCTCACGAACCAGCGGGTGTGCTTCGCCTTTCCAGGATGAACGGGTCACGCCCTCTACCGCTCTGAAGTGCAATTCGTTCCCACCCACTGCGACATTGGCAGATCAAGAGCAGGACACTGGCGTGGGAGGCCTCTGTCATGCATCGCGAATCTGCCGCCCCAACTCTGAGGCGCAATTGGTGAGAAGGTCGCGCTGCCGCCGTTCCTCGAGGGACGGCGTGAGGCAATCATTGCGGGGCTTCAGCCATTGGAATAAATCCCGCTGCCAGCACCTCCTGCGCTCCTGGACCATCGCCATTGCGTCGTCTGTACGCACCGTCTGGATTCAACGTCCATGCGGTTGGATCGCTGGCATAGAGTTCCAGGATTCGTGCAAGCGTGCGAAGGTGGTCCGCATCGAGGACAGGTGTCAGCAGCTCGACTCTCCGGCCCAGATTGCGCGGCCTCAGATCTGCCGATCCGATAAAGCACTCGGGATTCCCCGCGTTGCCAAATCGATAAATCCGCGAGTGTTCGAGAAACCGGCCCACGACCGACAGCACATTTACGTTCCCGGAAATTCCAGCCACTCCGGGACGCAGCGTACAGATTCCTCTACAGATGAGGTTTACGCGAACACCGTCTCTTCCCGCCTGAAGCAACGAGCGGATGATTCCCGTGTCGGAGAGGCCGTTCATCTTGAACGTAATTTCGGTCGCCTTGCCTGCCCTTGCGTGCGCTGCTTCCCTTTCGATGAGTGATATGAGTGCATCGCGCATCTGGTGAGGTGCCACGAGTGAGCCTCTCGACAGTGATGCGGGGGGGAGGGAGCCACCCGTGAGAGCATTGAACAGATCCGCCGCGTCTCCCGTCAGCGCGTCCCGCGAGGAAAAGAGACTGATGTCCGTATACTCGCGACCTGATCGGCTGTTGTAGTTGCCCGTTCCGACGTGGGCGTAGCTCTTCAGTTTTCCATTCTCGCGCCGGATTACAAGCGCAACCTTAGCGTGATTCTTGTAACCCACGAGACCGGATACGACGTGCCCCCCAGCCTTCTCGATTTTCCGCGCCCATCCAACGTTGTGCCCTTCGTCGAATCTCGCTTTCAGCTCTACGAACACGACGACCTTCTTTCCGCTCTTTGCAGCGTGCACGAGAGCATCTGCAATTCCGGACGAGTTGCCGATGCGATACAGCGTGATCTTGATGGCCGTCACATCCGGGTCGATCGCTGCGTCCCGCAAATACCTTGTGACAGTCGCATCGAAGGAATCGAAAGGATGGTGAAACATGAGATCACCCCGCCGGATCTCGTCGAGCATCGAACCCTCGAACTGCGGCTCAGCGGGCGCAAATGGTGCATAGGCAAGCCCCTGAATCAGCGGTAATTCCAGGTCGGATAGACAGCGCAGGTCGAGCAGCCCGTCGGTCTCGTAAATGTCGGCGGCGTTGAGACCCACCACCTGGTCAGGGTCTTCCCGCCGAAGGTTGGTGAGCAGCAGGTCGCGAACAAACTCCGGCATCTGCGGTTCGACTTCCACACGCACCGCCGGGCTCAGCCCGCGCTTGCGGTTGGCATCGTCAACCGCTGCAATCAAATCCTCAGCTCCCTCTTCATCGAGCGTGAGCTCGCCGCCGCGCGTTACACGAAACGTGTAAACACCATCTACATTCCCGCCGGGATAAACGAGATCTATGTTCGACCTGACTACTTCCTCGAGTGCGATGACCCCACCCCTCGTACCCGGCACCTCGAGAAATCGCGGAGAATCAGTGGGCAGCTCCAGCTCAGCGAGATGCAGGCGGCGAGTGTCGGGATTGCGCTGAACGATTGCCAATGCAAGCGTGAGATGAGGGAGGTGCGGAAGCGGATGACCTGGACTCAGAGTCATCGCCATCGGAGTCAGCGAGGGATGAATCTGCTCCCTGCATTGATCCCGCAGAGCTGCGCGCTGAGCGTCGTCCAGCTCGTGCCAGGAAAGAACATCTACCCCATGAGGTGTCAACTCGCGAAGGCACCCGGCAGCGCAAGCCGACTGTCGCGCGCAGATTGCCTGAACCTGCTCGCGAATGAGCCTCAGCTGCTCGCCACGCGTCAGGCCGTCGTCGCTCCGTTCTTCATTCTGCTCGTGCGCCGCGCGCCGCAGCCCGGCCATGCGGATCATGAAGAACTCGTCGAGATTGGAACTCACGATACCAATGAACCTCAGCCGTTCCCCGACTGGCGTAGCCGAATCCTCGGCGAGCGAGAGAACGCGGCTCTGGAACCCGAGCAGGCTCAGTTCAGGATTGAGAAATTCCCCTCGCTCTGCCGAACCCGAGGGCAAATACGGGAACTCGGTTGTATGTGCTGTATCGGCGCTTCCATTGCCGAAGGCTTTCCATTTGAGGATCAGCTCGGCCCTGTCCCTGGTCCCCTCCCCAGTCACCCGCAGGTGATGTTCCCGCTCGATGGCCTGCACCAACTGCGTCACCGCGGCGCTGTCACCGCGAAGATGGTGGACCGAGAGCTGAAACAGTTTGCCGGAGATTCCATCCCGTCGGGCTACGGCACTGTCGTAGTGCAGCTCGACCTGCGGGCGGTGCAGCCAGTCAGATCCCGCCGTGCGCGTCACGCGATCCACTTCCAGTTCGAGGCGAACCACGAGCAGTGAAGGATCGATCAGCGCCCTTAACCGCCGAACGGCCGGTGAGGGCTCGCTGAGGACCTCCGGAATGTCTGAAGACTTCGCCGGCGAATCGAATCTTGCTGCCGCCCCCTCACTGTCGCTTCCAATGGAAACCGAGACAGTTCTTCTGTCGTCCGACCCCATGCGAAGGCGGCACACGATGTTGCGCCTGCGGAGCGCGTTGTCGGGCGTATCGAGAAACAGATCTCGGTGTTGCGACCGCGTCGTCTTTGCGTTGGCAAATGGCAGTGGAAGCTGTGCCGCGGCAAGTTCGTCGAGATGGCGAGCAGAACGAATCTCGTACCTCACCCGACGGGTGCGCTCCTCACCCGTGTTCACCCCGTCTTCACGCAGTCGTTGGTGACCTCTCTCCGGAGTTTTCCAGGGTCGTTGACCGTCTTGTAGAAATCATCGAAGTACTCGAGCGTCTGCTGCGCAATCTTTGGCTTCAGCATCTTGCCTATGGAATCCGAGTACAATGCGTAGATGTCCGCTTTCTTTTCATTGAAACGCGCTATCGCCTTCGCATAATCCTCCTGCGAGTGGCAATAGCCCTTGAAGAGGCGATCGCGAACTCTTGTAATCGGCAGCTTGGGATCGGTGGTGGCATAGGATGCGTTGATGGCGCCCGCGAAGTCGAAGTCGTACGGAACCGGCAGATAATCACCGGTTGCCAGCCGAACCAGTTCCACGTTGTGCAGTGCATAGATGGAAAAGTCGGTGTTGCCGATGAAGTACTGAAAGAAACCGATCAGCGCATCGTGGAAGGGTTCGAGATCACGCGCGACCGCTCCCTGGATATCTATGACTGGCCCTCCGATCCGCGCGGCCATCACTTCTGCCTCCTCCACCAGCAGCGCCAGCCTGCGCGCGTGCAGCTTGCCGGTTGCGCTGTCCTGATAGCTGACTCGAAGGAGCCGCGCCCGGTGGCTCGCAGGAGTCAGAAGATTGTAGATCCTGTAAAGCTGCATTTCCTGGATCACGTACTGTTCGTACTCGTCGGTGTCCCTGCAGAAATTGACCATCTTCGGCTTGTCGAGCCCCTGAAAGAGCGTGCCCTTGGCGACTTCACTCTTGAAGTTGAGCTTGAGCGGGGGGAACATGCAGTTCTTGAGGCGCCAGATTCCCCGCGTGCGAATCTGAGTAGGCGTCGCGACAACCTTCCCGGAAGGCGCCACGTAGCTGATGACAGCTGTTCGCCACGGCGCCGTCTCTCCCTTGTCACTTCTTATTCGCTTGATGTCTGTGCTAAGCGAGATCTCGAGTGGCACATCGGGCGAGAACAGCTCGTCTGATGCCTTCGACCGCTTCAGCGCCTTGGCGATATCCGAAGCTTGCTTTTCCTCTGCGTTCTCGATCTTTGCCGAGGCCAGTTTCTTCACTTTTGCCTGGGCGGGCAAATCGCGCACGGAAATCATCATGCCGCTGAAAATCACGAGTAACAGCGCCCCGACAGTTCCGACTCTTATCTGAATCAGGTGCATCGTTGCCTCCTATCGAATCTCTGCGTCCACGAGCTCCGCACCGCTGGCAGTGCGCGCCAGAGTCAGGAGTTCTTCAGGTTGAATTGCCTTCTTGGGTCTCACGAAATAGTCGATCGACGTGATGCCCGCGGTGTCGACAGTCACTGGATCGCTGCGCCATTCGCGGGCAACAGCCCCGAGAATCAACTCGAGCCCTCGCTGTGTTCCTTCAGGATCGCGCGTTCTCACGCGAAGCATGGTTTCAGCGCCCGGTTCGGATTTCGAGCTGGTGCTGGTGGCGCGCTTGAGTGCACGCTGCGCAACGCCCTCGAGTTGCTCGCGAGTCATTCCGCTCAACACTTCATTGTCAATCTGGGCCACGAACGTTCCGGTGCGAGCGAGATCCTGTGCCCGCTTCAGCCGCTTGGCCGCAATACTTCCTTCCAGCTCTACCGGTGAGTTGCCAAAATCTGTGTACCAGAGCCACAGCACCGCTGCGTTGAAGAGCACTGAAATCACCGTGGCAACTGGAATGTCCACCGCCGCGGCGAGGCCAACTCCAGTCGCAAGGAACACGTAAACCGCGTCCTTGCTGTCATCCAGCGTATTCCTGAACCGCACGGCCGCAACGATTCCGCCGAGACTGAATGCCAGGGCGAGACTGTTTTTTACCAGGATGACTACTCCCGCCACTACGAGCGGGAGGATGATCATCAGTTGAACCACTGACTGCTGGTATCCGCGCTTGGCGCGAGTGAGTTGGTAGATCCACGCGACGGGAAGCGACAGCAGCATGGCGGCAATCATCGCGGCCGCCACCGCGATGGCTCGGCTCGGCTCGCTTAGCACTGGCGCAGCTGCCTTGCCATCTGCCAGGACCCCGGAGCCATTCAGCATTGGCTCCAGCCCGAACGCCGCGAATCCCGGCGAAGCCGGGAGTTCGCGAAGTATGGCCCAGCCGAGTGTGATGAGGATCGCGTAGTAGATGACGACCTTCAACACTATTCGCCGGCCGGGAGATGCTGCCTTGCCGTTGTTGCCGCTGTCCATCAGTTCGGCGCTCGTTAAGAGGAGACCTGACTGAAGCAAACCGCGATTAATATTCGCCTTCCCGGGATTTTGCGCCACTATTGCCGCACGAGGTGGGTTGCTTCAGATTGGCCGAATGTCTGGATTCCCTCGTTGGATTCTCGCGATGGCCGCCTGGCCATTCGTGGCCGGCGCTCAGTCAGCCGTGCCAAAATCTCAGGCGGCGCCATCGCTCGTTGTCGTGATTACGATCGATGGCTTTCGCGGGGATTACATTGACCGCTTCCTTCCGCAGCTCACCGGAGGATTGGGCCGCCTCGCCAAAGGTGGAGCGTGGTTCAGGAACGCCCATCAGGACCACGCAATTACCGAAACGGCTCCCGGTCACGCGAGTATTCTCTCGGGCAGATTCCCTAGATCGACCGGAATTGCTGCAAACCGTATCGGCGTGTTCGACGCGAACGCGCCACTGCTCGGAGCGTCCGGAGGGCCAGGAGCCTCGCCAGAGCGTTTTCAGGGAAGCGCGCTGTTCGACTGGATGCATTCGCAGGATCCGGCGTCGCGAGCGCTGTCCGTCTCGGCAAAGGATCGAGGAGCGATTCTGCCGGTTGGGAGAGCGAAGCAGAACGTCTATTGGTATCCGGGCGACGGCGAGTTCACCAGCAGCCGGTATTACGCCGATTCGCTGCCCGGGTGGGTGCGCGACTTCAACGCGCGGCGCCTTCCGCAGTCGTACGCTGGGAAATCATGGAATCTTCTTCTTCCCGAGTCGGCGTACCCGGAGCCCGACAGTGTCGCCATAGAGGGGAGCGGACTCGATTTCCTGTTTCCCCATTTGATGCCTGCGGACAGTCAGCAGGCAGCGATCTGGGTGAGAGCCACGCCGTTCATTGATGAAGTCACGCTGTCACTGGCACTCGAAGGCGTGAATGCATTGCGGCTGGGACAGGGGCCTTCGACTGACCTGCTGGCTATCTCGCTTTCCGCGACTGATGCAGTTGGACACCGCCTCGGTCCCGATTCGCGGGAAATGCACGATCAGGTGCTGCGCGATGATCGAGTGATCGGTGCATTCCTCGACTCGTTGTTCAAACTCCGCGATCCCTCTCGCATTGTAGTCGTGGTGACAGCTGACCACGGCTTCGGGCGCGCGCCGGAACTTGCGCCGGCGCAAACCAACCCTCGCCCGACGCGTGCTTCGCTCCTCCCCGCCCTCGCTGTGGCACGGGCAAAGATGGCCTCTGCCAAAGTTGATACTCTGGCAATTGACGTGGATCAGCAGATTGTGCTGCTCGACCGGAGGGCGTTTGCAAAGTCGAAGCTCTCTGCTGAATCAGTTCTCGATGCCTTCTCGGAAGCAGCGCGAACTCTGCCGGGAGTGCAGCGCATTGACAGATTGTCGGTGCTGGCCCGCGATTCAGCGCGCGATCCCGTAGCGCGGAGATGGTCTCACCAGTTTGCGACAAACACGAATGTCGAGCTTGTGGCCACGCTCACGCCGGGCAGCCTGTGGAGTACAACCCTCGTTGCCTCCCATGGGAGCCCATACGACTACGACAGTCACGTTCCCCTGATTTTCTATGGGGCGGGAATCGCGCCGGGTGCCAACAGCGACTTCGTTCGAACTGTGGACATCGCTCCTACGCTGGCAAGGATACTCCAGCTCATTCCCTCAGAGAAACTCGACGGCGTGCCACTCACTCGCGCCCTTCGGTAAGGCGCGGATGGAGTTCAGCTGTTCATTCAACCGCCGAGAACGCCGAGGCCGCCGAGAACATCAAGGGTCGTGTTTTTTTTCCCGGCGTTCTCGGCGGTCTCGGCGGTTAACCAACGGAAATGTTTGGGAACTACTTTGCCGGCCAGTTGAGCGACTTGTCGATCGTTCCGACTGCCACCGAGTGATACGTAGGACGCGCCTTCGTATAGATGCGCACGGCCATCGTCTTTCCCCAATCGGTCTTCGCGAGATCTGCGTACAACGGAGCCACAAATTTTCTGCGGCCCTGTGACGTCAGGAAACGCTCGAGCGCTGGAAACGCCGGCTCGTACCTGTTGGCGATGGCAACCTTGAGCCACGCAAAGGTTATCTCGCTGTTGCCGCTCGATGAGAGCTTGAACGCCTTATCGAGATCTGCGAGCCGCGCTGCCGCAATTGTATCAGGAAGAGCGCGCATGAAATGCAGCCATTCATGAGTTGACCAGCCCGTGGTACTCAGCGTGGATGCAGCACCACCCGCCTTCCATGCGGCGACCTGTTTCTCCACTGCGGCGAACTTGGCGGAGCTGATGTCCGGAGCGTTGGCTGGAATTCCCGGCTCGTAAATCCACGCCTGCACGTTGATCTTCGCAATTTCCCCAGGCGTAAGGAGCTTCTCCTTCATGTACGCCACCATCCGCTCGGCGGTCATCGGCTGGAAGGCGAAGTGATCGAAGTAGTCGCGAAGGAAAGCGTCGAGACGCTCCCGCCCGGTGACCGATTCAATCGTCTGAAGGAATGCTGCACCCTTCTCGTACGCGATATCCGTCATGCCTACATCAGGATCCCGACCCGTGAGATCGAGGTGGAGCCGCGTGTCTGCTCCCTGTGCGCCGCCCGCCTCCGTCACGGCATCATGCATGTCCTGCCGTCCAAGTGCGCGAAGCATGTCAGCGTAATCCTTGCCCCGAAGCTCTTCCATGATTCTCGACTCGATGTACGTCGTGAATCCTTCGTTGAGCCAGAAATCATCCCACGTTGCATTCGTCACGAGATTTCCCGACCACGAATGCGCGAGTTCGTGCGCAACGAGACTGACGAGCGAACGGTCACCTGCAAGCACAGTGGGAGTGGCGAACGTCAGGGTAGGATTCTCCATTCCGCCAAACGGAAACGAAGGTGGCAGTACGAGCAGATCATAGCGCCCCCACCGATACGGGCCATAGAGCTTCTCGGCGGCGGCAATCATCTTGTCCACTTCGACGAACTCATTCGCAGCACGCGCAACAACTGAAGGTTCGGCGTACACGCCGGTGTTCTTTCCAATCGGCCTGAAGGCAATGTCACCGACGGCCAGCGCAATGAGGTATGGTGGGATCGGATGCGGCATTTTGAAGCGATACACGCTCAAACCCGCTGGATCTTTTTCTCCATCCATTCCTACGTGCTCTGCGCTCATCACCGCGCGCATCCCGGCCGGAACATGCACGGTGGCGTCATACGTCTGCCTGATGCCGGGTCCATCCTGCGTTGGAACCCACGAGCGCGTCAGGATTGCCTGGCCCTGCGTGAACAGGAATGGCGTCTTGCCGCCGGCGGTCTGCTCGGCAGTAAGCCACTGCACAGCTGCCGCATCCGGGGAAGTGAGGTACTCGATGACGATGGTGTCACCGGCCGGAAGGGCAATCGCGAGAGGAGCGCCGAGGTAGCCTTTTGCCTCGCCGACGTTGAAGCCGAGTGCGGCGCCCTGCCCGTCCGTGACAGTGCGAATATCCAGATCGCGAACATCGAGAACGATGCTGTCCGCGCCGGCAGCTCTCGTGATCGAGAGGCGCGCGGTGCCGGCTATGCGCTTCGCCGCAAAGTCAGGTGTCAGATCGAGTCCTACGTGCGTTACCCGCGCCTTCTCGGGCTGCGCATAGGAGTGAACGTCTCTGGCCGTGGCCGGAAGCGACGAATCGGCTGCGCCTGTCTTGCCGGTGTCGGTACAGGCGAGAGCGGCAACTATCAGGGGTGCGGCGACTGCGAATGCATGTCTCATGATTGGTCGTTTACGAGCGCAATTGCCAGGCCGTCATACCCTTTGACACCGACTGTCTGGATTACCGTAGCGCTCACGCGCGGGTCAGCGGCAATCATCTCGTTCAGCTTCCTGACACCCTGCACCGATGCGTCCTTGCTGTCGGCATCGATGACGGCTCCTTCGCGCACGACATTGTCAACCAGTATGAGCGCGCCGGGGCGCGACATCCTGAGAGCAGATGCGAAGTACTCGGGAATGCTCGCCTTGTCTGCATCTATGAAAGACAGGTCGAACGGTTCGTCGTTCAGCTTCTCGAGGTCGGGCAGAATTTCGCGGGCATTTCCGACGAGAACTTCGACACGGTCAGACAGTCCCGCGCGCTCGATGTTCGATACTGCAACCGCCGCGTGCTTCGGATCTATCTCGACCGTAACGACACGCCCGCCGTGCGGAAGCGCTCGTGCAAGCCAGATAGTGCTGTACCCGCCAAGCGTTCCAATCTCCAGAATGCGCCTCGCCTTCATCAGGCGCGCGAGCGTGTTCAGCAATTTCCCGTGCGCCGCGGAAACCTGGATTGACGGGAGGCCGGCAGCATCGCTCGCCTCGACCGCGCGCTCCAGAATTTCATCACGCGGATGAAGCACTTCGCCGATGTATGTGTCTACTGCCGTCCAGACTTCCTGATTCATGTGTGCCTCTTCATTGCAATGTCAGAATGTGCGGGCTGATGCCGAGCTTCCGAGTCCCATCTTCTGCACGAGTGTCCTGAACCTCGGCTCGGTGCGGAGCGAATCGAGCACGGGGTGCACGTTCACGTACGCCATCCATCCGCGGCGTTCCGCATATGCCTTTTCAGCCCAGTCAATCGCCTGTTGCGTATCGCCCAGCGCGATGTACAGTGTCGCAAATTCGACAGGCGACACGTAATCAGAAGCGTGCTTTGCCTTCAGCGTTTCCAGCGTTGTTTCCGCGAGCTCCGGCTTCCCGGCAAGAGACATGGTCAGTGCGAGCGTAACGGCCGTATACGTCGCCGCGCGAGGCAACTCGAGCCCCTCGCGAAGCACACGCTCGGCCTCTTCGAAATCGCCTGCGTACGCCAGGATAAGGCCGAGAACGCGGTAACTCTCCTCCGCATCGGGATTCATCTCTATGGCGCGCATCAGGTGGTACTTGGCGCGGTCGAATCTGCGCGCGTAAAAGTAGACGTAGCCGAGTGAACGCCGGATTGAAACAGATCCCGAATCGAGCTCCTGGGCGGTGTGACCTTCAATAAGAGCCTCGTCAAATCTGCCCTGCGACGCGAGAAGGAAAGCGTACCACTGGTGCGAAGTTGGATAGCGGGGATCGAGTTCTATGGAGCGGCGAAATTCGCTTCCGGCCTTTGCCCAGTCCCAGTCATAGATGAAGAGACTCCACGCAAGTGTAGCGTGCGCCTCTGCGACTTCTTCATTCAGTTCGAGTGCTTTCCGCGCGTAGAACTTCGCGCGACCGAAGCCTTCGTGGACTTCGACATTGCGGTAATCGAGAGAGAGCGCGAAAGAGTCGGCTAGCCCCGTGTAGGGGAGAGCATAACCGGGATCTGCCTCGATGGCCTGTTCGAAAAAACGAATTCCTTCCGCCACGCCTTCAGGCGTTCGCTTCTTCCATGCGTGCCGGCCGCGGAGGTAAAGGCTATAGGCGCGGACGTCGTCGGTGCCTCGGTTGACGGAGGGTTCCGCCATCTCGCTGAACGACGTCGCCCGCAGAGTATCGACAATCGTGCGGGCAATCTCATCCTGAATGGCAAACACGTCGTCCAGCTGGCGGTCGTAGCGATGGGACCAGATCAAGGCGCCGGTGGCAGTTGATGTAAGCTGCGCCGAGATGCGAAGGTTGTCGCCCGATCTGCGCAGCGTGCCTTCGAGTACTTCGGAGACGTCGAGCAATGCGCCAATTGCCCTTACATCCTGCGGCTTCCCCTTGAGTGCAAACACTGACGTACGCGACGCAACCCTCAGCCCTTCCACCTTTGCAAACGCATCTATCAACTCGTCAGTGATGCCGTCGCTGAGATATTCGTTGTCGGGATCGGGGCTCGCATTTACGAATGGCAGAACCGCCACGCTTCTGGAAACCGTAGAACCGCGACGGGCCGCATCGCTGGGAGGAGCCTGCAGTGCGGCAGTGAATTCGGAGGCCGACGAGAACCTCTGCTCGGGCAATTTCGCGAGCGCCCTGGCGACGGCATGCTCCACATGCGGCGGCGTTTCAGGCCGCACCAACCGAAGCGGCTTGGGCTTCTCGGTCACGTGCCGGGCCATGGTCGCGAGCGCAGTCGGCCCCTGGATTGGCGGATTGCCGGCGAGCATCTCGTATACCACACAACCCAGCGCGTATATGTCTGCTGCCGTCCCGATGTCACCACTTCCAGTGGCCTGCTCCGGGCTCATGTACTGCGGGGTGCCGAGGGCGATGCCGCCCTCGGTGAGCGGGTCGTTGCGAGGGTCTGTGCACACGTGCGCGATCCCAAAATCTGCAAGCAACGCATGTCCATCGGCGAACAGAATGTTGGCGGGTTTCACGTCGCGGTGAACAAACCCGTTGCGATGGGCATAGTCGAGCGCAGCTCCCACCTCCACTGCAATGCGGATGGTTTCCTCGATGGAAAGAGTGCGGTCGCGCTCGAGCCGCTCCTTCAGCGACCCTCCGGTAATGAAGGGAGAGACGTAATAGAGGATGCCGTGCGACTCACCTGAGTCGATAAGAGGCACGATGTGAGGATGTGAGAGCCGGGCCGCGATGCCAATCTCACGAAGAAAGCGCTCGGCTCCAACCGAAGCGCCGACATCCTCCTTCAATATCTTGATTGCCACCTTCCGCCTGTGCTTCCTCTCCTCGGCCAGATGGACAACAGCCATGCCGCCGCGGCCCAGCACGCGCTCGATGTCGTAGCGCTCGCCAAGATCCCGAATCACTTCGTTCAGTGCTGGTTCGGTCGGCATCAGGATGGCTCGCAGGAAAAAGGGCCGGACCCATAAGGTCCAGCCCTCTTACCGCTCAAGCAACCCCTCTGTTTCAGATCTTCACGTACGACCCGAGCCGTGCCAGTTCGGCCTTGTCCACATACTTGCCGATCTCGCGGTCAAACTGTTCCATAGAGGTAAACGGCCGGTACTCCTTGAACTCGCGCAACATCCTGGCTCCCACGCCGGGAATCATCAGAATCTCGGCGTCGCTCGCCTTGTTCAGGTCGATGGGAATCCAAACGCGTGTGTACAAGGAATCGCGCTGAGGCTTGGTCATGCTCTTCTCGAGGATTTTGTCCACGGCCACCATGTTCGCGTAGGGCCTGCCGGCCACAACTGCGGCGGCCAGATCGGAGGTCATTCCCGTGACTCCGGCCAGATCAGTAGCTGCCGCGGAGTTTGGATCCATCATGCCGGAAACGGGCGCCGGAGCTTCGGGCGCTGCGGCAACCGGAGTGGCTGTATCCATAACTGATCTGTCAGCGGTATTCGCGGTGTCCTTGCTGCAGGCTGCCAATGTGGACAATGCAACTGCCAGTGAAAAAATTGTTGCGGACTTCATGAATCAATCTCCTTCGCCGTGTCTTCAGCGTTGATCGCGGGGTGGCGATGAGACCACGCGAGGCCGAGTAATCCGATCTGAGCGAGCGCTCCCGGAGCGAGTGCCGGGGTGGCGCCGCGAATTGTCTTCCAGACCAACTGCATTCCTGACAACTCCGAATTGCGCTCGAGCGCCCACTCCACATTTCCCTTCAGGTGGAAATACACACCGAGCAATCCGGCAACTACGAATATTGCCATCATCAGCTGAAACGCACGTACTGCCCTGCGCGATGGATCCAGCGTGACAGCGACCGAAGCGGCAAGGCCCAGGCCAAGACTCACCAGTGGAATCAGCTGGCTCAGTGATTCGAAGTGCTTGAGCAGCAGCAGCTCTGGTATCAGGCCAGTGATCCCGACGACCACCAGGGCGAACACCATTTGCCTGAGGGACAGGGCTCGAATCGCGGAGAGAGTCACCCGGGAGGGGGTATCTGAATGGTCGTTTCGATGAAAACCGGTTGAATCCAGGCATGGCGACCACCTGAATCGGTCACCCGCGCTCGAACGTACATCTCATTTCCAGACAGGTGGTAGGCCGCCGAATTCAGACCGCTGGTGGCAAGGATGCGACCATCGCGTCCGATGAATTCGGTAGCGTATTTGAAGTCCTTGTGCTGGCGAACATAGATCCTGAAGTCGCTGGCAGTGACACGGATTGAATCCACTTCTACGCCGGTACTGGCGTAGAACTGCCCATTTTCGAGTGCTTCCATGATGTCGCGCGGCTCGCGGCGCCGGGCTCGTACAGTGACCCAGCCGCGGCCGGGGTTAGCGTGGTCCGCAGAAAATTCGCCCGTGAAAGTGTGCGCGTCGTCAACGGCGATTCCGTAGATGCGCTTGCCGGCGCTGAGCAGCTGGTCCCAGACCGCTTCCATTCCCGGGGAATCGCCGCCGCCGTCGTTGTGTACGAGCGGGTGGCCGTTGAAGATCTCGATCAGCCGATCGTTCTTCACCTGGGCGAGAATCCCGGCGGTGAGTGCCCATCCAAAGTTGGGGTGATTGATGTGAGGCACTCCGTTTACTTCGCGTACAGCATCTACGTTGCGCTGGACCGTGCCGAGCAGGGATGTGTCGGTGCGGGGCGCGATTACGCCGGGAATGTTCAGTCCGTTGACATGTACGGGCTTGTCTGCGAAACGCGTTGTCAGCTCTTCACCCGGGATGAGGAAGAATGTGGAATCGGTAAGGTGTGAGAGCCGCGCCGGGTCTACCCATACGTTGTGGTCAGACAGAACGAGAAAGTCGTAGCCGTGATCCTTGTACCAGCTGGCGACCAGTTCAGGAGGAGAATCGCCGTCACTCTCGAGTGTGTGCGTGTGGGTATTGCCCTTGAGCCAGTGTCCGGACTGGTAATCGGTTGGCTCGAATCGCGGCAGCGACTGTGCGGCCGATGGCAAGGGCGCGAAGAGTTGGAGCAAAGCTGCTACGGGAAGAACCAGCTGCCACGGTGAGACGTTCATGCCACCGCTGACGAACCGCGCGCGATCACGAGTGCGCAGCCGGATTCAAAGGAAATTTCAATGTTGTCTTTCGAGTGAGAGCGAACGCTCTCCACACGAGAGCCGATGAGCGCGCACAGCGCGTCGCGCGCGCCAGGTTCGGGATACCGCACGCTGGTTGAACCGCATGCTATCTGGGCGTTCCCCGACACCTCCACTCGCGTTCCGCGGAAATCCAGCTCAATGCCGCGCGAGAGGAATCTGACAGAAGTAAGCCGGCGGAACATCACCTTCGGGAAGTCGCCGGATTGTGCGGTTACGAGCTTGAGCCGCGGAGAGGCGTCTGTCGGGTGTGCGCCGGATTGATCTGGCGGCAGAGCGTCGCGCGAGGGCCTCCGCTGCCTGTGTATCTGCTCCCATGCAATTCCAAGCACGTGTCCCAGTCCCAGCCCTGCGATTCCGGCAAACATGCCGGCTGCCAGGACCGTCCCGAAGAAATACCACAGCCCCCGGACAAAGTCTTCGCTCTGAAGCCGGGGTGACAGAGCGCTCCAGGCAAGCGGCGCACTTCCAATGAAGCCCGCGAGGAACGACAGATACGCCGTGATGTCCTTTATGGCGTTTCGGCGGAGATGATAGAATTCAGAGACCATTTGCTTCCTCGGCCCGGACTGTACCAGGTGAATTTAGCTTCTGGCGGGCGTCGTGCATGCCTTGCACAGACCCGCGGGCATCGTGCTTGCCTTATTAGAAGCTGAATTAAACGCGAGGACATCGATGCAGATTTTACGCAATGTTGCAAAACTGGGCGCAACGGCCCTGATGATCGGCACAGCAGCCTGCTCCGGCAACTCCAACCTCGGCGATATCCTGGGCGGAGTGCTGGGCGGCGGAGGCAACAGCCAGGTGAGCGGTACCATTGCTGGCGTGAACACACGTCTGCAGCAGGTTGGCATTCAGCAGTCCAACGGGCAGACAGTCACGCTCAACTTTGACAACAACACCAAGGTTGTGTACCAGAACCAGAACTATTCCGTGGGTTCGCTCGAGTATGGTGACCAGGTTACCGCGAGGGTGACAACTTCGGGCAACAACAATAACGGCTACTACACCGACCTCATTCAGGTGGACAGATCGGTGACTGGCAATGGGAATACGTCCGGAAGCGTGCAATCGTTCGAAGGAACGGTGCGCAGCGTTGATTTCCCCAACGGAGTTTTCACGATCAGTTCCAATGCGTCGGGGACGCTGACCGTATCCATGCCGTATAATCCGCGCCAGGCGGATCTCGCCAAGTTCAACAGCCTTCGGAACGGAGATTTTGTCCGGATCTACGGAGTGCGATTGAACAACTCGAGGGTGGAACTGAGGCAGTTCTTCTAGGAGCTGGAGAGGGAACGGCGCGCCAGACCGCTGGGCCGGTGCAACCGGGCCAGCAGTCTGGCGCGGCGTTTTCCAGTGGTGCACATTCAAAATCATGGCTCAGCCTTTCGGAGACAAAGTGCGACAAGGCAATGATTACCTGCCCCGCCGACACAAACAGCCGTGAATAATTCCGGTGTCATTTCGGTTCCCAATATCTCACGGCGCCCAATGGACGACGAGCTGGACGTATACGGACTCACCCACGCCGGCAAGGTCAGGAAGAACAACGAGGATCACTTCCTCATCTGCGCGCTTCAGAAACGCGTGGAGGTTTATCACACCAGCCTTCCCAATCCGGAGCTGCTCTCCAACAGCGAGCGCGTTGCGTTCCTGTCGCTGGTTGCGGATGGCGTCGGCGGTGCCAAGGCCGGCGAAGAAGCGAGCAGAATAGCGCTCGAACACGTCACTCGATACGTGACGCAGTCACTCGACTGCTATTACCGAAGCAACACGGCAAACGAAGCAGGCTTTATTCACGAGCTGGAGGAAGCTGCACTCAAGGTTCACGCGGAAATTGCCGTCGAAGCGGCGGCAGATCCCGAGCTTCGCGGAATGGCCACAACGTTGACGCTCTGGCTCGGAATATGGCCAGACGCATATCTGCTCCAGGTGGGTGACAGCCGGTGCTACTCGCTCCGCGACGGCAAGCTGATTCAAATGTCGCGCGACCAGACCATGGCTGAAGAATTCGTGAGCCAGGGCGTGTTCAATCGCGAAGACCCGGCGTTCAAGCGATGGGCCAACGTCCTGTCGAGCGCAATCGGAGGACCCGAGGCAGCACCGAGTGTGACGAAGGTTCCCCAGTCATGGGATAGCATCGGGATGATGTGCAGCGATGGACTGACACGGCATGTGTCCGACGAACGGATTCAGGAAGTTTTGAGCACTCTGACTTCTGCGCAGCAGGGATGCGAAACTCTCCTCCAGGACGCGCTCGACGGTGGCGGAGAAGACAACATCACCATTCTCATCGGCCGCAAGGTCCCTCACGAAGCGCCACCCGAAGCCTGATCTCCAGTTTCTCTTGCGGAGCATCATAGAACCGTTATCCTGTTGGCGCGGCGCGCAGGGCGGCTGACGGACCCTCGGCCGTACCATCCAACCGGAGGAGAGAGATGAAGCGATTGTCAGGATCACTCGCAGTCCTCGTTCTTGCGGCATCGGTTCCACTGGCCACACTCTCAGCTCAGACAGTCACCGCACACGTGGGAGGCGGCATAGGCCTCGGCACCGGCGATCTCAGTGATGGAACAGATACTGGCTGGACTGGGTTCGCAGGCGTGGATTACCTGATCCACTCCGTTCCCGGGCTCTCGATTGGCGCAACAGCCAGCTATACGCACCTTCCGATTACCGGCACCGACGCAGCAGTGAACCTTCCGCTTGCTCTAGGCGAAATCGGATATCTGATCGGCGCAGCGTCGCCGGGTCAGATTAAACCATACGTCCGGGGAGGAGTTGGCGTTCTGTCGCGGCGCATCAGCGTTAACGGATCGTACGGCGACGTTTCGGACAGTGAGACCAAGGCGGCGGTGGGAGTGGGAGCCGGGCTGAACTGGATGATGCCGTCCGTAAGTCCGTTCGTCGGTGCACACTTCATCACGGCTGGCTCGAGCACGAGCTACGCTATCGTTTACATCGGCCTGGGGTTTGGGGGAGGATCCGGCGCGAGTTCATCCATGAAGCGATGAGATGAGGCGTGGGTGGCCTGATCGGCCACCCACGCTTCAGCCGTATCATTTCCAGGTCGTGCGATTTAACATCAAGTCAGCATGAAACATCCCATTAATCGGCGCGAGATGATCGCCCGCGCCGCGAGCGCTGTTGCGCTCGCGCTTCCGTTCTCTCTTCGTCCGGATCTCGCCTTCGCTGAACGAGCTGAGGGTTTCGACTCCGACACATACGTGCTCCGCGCGTGGTCTGCAGCGCTGCGCAGCCAGGGGATGAACCAGCCGAGCCATCCGCTTGGCACCCGTGCAATTCACGTTGGCGAGTTGGCTATCGGCACACCCTACGAACCGAACACGCTCGAAGCATATATCGCCTCCGGTGGCAATCCTGCCGGCATCGAGCCGCTCACGCTGTCGCTCACTCGGTTTGACTGTGTGACGCTCGTAGAATCGTGCCTTGCTGTGGCGCGTGCATCGCGCGCGTCAACTCGGCCACAGTGGAAGGATTTCTCGCACGAAGTCCAGCGGATGCGCTATCGAGGCGGAGTGCGCGAGGGGTACACGTCGCGCCTCCATTACTTCAGTGAATGGATTGCTGACGGCGAGAGGCGTGGGCTCGTCAGGAATATTGGAGCGGAGCTGGGCGGCGTTGTAGACGACCGCCCGCTGCGGTTCATGACCGAGCACCGGTCGAGCTATCGCGCGCTGGCGGACGACCGCGTCTTTGCGGAGATCGGGACTATGGAGAAGCGGCTCGACGCTGCCCCACGCTACGTCGTTCGGTCAGAGAGAATTCCCGAAGTGGCTGACTCGATTCAGACCGGTGATGTACTCGCCTTCGCGACGTCCATCCCGGGACTCGACGTATCTCACGCGGCGTTTGCCTACAGAGGGAACGATTCCGTGCTGCGCGTGCTGCACGCGCCTCTCTCGGGGGGCGTGGTGGAGATAACGCGTTCGACTCTTCCCGAGTATGTCGCGAAGATCCGGCGCGCTACGGGAATCCTCGTAGCGCGTCCCGTCAGCCGGTAGCTCTTCTCGGCCTCACGCTTCTCCCGTTTCCCGTTTTCCCCCGTTGCCCATCGCGAAGGGTAACCACGCCGTTAACAATTACCACTGGGATTCCAGCGGGATATTGAAATGG
Source organism: Gemmatimonadaceae bacterium (assembly GCA_046593625.1). Lineage (GTDB taxonomy): Bacteria > Gemmatimonadota > Gemmatimonadetes > Gemmatimonadales > Gemmatimonadaceae > UBA4720. Next base: position 32,143 of record JBKJNN010000061.1, on the reverse strand, counting down.
CGCGTCGAACGTCGCCCTGTCGGCAACGGTCGATGGATCGAAAATCACGATGTCGGCGGCCAGGCCCGAACGAAGTAATCCGCGGTCACGCAATCCGATTCTCGCGGCGGGCTGCGATGTCATCTTGCGAATTGCCTGACTCAGCGTGAGAACTTTTCGCTCGCGAACGTAACGGGCAAGTATGCGCGGAAAGCTTCCTGCGCCGCGCGGATGCGGGCTGCCGCGGCGCGTTGGTCCATCTACCGCAAAGCCATCGCCATCACTGCAGACCATGCCCAGGGGATGTGCGAGAATTTTCTCCAGGTTTTCTTCGCTCATGGCATATCCCAGCATTCCCACTTCGCCCTTGCTCCGCACGAGCAATCCCACAGCGGCCTTGTAGGGATCGAGAGATCGCGACGCAGCATAGGTGCCGAGCCGCTTTCCTTCCGCATCGCGGTCTTCTACCGCTTTTACGCCTGAAAGCTGGACGTTGTCCCAGCCGCCGAGCAGATCGATTTTTGCGAGCGTCTCGCGCCGTATTCTGTCTGATGTTCCGGGGCTGGAAACTCGGGCAAGAAACTGGGTAATGCCGCCATCCCGGCTCCAGACAGGAAACAGATTCGTAAGTCCTGTTGCGTAGGCGACGTAGGGGTAACGATCGAAGGCAACGTCGGTGCGTGCAGCACGGGCAGCCTCGATTGTGAGGAACACCTTGCTGAGATTCCCCCAGTTTCGCGGACCCTGAGTCTTGAGGTGGGAAATCTGCAGCGGACACCCGGCCCCTCTCGCCACCGCGATCGACTCATCCAAAGCTTCGAGGAGGCGGTCATCCTCATTGCGCATGTGCGTTGCGTAGGGCAGGCGGTACGATGCGAGCGGCCTGCACACCGCAATCAGCTCATCACTCGAAGCAAATGCACCCGGAGTGTATTCGAGACCGGATGAAGCGCCGCATGCACCGTCGGCGAGGGCACGCTTCACCATTGCCGTCATCGCCTCGACTTCAGCGGCGGTGGCCCTGCGGTCTCTCTCACCTATGACAGCTCCGCGCACCGAACCAAGTCCTACCATCGACGCCACGTTCACGCCCGGATGCAGCCGGTCGATGGAAGCGAAGTATTCCCTGAACGAGTTTGCCGGAGCACCCGTCGGTCGTGAACTCCCGTCCGCTCCGGCAACAATGGTTGTCACGCCCTGGCGAACCACGGATTCGACCCGGGGATCCTCCACCATGTTGCGTTCGCCGTGCGAATGGATGTCCACGAATCCCGGCGCCACAGCGAGTCCCCGCGCGTCAATCTCCTCCTTGCCTGACGCAGCAATCCGAGATCCGATTTCGGCGATGCGCCCGCCGGAGATGGCGACATCGCTTACGCGGCCTTCCGCACCGCTGCCGTCGAAGACTGTCCCGCCGCGGATTATCAGATCGTGGTTCGGCCGCACGCTGCCGAATGGAGTGCCAGCGCCGCCGAGCAATGCAGCGCCGCCTGTGGCAATGAAGCTTCGTCGTGTTGTCATGGTAACCGGGAAGATGCGCTCCCGGCCGGGAACGTCAACCGAGCGGTATTACCCGCGGGCCGCCATCGCCATGTTCCCCAAGTCGATCTTGCGAGCGACACAGAGCGCGTTCGAGGACGCCGCGCCGCGAATGGTATTGTCGAAGACGCACCATACTGTATCGCCGGCGCGAGCGTGCATGCGAAGCCGAAACGCAAGTCCGTCGAGGTACGAGGAGGTATACGACGAGATGTAGGGTTGCGGAGATCCGTGCAAACGGAAGTAGACTCTGCCGGGCACTCCGCCGGGTTCTGCAGCGGATGGAACGACGGCTGGGTCAGCGGCGACCCGGCCCAGCTGAAGTGAGTACATCATTTTCGTTGCAATGGGCCTGAACCAGCTCGGATGGCGTGGTTCAATGAAGATATGGCCTGCGTGCAGGCTCCTCAGATGTTCGAAAAATTTTGTCGCGATATCGATATCGAGTTCGAGGCTGGGCGGAATCTGTACGAGAATCGCCCCGAGCTTGTCGCCAAGCCCGGCAACTTCACTCAGAAATTTTTCGGTGAGCGGCTCGCATGCTGCCAGTCCGCGTTCGTGGGTGATGACCTTCGGCAGCTTCACCGAGAAACGGAAATCATCCGGGACCGTTGCTGCCCATCGCTCGTACGTACCCCTGCGGTGTGACTTGAGAAACGACGAGTTTACTTCGACGGCGCGAAACAGAGATGCGTATTTCTCGAGGTGAGTTCCCTCCCGCGTCACATGGGGCAATGCGCCGGGTGCAACGCTCCAGCTGGCGCACCCGATGAATAACCTTCGTTGTGACGTGTACGTGGAAGTTTGCAGCACTTACGGCCCTCTTGATGGTGTCCAAGTACACAAGTGACGAGGCAGGGCTTTCAAACGTCAAATGATCATGAGAGCAATCGCACTGCTGGCCGCACTGGCAACCACGCTCGTTGCCTGCGCCGAGCCGCCGCCTTCGGGGAAGCCCCGGGATCAGATGACACAGCGTGAGCGCGACAGTACCATCGCGATATCCGGACTGCCTGGCGCGATCGTCGTCAAGCGGGGGATGAGCGTTTCGGATAACGAAGCCCAGCGCGTCCGGATGCTCGATTCTGCTGCCGCGGAGAACTAGGCCTTCGGTCCATCTGGCGCGAAGCGTTATCGGGGTTGACCGAAAAACCTGGCAGGGAGCCCCGTGGGGCCGCAATCTTGCGGGCTGATACCGTTGGATGCACCCTCGCCCGAATTGGCCGGGTGGTATCAGTGCGACGCTTCCTGTGATAGTTTCGGGGAATCGCTGCCCCGGCAGCGCCTGCTGCATCCGCTGACCTGCCAATACTTTAAGGAGTACCGAGATGGCTATCTGGAAGGAACAGACCACACCCGCGAAGGAGCCCACACCGATGTCCCCTGTGACCACACCGCAGAAAGAAGACAACTTTGCTTCCGGCTCCTCGAGCTATAACCAGTCGGGATCGCGCTCCGGCCAAGGCGAGAAGGAAACCATAATCGCGGCTAATCTCGCGATCGAAGGCAAGATTCAGGGATCCGGCCACGTCCGCGTTGCCGGCCAGTTCAAAGGTGACGTCAATGTCGATGGCAACCTCACGATCGAACAGGGCGCCAAGGTCATCGGTGGCGTGCGAGCCAGCACCGTAACAATCGCCGGCGAACTCGAAGGCAACGTAGACGCAGCCTCACGTGTTGAGCTGCTCGCAACGGGCGTACTCAATGGCGACGTAAAAGCCGGGTCACTGACAGTCGCAGCTGGCTCACGGATGCGCGGAAACGCTGAGTTCGGCTGGGAAGAAAGTGAGAAGCGTCCGGCGGGTTCGAGCGCGAGCCCGGCCGCAGGTTTGAGTTCAAGTCCGAAACCTGGAGCCGTCCCGGCCACATGAGCAGTTCCCAAGTAACTGCTGGGAAAACGCGGAGCTGCCCGCATTGCAGAGAGACAATTCTCCAGAGTGCCACCATTTGCCCCATCTGCAGAAAGAGTCTCAGATGGGACCCCAATTCGGCGAAGCACAAGCCACCCGGGTTCTCGGTACTCAACGTCGAAGGCAAGATCCAGCACCCCGGCAAGGAGGCAGCATGGGAGTATTCAATGCTGCTCACCATCCGCAACAACAAGGGTGAGGAGATCGCGCGGCAGATGATCGGCGTTGGTACGCTCGACCAGGATGAGGCGCGGTCGTTTACCCTCTCAGTCGAAATCTCGAAACCTGATTCGGGAATTTCCAAAGTGCGCTGACACTCGACCGCGCAAAAGAAAGCCCCCGGGAGAATCTCCCGGGGGCTTTTTCTTATCACGTACCCTGGTAATCAGCCGGACGGGAACCCAGGTCCTTGCTCCTGCTGCTGTGGCTGCACGGGCTTGATTTTCGGGGCCTGCCCGAAGTTGTACTGAAAAGTCAGGAACGCCGCCCTCACCCCGAACTTGCGCTGGGTGACCTGCGTGATGTTGTCATCACCGGTGCGGATCCTCATGCCCATCGTATTGAACGGATCCTGGAGACGAAGACTGACAGTCGCCTTGCCCTCGAGAATCTTCTGTCGCGCAGATATGGTGGCCATCTGCTGCGCCGCAAACTCGCCGCGCTCGATTTTCGTCGCCGCACGATAGAAATACGAACCCTGAAGAGTTGTATTCTTCGCAACATTCAGAGTGCTGTTGATCCGCCCCGACCATGTGACGGCATTGGACGAAAGGCTCGATTCGGATCCGCCATCCGTCACCTGCTTGAACACGTTGAAGCTGCCGAACACACTGCCGAGCGGGCCGAACCGCAGCTGGCCGTTCAGGTCGGTGCCCCATGAATTGCTGGTGGCAAGATTCTGAAAGCTCACCGATGTCACTTCTCTGCCTTCGAACACATCTGCCGTGTTGATCGCAACGCGAATTATGTCAGCGGTGTGCCGGTAGAAGGGAGAGAACTGCAGGCTCCCCCGCTGTCCCGAGCGAGTCAGTCCCAGTTCGATAGCATCAGTGTATTCGGGACTCAGCTTCGGATTTCCGAAAAACACATTCTGCGGATCGAAGAATACCGGGAACGGGCTCAACTCCTGGGTGCCCGGCCGGCGAATGCGCCGCGAATAGGCCAGCTTGCCCTGGGTCGCCTCACTGAACTTGTAAAGCGCCACTGCGCTCGGAAACAGACTGGCATACGTGAACGGGAACTTCTCTGCAGAGTTTCTGAGAGTAAAGTCACGCGTTGCATACTCACCGCGCAGCCCGCCCTGCAGCTCGAACTTGCCAACTCCCTGACTCAGCACGCCATACGCCGCCTGTACCTGCTCGTTGAGACTCAGGTCGTTGCTCTGATTGCTCGGAACCCACGTCCCGCTTCCCAGCTGGTCTTTCAGCGAGGAGAAATCCCTGTCGAGCCACCGTCCCGTTCCCTTGTAGCCGGTCTCGAGTTTGGTCCGCGGCGCAAACGTCCGCGTATAGTCGAGCTGAGCGTTCAGAGTCTGAGTCAATGCATCCGTGCGATTGCGCTCGCCCTCTATAAGACTCGGCGAGCTCGCCAGGTTCTGCCGCCAGAGGAAGGCCTCGTCGTCATCCTTGCTGCGGTTGAAACGAACCTCCGAACTCAGCTCGTGCTTGCGGGGCTCGAGCGTCCGCTTGAATGCAAGCGTGTAGTCCACCATCGACGAGCGAGCATCGCTGTCGCGAAGGCGATTGTAACTGTCGGTCAGAACACGCGCAGAATTCAGCTCGGAGTACGCGGTCAGAGAGTTGTCGTTGTTGTTCCGAAAGTTCAGCGTAAGCGCATTAGTCAGGACATCGCGGTCGGACAGCTTGTAGTCCACTGTCGTCGTAAAGTTGTGCCCGGCGTTGACCTGGTTTCCAAGAATATCCTGATTGGTGAACGACAAAGGCGTACCGCCACTCCCAAGCCGGGAACGATCGTTGATACCACCTATTGTCCGATCGTCCGCGTTGTAGCCGTAGCTCGAAAACGATGTCCAGGGACCGGTCTGATATCCAAGGTTCGTCGAACCGTTATACCTACCCGATGCAGTGGCCGAGCCGACGGTGACGCCACCGCTCATTCCGAGATCTGTGTTCTGCTTGAGCACGATGTTGATGATTCCCGCCATCCCTTCAGGATCCTGGCGCGCCGAAGGCGTAGGAATGACTTCGATTCTATCTACAACGCTCGACGGAAGCTGCTTGAGGAACTGGCCTAGCTGCGGGCCGCGCATTGGCGCCGGCCGGCCGTTGATCTGAACCGCAACGTTCTCGTTGCCGCGCAGGCTCACCTTGCCTTCGCCATCGACCTGCACGGAAGGAACTGCGTCGAGTATGTCGCTCGCATTGTTCGCGGTTACCGCGACATCCTTTGCGCGGTACGTATTGCGGTCGGGCTCGATCGTAATGGCATCGCGTGCAGCCTTCACTTCCACATCGCCGAGGGCGACGGCAACCTTGGCCAGCTTCACCGTCCCCACATTCGCACGCGTCGACGCGTCAACCACCGCGAACTCGGCCGTACTTACAGGGCCGTAACCTATGGAAGTGATGCGCAGGTAGTACGTGCCAGGGCGAAGGCCCTGAACGCGAAACGTTCCGTTATCCCGTGCAACCGCGCCAGTCACAAGCGCAGCCGTACCCTTGGCGCGCACAGTGACAGAGGCATTTGTAATCGGGGTGTTGCTTTCGGCATCCATCACAACCCCGCCTACTTCGCCGGCCGGAGCAGCTTGCTGTGGACCGGGGCCCGTTGGTGCCTGCGCACTGATGGGGGCAGCGGCCGCAAGCACCGCCAGAACCAGTACTGCGTTCAGGGTGCATCGCATTGTGGTCTCTCTCTGAAGAAGATTGTTAGCCGGCGCCAGATTCAATTGCCGGACTTTGTATCCTCGCCAGTACGATGAGACAACCGCCCGGTTTCAGAGGGATGCCGGGATTGCTGAAACTTTACAACTGGTGCGGCCCGGATTTTCGGTAACTGGCTATTCGTAGTTGCTGGCCAGACGTTTACCGACATAGAGGCCGACGCCAGTCCCGATCATACCCAGAATGAACGCTGTCATGAAGCCGACCTGGCTACCGATCCACCAGCCGAGGTAGCTGCCAACCGTCGTTCCTATCAGCATGAAGAGCTTGCCCATGTCACCAAAACGATTGGGGAGCGTTGTTGGTAATCCCCTGGAGCAAAATCAGGCGGCGGGCGGTTCGACGGAGTTGGGGCCTTTTCGTTTCTCCCACAGGCGCCCGATGAACGTAGTGATCACGATGGTGGCGCCGATGCGAAGCGGCTGGGCGATCTTGGTTACGATGTAGGCAGCTGTCCACGCACCCGCCTGACTCGCCGCATTTCCAGGAGTCCAGCCGAGCCGGATTGCGAAGTAAGAGCCAATCAGTACGGTGGCGAAAAGCGTGAGATAAACGACAACCGCGATTGGCCCATATTCGGACAGAATGTTCTTGAGCGATTTCCTCATGATCGCGTAAGATAGCCCCCTGACGTCAGCGGGCGCTCGCCTTGACGAGATCCAGCGGATTCACCGTGACTTCCCCATACCGGGCACTCCAGTGCAGATGCGGGCCAGTCACTCTGCCTGTGGCTCCTATGAGGCCGATCTCCTGCCCTCTCTCCACTGTGTCGCCGGTGGCGACGAGCGCCTTGCTGAGGTGGAAGTATGATGTGACCACTCCACCGCCGTGATCGATGTAGATGACGTTGCCGGCGAGAAAGAAATCGTCCACGAGGGCCACGACTCCGCGATTTGCTGCGCGAATTGGAGCCCCGATTCCGCCCCGGAAGTCCACGCCCAGGTGGCGGCTTGTGAGCGTGCCGTTAAACGCCCTGCCGCTTCCGAATCCGCTCGTCACCGCCGCGTCGCGAGGCCGGAGGAATGGCGAGGTCCACATTGGTGGAGTATCGTGGGCGCGCCGGCCGAGCTGGCGCGCGGTTGCGTTCTCGCGGGTGATGCGCGCCTCGGTTTCTGCGCTGAGGGGATTGGTAAAGCGCGGTGAGACGGCGAGCGTGCGCGGCTTGCCGCGGCCTTTCGCTGGTTTGGGCACGGGAAGGGTAGCAATCGCCGACACTGTGTCTGATTTGCCTGAGGATCGTTCGACAATGACGTCAGCGGGGATTTCACCCACTGCATCCACCTTGATGGGGCCCATCGCGTGCCAGTTGCCCGCCGACGATTTCCTGAAGTGAAGCTGCTCGCCAGACATCGTTCCCGTGATGCGAACTGCCGGGTCCTGGAGCGAATCGGGAGTTTGAAGAGTGAGGACGACGATGGCGCCTGGAGCGGGGCGTGCGGGTGATATAGCGAGGCTGGGACCCTGCGCTTGCGCTCCACCGGCAGGAAGAATCAGGGCAACTGCGAGGTACGCGGCTGAGGCATGCTTTTCAAAAGAAATGTTCATGTCGATAGATTTGCTCCATGACGAGGATCGTGTCTTTCCTTCCAGCTGCGACGGAGATCGCCTACGCGATAGGCGCCGGAAGTGATGTCGTGGGAAGATCGCATGAATGCGATTACCCTTCCGATGTACTTAAGCTCCCTGTTGTGAGCAAGCCTTCACTCGCGATTGGCGAAATGACGCAGGCGGAGATCGATGTTGCGGTTGGTGCGCAACTCGCGGCTGGCGACAGTCTGTATCACGTTGATGAAGTGCTTCTGCGGGATCTCGCTCCCGATGTGGTGTTCACTCAGGATCTTTGCCAGGTCTGCGCGCCTTCGGGAACTGAACTGACGCGGGCGCTCCGCGAGCTGCCCTCGCGGCCGGAGGTACTGTGGCTCACTCCGCGCAACATGGAAGAGATCGAGATGAATATTCTCGATATTGGCCGCGTGAGCGGTCACGCGAGCGAGGCTGAGGCACTTATCGAGCGCAACCGGGAGCGTGTTGCAGCTGTTGCGCGTGCTGTGTCAGGCGCGCCGAAGCGCCGCGTGGCGTTCCTGGAGTGGACCGAGCCGCTTTTTTGCGCCGGGCATTGGGTCCCGGAAATGATTGCACACGCCGGTGGCGTGGATCCTCACGGCAACTCCGGCGGCGATTCCGGCCGCATTACGTGGGAAGCGGTCGCTGCTGAATCTCCGGAGATTGTAATCGTCGCGCCGTGCGGTTACGGACTCGAGCGGTCGATCGAGGCAGCCGCGTCAGTAAGAGTGCCGGGTGCGCGAATCGTGGCTGTGGATGCCAACGCATACTTCGCGCGCCCCGGCCCTCGAGTAGCTGAAGGAATCGAGTTGCTGGCGCATCTGTTCCATCCGGATCTCTTCGACTGGCCGCACGCAGCGCGGCCGTGGGCCGAAGTCAGCTAGCCTTCACATATGAGGCGCCCGCCTCCTGCGCGCGGGTTGCTGCAAAAACTCCGGAGGGCTGAAGAATTACTCCGGGAACGAGATACGCTATTCCCTTTTTCCTCGCGTCAGCTTCACTGATTTTGTCGGCTTTCTGTATCGTATCGATGCAGTCCTGAAGCGCCAGGTTGCAGGCGAGCACAACAACTCCCCGATCGAGCTGCTTTCTCAGCCCCGCATTGCTGAATGGCAGAGGGATGCCATCCTTTTCGTCCAGCAGCGCCGGATTCTTGCTGGTGGGCTTTCCTGTCAGCGGGTGCATGATCTTCTTTGCCGCGCCAACTCCGTATTTGTCCCAGTAGGCATGCTGCATAGCGAGGACTATGGCGTTATGACGCAGAACAATCACAGGCGACAGGTCAGCGGGCGATGCCTTTACAACGTCGGCATACTGCCCTGCCCATGCTGAGGCACGCCACACCCCATACCCGCTTTCCACTTCAGCGTTGTCGAAAACCGCGCGGTACTTGCCGGTGAGCCGGTTCAGCCAGGTCTGGTCCCAATCATCGCTCGCATTCATGGACATCAGATCAGACGGCAGTGCGCCAAACAGCTGGCGTGGAGCTACAGCGAGCGCTGCCGCATTAGCGACTGCCACTCCAAAAAACCTTCGGCGATTTTGTGTCATGACAGCTCCTGTTTAATCGTTGGGTTAAATGGTATTCAATGCTCGCTGCAAACACACTAGCGCCGGGAATCGAGCCACCCGGATCTGAATTTTCTTATCGATTCTGTCACCGGGAGGGCCGCCGCTTCGAAAGTCGTCAGCTTGATATTCTTCCTGCCACGGATGGTCATGGGAACCGTTCTTCTCACGAGGCGCTGCTCCACGTCCACGTTGACGACGGCACCGACTCGCTTGCGCGAGATCATTGCGTCGAGTGAGTCGATGGATACTGCGGGCATACCGTCTACGGCGTATATAATATCCCCGCTCGCAATCCCCGCGTCGAACATGGATCCGCCTTCAGCGCTCCAGTTCACGAAAACCTTGCCCGAATCGTTATCCATCGAAGCACCCAGGTATGGTGATTCCGCGCTGTCGAGCGACAGTCGCATACCGGCCGGCTCGAGGAGCTTTGCAAAGTCGGGCACTTCGCGCCCTTCGATGTACCTGCGGAAATAGTCTGCCGCGAACGCGGGATCGCGAGTGATCGCAGCGAGCGAATTTCGCAGGTCATTAATGGTATACGGACGCACTGGCGCAAACGCAGGGGACTGGCGTTTGCCATAGTCCCGCCACAGCGCGCGCATGTAGTCGTCCAGTGTGATTCCGTAGCGCTCTCGCAGGGTAAGGTCGAGACCGAGGGCGATCACCGAACCCCACGTGTAGTACGAAAGAAAGAGATTCGGGCGATTTGTGGGGTCGAGCCAGGAAGCCCCATCGAAGAACGGAGCCTGCCGGCTCATGTCCTGTGCGGAGCCGTGGCGACGGGCAGGTGAGTCGATGGTAGTTATGACGGCATTGCCGATGATACGCGCGTACTCCTCGTCGGTATAGAATCCCGCGCGGCGTATGATGAGCGGACCGTAGTAGCTGGTGAATCCTTCGCCGAACCAGAGGTCCGACGACATGTCCTCGCGGTCGAACGCGAATGGCTCGATGCCTTTCGACCTGAGCCGCTCCATGTTCCACGTGTGGAAGAACTCGTGGGACAGCGTGCCGAGATTGTCGATTCGGTTTTGCCTGCTCGAGAGAGGCGTCCGGCCCGTTATGATGGTTGAGTTTCGGTGCTCCATCCCATCGCCATTGGCCCACGGCAGGTAGTCGGCGATGAACGTATAGACGCCCTTGTCGTAGCCCGCAGGCTCGCCCCACACTGCGATGGACTCTTCGACGACTGAACGAGCCATCAGCGCAAACGAGTCCACTTCGGCGGGAGTACCGAGGTGATGCACGGCCAGCCGCACTGTCGATGCGCTGCCGTTATGGGAGGATGACCACGATCGGATTGTCACCGGCCCCACTTCAGTTGGCGAATCCATGAACCACTGAAGGTTGGGCGCGGTGAAGACTCCGGGCTCGGATGCAGGAACGAGCTGAGTTGCAACCTGCCATCCGGCCGGCGATACGATGCGCAGGCGAATTGCCGCAGAAGCCATGTTGCGCGCAAACATGAACGTCGCCGGCATGTTGAGATGCGCGTGCGAGTGGTCGATGCTCAGAAAGGTGCCGTCGATCCTGTCTCCCCACACCGTGTAGGACATGCGTACTGTACCGTCGTGTCCGCGCACCGCCCATTCGTGTGAATCCACACGCGTTGTCTCCAGCGAGCGGTTCCGGCCGTCGGTGGCAACTACATCGTAGACATTCTTGGCGAAATTCGCCACTGCGTAACGTCCGGGTGACGAGCGGCTCATAAGCGCATTCAGCGTGGAGCCGGGGGCGAGACCACGAAACGTCGCAATGACGCGGGCTTCGTGCTGGGCAGCGTTGGGAAATGATATTTCGTACTCGACAGATTGTTTCTGTGCCTCGACAGCCATTGGAGTGAACATGACTGCTGCCAGAATCGTCATCGCGCGAATTGCTCTCAAGCGGGTGCTCCCCTCAGAAAGGACGTGATTGGTTCGTGCACTGAATTTACTGCGCGAGGTAGATTGATACTCCGAGATGACTGAGTCAAAGGCCGATTCCGGCACCCCGAAGCCGCCAGAGGCGGAGAAGCTGCGCCACCCGCCTGTTCACTGGATTGAATTCGGGCTGGTCCGGGCGCTCGAGACTGCTGTGTCCACGCTCCCCGAGCGGGCGTCGAACGCTTTCGGACGAATGCTGGGACGCACGATTCATCGTATTGGAACCCGTCGCGATGTGGTGAGCGAGAATCTGCGGATCGCTTTCCCCGAGGCAACTGCGGAATGGCGCGATGATGTGGAGCGGCGCGCGTACGAGCATCTGGGAAGAGAGGCCGCAGCAATGCTTCGGCTCTCCAAACTCGATGCAAGCGCGGTAATCGAGCGAACTGAGACAGCGGGATGGGAGTTGTTTCAGCAGGCGCGGTCGCTCGGGCGCGGTGTAATTCTGGTGACGGGCCACTACGGAAACTGGGAGATTGCAGCAGCGACAGTGGCGGCACGTGGAGCTCCCATTTCGGCGATCGTGCGACGGCAGGGCAACAGGATCGTGGATGGACGCCTGCGGGACCTTCGGAGCCGGTTGGGAGTCGCCACCATTTACCAAAGCGAAGCACCGAAGAGGGTTCCCCGTGTGCTCCGGGCCAATGGCGTGGTTGGAATCGTGGCAGACCAGGACGCCCGAGGCGCGGGCATCTTTGTGCCGTTCTTTGGAAAACCCGCATCCACGCACCGGGGCCCCGCGCTATTCGCCATCAGATACGGCGCGCCAGTCCTCACATGCTCGGCACGCCGCCTACCTGGCAAAGACGTGCGGTACGAAGTGACATGGGAGGAAGTCCCTGTGGTCCAGACTGGCGACCTCGAACTCGACGTTCGCCGGCTTACAGCCGATCTGGCGCTGCGGCTCGAAGGTGCGGTGCGCCGCGACCCGGATCAGTATTTCTGGTTTCACAAACGCTGGAAGAGCAAACCGGAGGAATGACAAACCATACTTGGTTCGATGCGCACCCGCCGGGGGCTGCGATTCAGGTACCGATTTGCTTATGATTGCTGGATGATCATGAACCGAAAGCATCTCTCTGCCATCGCAGGCCTTGCCATTGCCACAGGCGGCTGCTCCGGTGGAGTGACGGCAATCATCGAACCCCCGGTGACGCAGCCCCCCGACACAGCCGCACCGGCGCTCCAGCGCGAGATGCGCGGCATGTGGATCGCCACGGTTGCCAATATCGACTGGCCCTCGCGCAACACACTGACGGCAGACCAGCAGCGCAGCGAATTCATTGACATACTCGATCGCGCTTCATTGACCGGCATCAACACGATCGTATTTCATATCCGCCCAGCCGGCGATGCAGTATATCAATCGCAACTCGAGCCCTGGGCATCACTTCTCTCGGGCCAGCAAGGCACCAATCCCGGCTACGATCCGCTCGCGTTTGCGATTGACGAAGCGCACAAGCGGGGAATGGAGCTGCATGCGTGGATCAACCCGTTCCGCGCCGGCAACACCTCCGACACACTCAAGACAGTTGCCCCGCACCTCTTCAAGGCGCGACGCGATCTCGTCCGCGTATACGGAGGCAACATCTGGATGGATCCGGGTGAGCCCGACGTTCAGGATCACTCGATGCGCGTCATCAGGGACATCGTCACGCGATACGACATCGATGGAATTCACGCTGACGACTATTTCTATCCGTACGTCGTCAACGACAACGCTGGAAAGCCGCTTGCCTTTCCCGATGATGCGACCTTCGCGAAGTACGGGGGCGGACTGCTTCGCGATGACTGGCGACGCGCCAACATAGATCGATTTGTGGAGCGCATGTATCGCGAGGTACACACGATCAAGCCGACCATCAAGGTTGGTCTCTCTCCATTCGGAATCTGGCGCCCCGGATTCCCGACGGGAGTAAACGGTCTCGATGCATACGCATCCATCTACGCCGATTCGAGGAAGTGGCTTCAGCAGGGCTGGATGGATTACATGGCGCCTCAACTGTACTGGGCGATCACCGCCCCGCAGCAGAGCTTCCCCGCCCTGCTGGACTGGTGGATGAGCCAGAACACCATGAGCCGCCACGTTTGGCCCGGTCTAGCCGCATATCGCGTCAACGACGGAACTTCGAGCGCGTTCTCGATGCAGGAAATTCCCGATCAGATCCGAACGACGCGCACCCGGCCCCAGGGAACAGGCCACATGCTCTACAACACCACGTGGACCCTCACGCGGAACGGAGGGGCGCTGGCAAGCCTGCTCGCTTCAGATCTCTACAAATCGCAAGCCCTGGTGCCCGCATCTCCCTGGCTCGATGCAACACCGCCGGCTGCACCATCGCTCGTCGCAGCAGGCAGCTCTCTCATGCTCGTGGCTGCACCAGGCGAAGCGCCGCGGTGGTGGGCAGTGCGCAAGCGCGCGTCCGGTGCATGGACCACGCGCGTGCTCTTTGGCACTGTCACCTCACTTCCGCTCGACGCTTCAGTCGAGCGAGTGCTCGTCCAGGCAGTAGATCAGGCCGGCAACGCGAGCGGTGTCAGCGAGTGGAAAAAATAACTTTGGCCGATCTCACTTCTTGTCTCGAACAGTCGGGTACGTAATCCCCAGCTGCTCGAGATAAGTGCCGAACTTCTTTGAATCGTAGTAGAACTTCTTCATCTCCGGACGATACTTTGCCATCAACTCGGCGTTGAGCCATATCGCAGGTTTGTCAGTTGGTGCAAAGAACGGGGTGTACTTGACTGTCTTCGTCTGAACGTTGTTGAAATATTCCCACGCATCAGTCACAAGCTTCGGCGTCATGAGGATGTCCAGCATCGTCATGGCCTGAACTTTTGCCCCCGCAACCACTCCCTTGTGTGCAATGGGAGTCGCCATTGAGATAGCATTGGCCCAGTTGTGGCCAGGCATTCCCGGAATGTTGGATGGATAGCGAAGGGTAATCGTCGGCACGGTCCAGCTGACGTCGCCGATGTCATCCGATCCGCCGCCAGTTCTTGCAGATTCGCTCACCGGACCGCTCAGACGTCCCGCGCGCACGCTGAGACCGCTGTCTGGAGAATTCAGCTCGCGCTGAATCCCCTTTGCGAGCGCCTGATCCTTTTCATCCCAGACAGGCATTCCCACTTTCTCGATGTTCCTGTACATCGTCTCGGCTACAGGCCTGGAGAAATGAGGGCTCCATCCCGAGCCAACCATCATGACCGTATCGATCTTTGTGTCGGTCATGAGCGTGGCACCGTCAGCCATCTTTTTTGCCGCGTCGAACATGGCGAGCGTGCGAGGGTAGTCCCTCTCCCGGAAATAGAACCAGATACTCGCGGTGCTTGGCACGACATTCGGCTGATCGCCTCCGTCGCGAATCACGTAGTGCGAACGCTGCGCGAGCTGCATGTGCTCCCGCTTGAACTCCCATCCCTGCGCCATCAGCATCACGGCGTCGAGCGCGCTCTTCCCGCGCCACGGCTGGCCAGCAGCGTGAGCGCTCGACCCCTTGAACTTGAAAATGGCTGAGATGAGGGCGTTGTTCGCAGTCTGTCCCCACTGAACGCCCAACTCGTCGGAGACATGTGCAAACAGCGTGACGTCCACGTCCTTGAAAACACCATCGCGAACGAGAAACGCTTTCCCCGCCATCAACTCTTCGGCAACTCCAGGCCAGAGCACGATAGTGCCGGGCAGCTTTTCGCGCTGCATGATGTTCTTCACTACGATCGCGGCAGCAATATTGAGCGGCATTCCGGAATTGTGACCCTCGCCGTGTCCCGGCGCGCCCGCGATGATCGGATCGCTGTAACCGACTCCAGGCTTCTGTCCGGCCTGCGGTATGTCATCGATGTCCGAACCGAGGGAAATCACCGGCTTGCCTGATCCCCAGCGCGCGACGAACGCCGTAGGAATTCCCGCAACGCCCCGCTGGACCTTGAATCCGTTCTGCTCGAGCACACCCGTCAGATACTTCGAGGTTTCGAACTCCTGGAATCCAAGTTCGGCATACGAAAAGACCTGATCCACCATCACCTGGATCTGTTTGGCGCGCGCGTCAATCTCTCTGGCAGCTTCCGCTTTCAGTGCATCGAGCCGCGGATTCGCAGGATAATTGAAGATGATCGAGTCAGCAGCCCGGCTCTCATCCCGCTGCGACTGCGCGGGAGCGGCGAACGAAAACGAAAAAACGGCGACCAGCGGAATCACGCGGCGAAATACGGCGCTTTCGATCAAGCTCTTTCTCCTGTTGAACCGTGAGTGCTACTCGGGCGCCTCGCCCCCGACGAGCGGACGTCCTGGAAGGGCCATTCTGTGATAGAAGTCGTTTGCGAACAGCTGAACCGTTCTCACCGACCATTTTGCGCATCCTGAACCAAGGCACCGGTCGGGAAACCAGGGCCGCTGCGAAGACATAAGTGGACTGGGTGCAAAAGTGTTGATCAGCCGGGATTCCAGCGAATGGTGCTTGCCGCTGTCGTCGTCCCACTCGGGGTCGTAACTGAGCAGTGCGTCGCGAAGCTGCACGAGGTTGCACGCGTCCCGGTACGGCATGTTGTCAGGGTTGTACTGGTCAGCGTCTGCAACCGAGAGCGCGAGTTGATACCGCTGGAGCACCTGCACTTTCGAAATACGTGGCCACGCCTTGATGAGAAGATCCAGCTCGCGGCGCACCTGCGGCTCTCCGGAGTCGCTCAGTTTCCTCACTTCGAGATACAACTCGTTGATAGAGGCCGAGAGATATGCGACAGACGAGAGAACGGAGGCAGTGACATAGGCGCGATAGCGCCATTTGTCGTCCTGGGGAATGTCACCGCCATGTGCTTCGATGTCCTTTGCGCCTTCGGCAAAGTGATGCGCCGAGATGATGTGATGGCGGGAGAGGCGGTCCCTCACCCAGGTTGCGTCTTCTCCAGCCAGCCCGGCTTTGCCCGCCTGGGGAGTGCCGCGCCGCTTTCCCAGACGCCGACGCTCCTTGCGGGACGCCTGATTGAGTTCAGGGGCAATATCTTCGGGTACTGCCAGAGCATCCGTCGCATCGAGGATAGGGACCGCATCCGGAATATCAGCCGTGGCAGCGATGTCGGCCGATTCGCGCGCCTCAGCCGGATTGACGCCATCGGGGGAGTCTGCGGGTTTTTCCATCAATGACATTTCCGGCCCGAAGGATCCCACGGACGACCCTTTACGTCGAGAAACACTGTGCGGTACTCGCTTGGGCCGAGTGTGACCATCAGCACGCCCCAGTGTCCCTGGATTTGCGCTGCCGAGTTGGCAGTGAGTACCGATCGTATTCCCGTCAGTGGCCCGCCGCCGGTTCCCGCAATTATTTCTTCCATTCCATTCAGAGAATCGAGGTTGCCGGCCGCATTCAGCGGCAGGAACCGTTCGTAGTGATGCTCGTGTCCGTTCAGCACCAGGTCGACTCCGCCTTCACCCAGTATTTTCCAGAAGTCGCTCATCGATGCATTGGAGCCGTGGGCGCCGGAGCTGAAGCGCGGTCGGTGAAAATACGCCAGCGTGCAGAGTTTTGCATTCCCCGCGAGGTCTCTCTTCAGCCACGCGGTCTGAGCTGCGCGCTCTGCTGAAGATCCGTTCATTTCGATCTCGCTGTTCAGTACGATAGCGTGCCAGTCGGCTACGTCATAGCTATAGTATCCTTTGAACGCAGGGCCTGCACGCGCGCCGAAGTATCTGTAGTAAGCCGCGCCGCGACGGGACTGAAAATCGTGGTTGCCGATAGACGGACGGATGAGCTTCATGATCGACTTGTCCGGATCACCCCATGTGGGCTTGAAGCAATTGACGAAATCCCTGTCGAGGCCTGCCGGGTACGCGTTGTCTCCAAGCGTAAAGACGACGGTCGTAACCCCGCTGGAGCTGTCCGCCTTCAGAACACTGTCTACAAGCTGCGAAGTGCGCTCGTCACCAATGCTGCCGCACTTGCCGATGTCTCCCGCTCCGATGAGCAGTGCTGCGCCGCTCGCGGCAACTTCGTACGCGGGAGCGTGCGCCGGCGGAGGTGTCTCGCGTTCAGCGGGCTTGCACGCAGCGTTGATCAGGACAATTGCTGCAATGCACGCGCTGGCTACTGATCGAGCCAGCGACAACAGCGGAACCGTACGCGCTCGTTGCGGCGCTTCGATCAGTACGCGAATCCGAGACTCACGATGACCCGGCGATTGCTGCGATTCGTGAACAGCACATTCACATTCTTTCCGGGATTGGGCGCGCCGATCCAGAATCCACCACCGGCGGCAGTGTGCCATCCGCTGTTCGTTTCGCCATCAGCGTAAACCTGTCCGGCATCGTAAAACCCGAGCGCTCCAATATTGAGCGGAAGGATGAAAGCGAAATCGGCGAGGGGAACTCTCAACTCCGCCGAACCAAACAGCGTTGCATTCCCCGCATAGCGCTGCCGGTGCTCGGCGCGGAACGAGCTTCCGCCTCCGAGGAATGCCGCATCGAAATATGGGAAGCTACCGAACAGTTTCTTGCCTCCTCCTCTCAGCGCTACAACGGGCTTGTTCGGAATCGGTAGCGTGATGTAGGTGAGCGCCACGCCTTCGATTGCCTGGTATGAAGAGGAGGCATCCAGCATTGCCGGGTATCCGCTCGCAGTCATGTTGAGCACTGCGCGGGGTTTAGAGGAATCAGGATAGGTGCGCGTTTCGTAATGCATTGCCGCCTGAACGCCCGCCTGCGCAAACGGCCTGAATCCGTATGGGCGCTGCGACGAAATGAACGAGTTGGCAACGCTGTCGGTCGTGGTATAGCGCACAACCGGGCCGACGGAAATGACGCTGCCGGGCGCAAACAGGAAGCCCGCCGCCGGCCGGAACTGCCACTGAGTCTGCTTCACGTCGTAGAACGGGTTGTCGTCGTCAGGGACCTGATTGCCGAATCCGCGAAACTGAATGACTTCGAGCTGCGAAACGCTCGCTGCCGCACTGGCGTGGAAGTCGGAGCTTTCGTAGCGCTTGTCGCCGAACAGGTTGGCGCGATAACCATGTGTTGCAGTAGATCGGGCGACATCCAGCTGCATCATGCTGGCATACGGAATCTTCCTGAATCCGTAGGTATACCGGGCGACACCTATCTTTGGAACGAGTCCAAGCCCGTGTCCGGTCTTCAGACCAAATACTGGCTGAATCGAAGCCCCGTGATCGTTCTGGTTGGGAAGATTGAGAGTTCCGTTTCCGTGAACTTGCGGGCGGCGATTGTAATAACTGTTGAGCGCATCCACAAAGCTCGTGCGCTCCTTCGCGGTGTCGCGCGCATACACGACATTGGTCACGTTCCCCACATCGTAGAGCACGGTTTCGCCGCGCTCTCCGCCCACCACCGATTCGTCGGCAAGAGAATTGTTTCCGTTGCCGCCGAGGATTCTAACCTTGATACTCTCGTCGGCGGTTCCCGTGACAAGCGCTGTATCGTCTCCATCGTGCAGATAGATGCGAATTTCCTGCGTGTCGGAGGGGTCGTAGTGGCGCTGGAACCAGGGCGCATCTGTTCCCGACTGGAGTGTTACGTCAACGGAGCCGTTGGCACGCCGCATCACCGACGCGCGGTCTGCTGCATCGGTGCCGTGAACGTCCGCTACGGCGAACAGCTCAGCGTAGTACTTCATCGCGGCTGCGGGCAGGCCGTCGCGCCGCAGACGAAGAATGCGGTTCAGGTCACGAGAACCTGCGGCGTACTCGCGCGGCATGGAGGCAATGGTGCGATCGATTACGGCATCCGTGAACCGGCGCTGAAGATCGCGAGCTGTCGATTCCCAGACAGACTTATCCAGGCCGCCGAGGATACGGCGGTCAAACTGGGTCGCGTTTTCGAAGAGTGCGGTTGAACTGGAATACTGTGGCGTGAAATCCACTAGTGCGGGGACCGCAACGCGCGCGAGGTCGAGTACTGTTCCCTTGTACGCGATGAACACTTTGTCGCGGTCGCGGGCGATGGGCTCAAACAAACCGTCTTTGGAAAACCGTGCCCACTTCCACTGGTCGGCGTGCCTGTCGTTATCACCGATGAAGAGATCTGCAAGCCGCGCCCTGAGCAGCGCGTGAGCATCGACTCGGGTTTCGGGACTCTTGTTGATGGCCTTCAGCAGCTCTTCAGCGTCGAGAATCTCGACAGCGCCGGCATACGGCTTTCCCTGCTTCGGAATTGAAGGGTATTCCTCGATGGTTCCGACCATGCCCGCATACTTCTCTCGGAACTCACCAAGTCGCGGGTCATCTCCCATCACGACCAGCACAGGCGATGGATGGCGCACGCCCGCCAGTTCCATGATCTGCACAGGCGCCACGGTAGCGGCTGGATGCGAGGCGCTTCCCGCATCCTTGAAGACCCACCAGATGAAAGTGCCTTCGAAGCTGTCGGGAAGGTTTACTCCTTCCTTGTGGATCGGCCGGAATACAAACTCGAGGCTGTCGGAGTTTGCAAAACGCAGCGACTTGGTCTGATTGCCTCCGCCCGCCTTGGTTGCGGTAATTCCTCCCGCGTACTTTTCCAGATGGAGAACCGGGAGCTTTACCGGCATTGTCCACAGATCGCGATAGTTGTCTCCGAGCATGCTGCGATGGAAGCTGCCCGCCGCGAAGTCGGGTCCCGCCACAACTGTGACACTGTCAGGGCCGATGCCGGCGACAACTGGAGATTGAGCTGACACTGGCTGCGTCGAGAGCGCAGTAATCGCTGCAACTGCTCCCAATCCGAGCGCACATGAGCGCCGACGACAACCGATCATCACTGAAGTCCCTCTCCTGGAGCCGGCACATGCCAGCGGTAAAGCGTTATTGCTGCAGGTTTCGACGATCCCTCGTCGCTGATTATAAGAACGCTGTCACGCGTAATTGCGACGCCTTCGGGCTGATGATGCTTTCCCGGAAGCGGACCGGACCAGACGACGTCTCCGCCCGGGGTGACCACCGCGATTCCCTTGTCGAGCGATGAAATCAGAACGTAGTTCCCGGTCGCGGGATCAATGGTGATGTCTGACGGCCTGAATTTCTTCCATTTGTTCGAACCAATGACCTCGCTCAGCGGTACCGTCAGCATCGACAGTCCCTCCTTGTTGGACGAACCAATTTTCCAGCGGTACAGTACGAGATCGTCCTGGAGATCCTTGGTGTGAACGATCTTGCACGGAAGTACCAGCCAGGCACTGTCCTGCTCGTACACCACTCCCTCAAATTCGCATTCCTTTCCAAGCTTGGTGTCGTGCTTAGTGTACGGAACCCGCGCTTCGTTGCCGCCTTCGCGGAACTGATACAGCACTCCCTTGCTCATCAGCAGAAAAATCTCCGAGCCGGCGATTGTAATCCCCTCGAAGTCTCCGTGAATTCCCTTGCCGAGCATGAAGCTCTTCAGGATTACGCCCTTGCGCGCGTCTATCTCGTAGATCTTCGCAATCTCGTCATCATGAGCGAGGAGGCGGCCATCCGACGTCAGCGCGAGCCCCGAGATTTCTCTAAGCGCCTTAGGCATGATCCACATCGCCAGCGGCTTTTTGACTGAGCCCACCGCGGGACTGTCGAGCTGCGCAGCCAGGCGCTGCTCGCGCGCTGAAAGGAGCGAAGCCTCGGCACTCGACGCCTCGGCGTCAGACCGGCAACCGGAAACGAGCGCTGCCGCACCTGCGACAAGCGCAATGCGGCTCCACTGAGTCATTCTGCGCGCACGTCGTGATCTGAAGGGTCGCGGCTCTCGAGGTCAGCGTTGACGATGAAGTCATCCGCGCCAGCACGAATTGCGGTGAGGAACTCATCGCGAGTGACAGATTTCTTCAGCTTGACGAGATAATAGATCTCCGATGGCTTGCCGGTATGCGTCACCACCTCATCGAGACGCCAACGCTTGGCCTTGTCATCCAGCACCTTTTCCAGCACCCGCTGCGCTTCTGCCACGTGATCGCTGGTGATCGAAAGGACAGCGCTGAAACGCGGCTTCGACTTCTTGTTTCCGAGAACCTCGCTTACACGGTCGAAACGCTCGGCGAGCGCCTTGGCAGTATCCGGGGGAAGCGTCAGCACGAGATCGCGGTCGGGGACGCCGTCGATCTCGTTGCTCGATGCAAGTGCGAAGAGCGGCCCTTCCCATTGGGCAGCAGCAGTCGGCGTCAACACGTTGCGACCATACTCATAGCGCCACTGCAACAGAATTATCAGGTTGAAGACGATTGTCAGTACAGCTCCAACCGCCAGCGTCTGAACCCCTGCCGCAAATCCAACCGCGATTGCCAGAAAGATGTAAACGACGTCGCGCGGATCCTTCATCGTCGTCCTGAACCGTACCGCAGCCACGACACCTGCAAGGCTAAACGCCAGTGCGAGACTATCCCGCACGATGAGAATGATGCCGGCAACGACGAGGGGCAGAATAATCAGCGTCTGGACTACCGCCTGGCTGTGACCCGGGATATTGCGAGCCGACATGTAGACCCACGTGACAGGGAGCATCACGATGAGCGTCCCCAGCAGGATCATTCCGGTGGTGCCGACGAGCCCAAGGAGCGACTGGGCACCGATGGAGATATCGCCGGAGCTGCCACCTGTTTTCGACAGTCCGTCCTGCAGGATTGTGCCGGCATCCTGCGAAGCGCCCGTTTCAGCCAGACCCTTGCCGATCAGCAGGCTGTCGGCCGCCGGAATGAAATACACCAGGGCGAAGACCGCCGCGCCGAGCACGATATAATAGGCGAACAGACGCCTGATAGGACGATCTGCCCCCCCGGTCATGAGGTCTATCATCTGGCTTATAGGGCGCATGAACTAACTCCATTTGCAAGTGATACGCCGCCGCAGCGGCGCTTTGGTGCGCTATCTATAGTAATGGGCCAGGGCTGCTGCTACACGATCAGGTATCGGCGCGCGGCTTATCGGATGTTCAGCCCGTGACTGGCGGGGTAACCAGGCGTCAGTCCGCTGAGCCCCCGGGTACTACCACCTCGCCGCCGCAGAGGTCCGGAATGAGTCACAAACCCCGGACCCGTATAAACTCCATCTGGGCGACTACCTGGTGGAGGAAGTCCCGAGAAAATGAGCAGTAGCCCCTACCTGAAGGGTGCCGGCGCCGGCGGCGGGAGGTCTGCAGCAAACTTCCACGGAGCCGGGCCGTCGCGCGTCATGCTGATATTGGCGAGCCGTGCCCGAACCATCGCAATAGGCATCGGTCCACCCTGAAGAACTGCGTCATGAAACGCGCGATTGGTCATTTTTCCGGAATCGACGAGCTCCTTGTGCAGCGCACGCAGTTCCAGGCCACCGATCATATACGCTATCTGGTAGAGCGGACCGTAACTGCCGTTGAACGAGCGGCGGACCTCGCCTTCAGCATTGGCACGCTCGAAATTGACAGTATCAACGAGGAACTGAATGGCCTGATCGGGCGTCATCTTGCCGAGGTGGAAACTGAGCGAGAAGATGATGCGGGCGCTGCGGTGCATTCTCCAGAACAACGCTCCAATCCTGTCCTCCGGACTGGAGTGGAAGCCGTGGTCCCAGAGAAACATCTCCCAGTACAGCGACTGCCCTTCGTTCCAGAACGGAGTGCCGAAGATGCGCCGGTGAGAGTTGTAACGCGCCGTCATGAAACCCTGGAGATGGTGACCGGGATTCAATTCGTGGAACACTACTGCGTGCGAGAAGTGCGGATTGTTTCCGCGAAAGCTCATCGTCTTCTCTTCGTCAGTCATCTCCGCAGTAGGATACGAAACGATGATTGACTCGCCGCCGAGGAAGAACGGAGCCACCCGTTGCCGCTCTGGACTCATCATCTCCATGCGCCAGTCTTCGCGCGCCAGCTGAGGAATCGTCACCCAGTCGTGCTGGTCGAAGATTGTCTCGGCCTGACGGGCAAGGTCTCGGATCAGATCTGGCTGCTTGCCGGGCTCGACATACGTGTTCTTTACCTTCTCCATCGCCGCTTTCCAGTTGTCACCAAAGCCCATTTCGCGAGAGGCCTTCTTCATCTCGCTCAGACTGAAGGCGTACTCGCGCTCCGCGATGGCAATCAGCTCTTCGGGCGTGTAGGGAATCATTTCGTACTTCAGGTCCTCGTCGAGGCCCTTTCGTCCGATCGGATCGCCAACTATCGGACCACTGTTCGCAGCACCTTCTGCATCTGCCGGTTTCAAACCGACCACGCGTTCACGAAGAGTTCGGGTATAGCGGTTGAGGGATTCGTCCAGCCGCTTGTACGGATCCTTGGTCCACCACGTGAAAAGCGGATCGTAGCCGTCGTAGTAGCGGTACCAGCTCGAGGTGACGCGACGAATGTCATCGAGGTCATCGGCAGCGCGGTTGGCGACCGTCTTCGATACTGTCGGGGCCACCGCATGCGCGGCATTCTTTCCTTTCGCGCCTGTCTCGGGCCGGGCTGCGCCTGACTCGAACAGCGCGCGCAGGCTGTCGGCCTGCTTTGCAATCGCAGCGAGTGTGCTCGCTGCCGTGCGCGGGTTGACCGGCGCGAGGTCGCGACGCGAATCCTGAAGGACAAGCAGGCGGTCTGCAAAAGGCAGGAGTGCCGCCGTTTCGGTGCGCTGCTTTTCCCGGCGGTCGAGAAGCACCATCTCGTGCTTTAATTCCTTGTCGAGCAGCACATAGTCGACCTTGCCCTCCTGGCTGAGGGCAGTGAAATCGACGGCCGCGAGGCGCCTCTGCCAGTCTGCATAGAAATCGCGCATGCGCTTACGCTGGCTCGGCGAGTCACTGGCATCGTAGCGCCTGGTGACCGACGAGAGGTCGCTCGAATAGCGGTTCACCACGTTCGCGAGCTCGCTCGAAGGCCTGTTTACGAGCGACGACAGACTCCAGGCGGTGTCGGGTGACTGCGCGCCAGCCGGGGTCAACGAGAGCGCACTCGCCGCGAGCAGCGCTACATAGCGATTCATCGCGGCGTGGTGGATTCCGATCGCCTGCCCCCCATGAAGCCGGCACCAAACAGCACTGCGCCAACCAGCAGCATCACCAGGGACATCAATCCGGCTCCCCCCAGCGCTTCCCGCGTGCCGTATTTCAGGCCGAGCCCGGCAATCAGCAGAATCACCCCTCCAAAGGAGAGAAAAAGCACGCCGAAGTTCATGAGTATTCCTGCAAGTCCTGATCGCATCAATTCCGCCTCTGGTTATGCGACTCGACAGTTGAACGGTCGCCCCGAAAAACTGCTCGGTTACCAGGGTGTCAGCAAGGCACAGCGCCTATTGCCAGCGGAAGACCCTGGAAGAAACGGCTGTGCAGACCACGAATACAGCGACGAGCGCGCCCACATCGCCCGCGTGTGCCATCCAGCTTTCTCCTGCCCACATGCCGCGCAGGAGCGAAACCGCATACGTGAGCGGAAGCATGTGGGCAACGTTGCGCAGGAGCGCGGGCATGGATGCGAGCGGTACAAACAATCCCGAAAGCGCCAGCATTGGATAGAGAATCACGGCGCCAATCGGCTGCGCAAACCGCGCCGTAGGAACAATGCTCGCGATGAGAAATCCGACAGACAGGATACTCCACGTCGCAATGAGGAGTGCCAATCCGAAACTGAACCACGGAACGTCGGCCCTGATCGGGTATGACCGCATGCCAATCACCAGCGTAAGCAGGAGCGTTGCGGCCGTCAGCAGCAGCTTGACCATCACGTGCGCCGTGAGAATCGTGGACGACCTGAGAGGCGTGGCGCGCAGCCGCTTGAGAATGCCGCCTTCCCGGTAAATGGAAATAATCGCTACCAGCGAAAGCACCGCGTTGAGCGCGATGAGAATCGCCGCAAATACCGGCACGTCGATCTTGAACACGTTGCTCGACGCGAAATTGCTCTTCGGAATGATGTTCGTTCCGACTCGTCCGAGCAGCACGAAGACCAGCACAGGCATGAAGACGGTACCGAGAGCGCCAAGGGGCTCGCGGAAGAAAACCTTGACCTCGATCCATGTGAGGCGGACCAGACCGCGCAGAATCATTCAGTCGCGGATGGAATGTCCGGTCACCTTGATGAACACGTCCTCGAGATTCGGAAGAACAGTTCTAAAGTCGGTGACATGAATCCGGTTCTCGGAGATGCAGTGGATCACCTCGGTGATGAGATCCTCCTCCTTCCCCCTGATCGATATCCTGCCGCCCGCGCTGACGACGCTGTCCACTCCTGCGAGCGCGCGGAACTTTGCCTCGGCCTCAGGATCATGCGTGATGAGACTGACTTCCCGCTCAGGACAATGTCTGCGTACGAGTCTCTCCGGAGTGTCCACATCTATGATTCGTCCACGCTCCATGATTGCAACGCGATCGCAGAGGCGCTCTGCCTCCTCCATAAGATGTGTCGTCAGAAAAACCGTTTTGCCCCGCTCGCGTATTCCTCGCACCAGGTCCCAGATAGTGCGCCTTGACTGAGGATCGAGCCCGGTGGTCAACTCATCCAGAAAAACCACTTCGGGATCATTTACAAGTGCCAGGACAATGAACAGGCGCTGCTTCTGGCCGCCGGAGAGATTCATGAACCATGATTCGCGCTTTTCATCCAGTCCGAGCTGCTCGAGCAGGCGGTCACCGTCCGACTTCTTCCGGTTGTACAGATCGGTCCACAGGTAGACCGCCTCGCGAACCTTGATCCGCTTCTGCAGCTGCGCTTCCTGAAGCTGCACACCTATCCGCTGCTGAAGCTTGTTGACTTCCCTGAACGGGTCGAGACCCAGGACGGAGATCGTCCCACTATCCGGAATGCGCAATCCCTCCACGCACTCCATTGTTGTTGTCTTCCCCGCACCGTTGGGTCCGATCAATCCGAAGATCTCGCCATCGTACACGTCAAACGAGACATCGTCCACAGCAACAAAGGACTTGTAACTCTTGGTAAAACCCGACACCTGAACGACGCTGCGTTGATTCAAAAAGCGCTCAGCATACTTGTCGCCCGAGATACCCTGAACGCACGCGCCGCGAGCACTCCGCCGACAAATCCGCCAAGGTGCGCCTGCCAGCTGATTCCGGCCTGGCCCGGCATTACTCCAAAGACGAGACCGCCCCACAGCACGGTGACGACAATGCTGAGAAGAATGCTGCCGAAGCTACGCTCGTACCAGCCGCTCAACATGAGAAATCCAAGGTAGCCAAAGATCACTCCGCTCGCGCCGACGTGAACCGATCCTGGCGCACCGACGAGCCAGGCCAGCAGCCCGGAAGTCACCGCAGCAAGAATGGTCACGTACGTAAAATGTCTCCTGTCACGCAGCATCACGAGCCAGCCGAGCAGCACGAAGGAGATGCTGTTGGCAAGCAGGTGGGCAAAGCTGCCGTGAAGAAAGGGCGCGAACAGAATTCCACGAAGCCCGAGCACATTCCGCGGGATCACTCCCAGCGACAACAACGCTCCTCCAGACAGCCACGTTGCGGCGAAGGCAATCCACATTGCGGCAAGCGCGCCGGTGAGGACGGCAATCTGGGACTTCAGCCTGGTGCCGGCAGCCTGCGTCATGGCGTTGTTTCAGTTTGGCGTGGGGCGCATGTCATACAGACACTACACGACAAGCCGCAACGAAGATTCATCGCCCGCCGCCGCCGCCACCTCCTCCGCCACCTCCGGACGATCCGCCGCCGCCTGACCCGGAGCTCGATCCCGGTGGGCTGGAGGCAGATGATATGGTGCTGCCAAGACTCGAGCCCACCGCGCGCGAAAAATCACCCATGTTCGATATCGGCCCGCGACCGCTGTACCACGTCATGTTGTTAGCCACCATGGCTGCCTCCGCGGCACCCACAGCGAGAGTGAATCTTTCGGTCCACGCATCCTCGACGTCGAGGGCCACCGCGTAAGGCAGCAGTGCTTCATACCGACGGGCATCCAGCGGCGGCTCGTCCGGCCCGCGAATGCTCCTCAGCTCGTCCCGCTCGGCCACCTTCATGTACATCTCCAGCCCCTCTATCTCATCGAGCAGCGCCCGGCCCGCGAGCGTTGGTGAGCGCACCAGAAATGCGAAGACGATGAGGGAGACGAGCATCAGAATCGAGATGACGACAATTGCCGGGATGCCGAACCCGCCTGAGACGGCAAAGGCAACGAATGCGAATGGACCTGCAATCAGGAAAGCGAGCACTATCTGCCTTCCGTTTGTCGCGAAGTACTCCGGCTTATACTCGGCGTCGAGCAGCTTGCTGTGCGCCTCGCGGGCACGCGTCAGAGTTGCTGCATTCGAGTCGTCCAGCAAGAGCGTCTGAGCTTGCGACGCGAAAAGAAGGTCGAGCAGTTTCTGTTGCCCTGTCGAGATAGGGGCGCCGCCGCTCGGAGCCGTGCGCTCGAGACGCCACTTCTCGCCGAACATTTTCTTGTCGCGGTGGATGCGCAACGCTCCGGCAACGGCGAGCGCGAGCACGTCCGCGGAAAAGCAGCGGGTGTCGTATCCCATTCTCTTGAGAAAGCGCAAACCGGCGGGAGTCTGGCCCGGTCGCGGCTCGTAGCGAGCAATCACGATCCCCTTCTCAGGGTCGCGGCCATGGCGGCGCCATTGGCGCAACATGACCCCGAGCAGCATCACGAGGCCCACCAGCGCTACCAACACCCCGCGATTGTCCCGAAGGAACCACTCAGCGCGATTGCCCGAAGTAGGCGCTGCAATCAGGCCCTTTGGAAACGTCAACACGACGGTAAAGCCTTCGTTGGGCTGAAGCGGCTGCGTCAGTCGGTAGCGGGCAACGCCGGGCTCGGGCAACTCCGCAACGTACGCGCTCCCCTTCGCCCCCTGAGGACCAGTGTACGCCTCGGCGTGCAGCTGGCTGATGGGTACCGCAACCGGCAGCCGGACTTCCACCGTGCCTTTCTCAACCGGGAATACCCAGCCGGTGCCAATCGCATTCCAGTAGAGCTCGTCGTGGTCATCGAAGAATCCGAGCTGACGCGTGGTGCGGTAGTGCAGTGTATAGGTGTATTCCGCTGGGACAGGAAGGAAGTCGTCGTTACCCGTATTGATTCGAATGCCGTTCCTCATCTTTTCGATAAACCACGGCTCGTTCAGCCCGTTGCGCTGGACACTCAGTACTTCGAGGTCAACACGCACTCGGTTGTTGAAGCGATCGGTATACCGCGTCGGCACATCGCGATAAATGCCACGCCGGATCTGCTGGCCCTCTGCCCGAACGGTGATCTGTTCCGTCACGTCGAGGCTGGCATCGCTGCGCACGTCGATTTTCGTATCGTAGGAAAGAATGCGCTCCTGCGCGCCCAGCGTACACGCGAACAGAAGTGCAACAGCAGGGAGAGCGGCGCGCATGTTCATGACAGATCTACCGCAACAGCGGGACGATCTTCCGCTTCGGCGCTGAAAAATTCTTTCTCGGTGAACGAGGCTGCGTTGGCGATCAGCATTCCCGGAAAGCGCTCGATGGCCGTGTTGTATTCGCGAACAGCACCATTGTAGAAACGCCTCGCATATTGAAGCTGGTCTTCCACGCCAACAAGATCGCGCTGAAGCTGGAGAAACGTTTCGTTCGCCTTGAGGTCCGGATAGGCTTCCTTCAATGCGAACAGACCCGTGAGTGCTCGCTCCAATCCGGCTTCGACCTCGCCGAGCTTTGCCGGGCTGGTGATGGCGAGTGCTCGCGTTCGCAGCTCAGTGACCGCCGTGAGGACTCCCTGTTCATGGCCAGCGTAGCCCTTCACAGCGGCGACGAGTTGCGGCACCAGGTCGTGGCGCCGCCGAAGCTGAACGTCGATGTCAGCCCACGCGGTGCGCACCTGATTCCGCGACCGGACCAGTCGGTTGAATATGAGAATTCCCCACACCAACGCTGCCAGCAGCAGAGTCAGAACAATTCCGAACATTATGGCCTCTCTTGCGAATCGTCACGTCATCGCCTGAAGTTTGCGCCCATGTCAAAATACCTTTGTCGCACCCTCGCCGTGCTCGTACTTGCCATCGCGCCCGTTCAGGCGCAGACTCGGCCCGGATTCTCCATCGAGCAGATCCGCAGCTACCCGTTTCCGGACGAGCTGAATGTCGCGTCTTCCGGGAATCGGATAGCGTGGACGTTCAATGAAAGCGGGTTGCGAAATATCTGGGTTGCCGAGGCTCCGGGCTGGAAAGCGCGAAGGATCACGAGCTACCTGGTAGATGACGGACAGGAGCTGACAAGTGTTGCAATTTCCTCGAATGGCAGGCACGTCGTCTACGTTCGCGGCGGCGAGCACTCCTCTAACTGGCTGAATCCGCCGCCGAACCCAACTTCCAATCCGGCGGCTCCCAAGATCCAGATATGGAGAGTTCCCTTTGAGTCGTGCGGGGCAGCGGCCTGCCTCCCAAAGCTGCTTGCAGAGGGTGATGACCCTGAGCTTTCACCCGGAGGCGCCGACCTTGTGTTCGTGAAGGAGCGGCAGATATGGAAGGTGCCGGTGGACGGATCATCTGCGGCGAGAAAACTGATCGCGGTGAACGGTGAGCTGGGTGGAGTGCAGTGGTCCCCTGACGGCAGCCGCATTGCGTTTGTCTCCAACCGCGGCGATCACTCATTCATCGGCGTGTTTTCCGGCGATTCGACTCCCGTCACGTGGATGGCGCCTTCTTCTTCACGCGACGCATCTCCCCGCTGGTCACCTGACGGAGTGCGAATCGCGTACGTGCGAACCGCCGGGAGCGGAGGCGCGCCCGATTCTGTTCTCGTGCGTCAGGACAGAGAGTGGGAGATCTGGACTGCAGATGCAGCAACGGGTGCGGCGAGGAAAATATGGAAGGCACCGGCGAGCTCATACCCCTCGACGCATGGCGGCACAAATCTCCACTGGGCAGCGAACGGCAGAATTGCGTTTCTCTCCAACGCCGACGGACAGGCGCACCTCTATTCTGTTCCTGAAGCCGGCGGAAGCGCGCTGCTGCTGACGCCTGGCAATTACATGGCGGAGCACGTCAGCCTGAGTCCCGACCGACGGTTTCTCCTCTTTGCCGGAAACGCCGGCAAGGACGTCAACGACATCGACCGGCGGCACGTCGTGAAAGTCCCGGTGGATCGCGCTGAGCCGACCGTGCTTACACCGGGCGCAGGGCTCGAGTGGAGGCCTGTAGCAACTGGCGATGGAAAATTCATCGCATACATCGGTGCAACAGCTCAGCGTCCTCCGCTTCCTGCGGTCATGCCGTTTGAGGGAGGCAATCCGACCTGGATTGGCAGCGACCGAATTCCTTCGACGTTCCCGGCGCAGCTTGTAACTCCGACTCAGGTGGTGCTCAAATCACCTGATGGCACCGAGGTCCACTCACAGCTCTTCAGATCAGGCGCAACAGCGGGCCGCAGACCGGCAATCGTATATGTACATGGAGGCCCGCCGCGACAAATGCTGCTCGGCTGGAACTACTCGGATTATTACTCCAACGCCTACGCTCTCAATCAGTACCTGGCGAGCCGGGGCTTCGTTGTTCTCTCGGTCAACTATCGCCTTGGAATCGGATATGGCCGGGACTTCCAGCAGGCGAGTGAGGCGGGCTCCCAGGGTGCATCCGAGTATCAGGACGTGCGTCGCGCGGCTGAATGGCTGAGAGATCAGCCCTTTGTCGACCCCGCGCGGATTGGAATTTACGGCGGCTCTTATGGGGGATTTCTGACCGCCATGGCGCTTGCCCGCAACTCGGATCTGTTCGCGGCCGGTGTCGACATACACGGCGTCCACGACTGGACCACTGAACGCTCGCGCGGATTGATGAATCGCGATCGCTACGAGGAAGCGCCGGACCTTGCGAAAGCACTGGAGACGGCGTGGACATCTTCTCCGGTTTCGTACATGAAGACATGGAGGTCACCGGTGCTGCTGATTCACGGTGATGACGATCGCAACGTTCGATTCAACCAGACGGTAGATCTCGCACGACGGCTTGCTGCCCAGAAAGTGCCGTTCGAGGAGCTGATAATCCCGGACGACACTCATCACTTCATGCGGCATTCGAACTGGCTGAAAGTCAACGCGGCGACGGCCGAATACTTCGAGCGACAGTTTCTAAAGCGGCCCTGAGCGCTGGCGGCGATCGGGGCGGGTCAGCGATCCGGGCATGACACTGCCCGGGCCAAACCGCTCCCGCACCCGATCCACAGTTTTGGCCAGGACGCGGTCGCGATCTGTTTCCGCGAGTGGATCAGCGCGCGCTGCAAACAGCGCGAGCTGGTCGGCTTCGGGGTCCTGCGAAAGCGAAGACAACACTACTCCAAGAAGCCGAGCGGGAACGCGCCTCGCAGAGCGGAGTTTTGCCAGCAGTTCTTTCGCAACGCCAAGGATAACGCGGTCGGATACGACGGCATCGCTGAGCGTTCTTCGCGCTGACCGCGTGCGAAAATCCATGTCCCTGATTCGCACAGTGACAGTTCTCGCCGTGAGCCCATCTCCCCTCAGGTCGAACGCAGCGCGGTTGACGAGAGCATGCAGCTCCCGCTCCAGTTCCGCGTCGTCGGTGAGGTCGCCTGCAAACGTCTCATCCCTGCTGATGCTCTTCGCCTCGCCCCGGGATTCGACATCGGAAGAGTTGATTCCCCGCACGCGCTCCCACAGCCACTCGGCTTCGCGCTGTCCCAGCCAGCTGCGAAGAGTGGCCAGGTCATACTGAAGTACATCGGTGACCGCCGTCATACCAAAGCGGGAGAGCCGCTCCTGAAATCGGGGCCCAACGAGTGGAATTTCTGCCAGCATGAAGGTGCGCAGAAATTCCTCCTCCGCGCCCGCGTCCACGATGTGGACACCTGACGCACCGCTGTCCGGCTTTGGCTTCGCGCGCTCGACTGCGAGCTTCGCGATCAGCTTGTTGGTTCC